>NZ_JH600070.1:3083251-3430583 GCF_000245015.1 Beggiatoa alba B18LD | reverse complement strand
AATCTTTTTATAATTCGTTTGCTATAGCAGAAGTTTTAGGCGTTGAATTAAAAAATTTATTAAACTTTGATGAGAAGATAATATTAAATATTGGTTCATTTCGTGATAAAAACACACAATGTCAATATTATATCAATTCAGCGGTAGAATTAACGCAAGAATTAGAAAAATTACGCCTTCAATTTGGATGCGAAAGAAAAAGAAAATCAGTTATTAAATGAACAAATTATGCAGTTAAAAGAAATGATTGAATTGATGAAGAGTCAACAATTAAAAACCTGCTAGGTCTTTAAGACCTAGCAGGTTTAAGCGTTATTAAATGCATTAATAAACATCAAATCGATGCGACACATAACCCTCGTCTTTATCCATGTTGTACATGGCACGGGTTTGACGTTGGCAAAATTCATCCGCTGCGTTGTAACCTTGCATTTTTAAACTGTGGTTACGAACGGCACATTCTAATAAAACTGCTAAGTTACGTCCCGCAGCAACAGGCAAACCGACTTCAGGGATTTCTACCCCTAGCACTTGGCGGGAGCGGTAATCGCCTTGTAAACGGTCGATTTGGCGCAATTGTTCAGAGCTCATATGTTCTAGCTTTACAATAAGTCTTAAATACTTATCTTTCTTTATTGCACTATCCCCAAATAGAGCCTGTACGTTTAAAATTCCTAAGCCCCGCACTTCTAAAAATGGGGTCATGCCTTGCACGGGACACGTGCCACGAATTACGCCATGGTCAATCCGCGAAAATTCGGGCGCGTCATCGGCAACTAAACGGTGTCCGCGACTGACTAATTCTAATGCCAGTTCACTTTTTCCCGTGCCACTATCGCCAGTAATTAATACGCCCATCCCGAATACGTCTAAAAATACGCCGTGTAAGGTGATTTTTTCCCCTGACATTCGCCCTAAAATACCATGTAGGTAATTCATGAGGGTTTCGCCAGAGACCTGCGACGTGAATAAGGGGACATGATAATGTTCTGCATAGCGTTTTAAATCGTCAGGCACTCGGGGGCTATCAACGACGATAATGCAGGCAAGATTTGCGTTTTCGAATAACTGTTTTAAAGCATCTTCATAAACGTTATCAGATAACGCTTCTAAATAGGCTAGTTCATAAAGGCTGATGACTTGAATTTGATGCGGATGAATAAGGTTGAGATAACCGACATTACCAATCCGTTGATCCGTTTGTAATTGCAAAAAACGGTTGTTTTCCTTCCCTGCTAACCAATGAAGTCCTAAATTATCCGCATGATTCTCATAGAGTTCAGTAACGCTTAACAGGGTCATAAAGGGTCACTATAATGGAGAGGAAAGGGAGTCCGATGAGGCTTGTTGAGTGGCTTGCCATTCTACCATGAAAGCATATTTTGCTTGACAATCTGGTAAGTTACGTAAAGTTTCACGGAACTTTTCATTGCTAAACATTTCTGCCAACATCGCTAATATTTGTAGGTGTTCTTCCGTACAGTTTTCAGGCACCATTAAAGCAAACAGTAAATCAACAGGTTGCCTATCTATAGCATCGTAATCTATCCCTTGTTCTAATTGCACAAAGGCTGCAAGGGTTAATTGGCAGTCAGGCACACGTGCATGAGGGATAGCAACACCTCGTCCTAAGCCTGTACTCCCTAAACGTTCCCGTGATAACAGGCTCTCAAAAATTTCGCGAGTCGTTAAACTAGACGTTTCTGTCGCTAGTAAGCGGCTGAAATATTCTAATACTCGTTTTTTGCTGGAGGCCTGTACGTTACACAGCATTCGTTCAGGCGATAGGATGTCTGAAATACGCATAATTCGATGGACAGTGTGCAATCAGTCGGAAATCGTGAGGACCTTATGCAGTGATGATTGATGCACTGCGGGGTTGTTATTTCTACAGTGTTTGATAAGACAAAGAGAGATAACAACCTGTCTTAAAAGCCTTCCCTTGTGAAGATTGAGGCATTCAACACGACTTCCGCTCATTGTGGACTGGGTTTATTCAAGGGATTGTGCTTTGACACCACCTTCGGCTTGGTGATGGTCTTTCAGTTTTTCCTTGTGTTTTTTAATTTGTCTGTCCAATTTATCGGTCAGGGCATCAATCGCTGCGTACATATCTTCATGCTCTGCATCAGCAAATAAGTTTGCACCGCTAACGTGCAGGGTTGCTTCTGCTTTTTGGCGTAATTTTTCAACACCCAAAACAACGTGAACATTTGTAACATTGTCGAAATGACGTTCTAAACGTTCGATTTTTGACGTTACATAATTCCGTAATGCGGGCGTGATGTCGATATGATGACCACTGAGGGTGAGTTGCATGAATGTTCTCCTTGCAGGTGTGTGCTAAACCAGACGTTTGCGCTCATTGGATGGTGGTATCACCATCGCTTCCCTATATTTAGCGACTGTACGTCTGGCGACATTAATCCCTCTTTCAGATAGCATACTGGCTATTTTGCTATCACTAAGGGGTTTTGCAGCATTCTCGGCTGCGATAAGTTTTTTGATGAGCGCACGAATTGCCGTAGAAGAGCATTCTCCACCCGTGTTCGTGCTGACATGGCTGGAGAAGAAATATTTAAGTTCAAAAATACCGCGCGAGGTGTGGATATATTTTTGCGTGGTCACGCGGGATATGGTCGACTCGTGCATTTCTAGTTCGCTGGCAATATCGTGTAGTACCAGTGGTTTCATGGCTTCTTCGCCGTATTCTAAAAAAGCAGTTTGTCGTTTAACAATACAGTTTGCAACTTTTAATAAGGTTTCGTGCCGACTTTTAAGGCTTTTAATAAACCAGCGGGCTTCTTGTAGATGATTTTTTAAGTTGCTGACATCCGCTCGACTGCTGTCTGAGCGGGAAATTAAGTCGGCATAGTAGCGATTTATTCGTAGTTTTGGGGTAATTTCTGGATTTAGTTCTACTTTCCATTGTCCCTTGATTTTTTTGACGTAAACATCGGGCACAATGTAGTTAGATTGGTGTACTTCCATTTGCGCACCAGGGCGCGGGTTTAAGGTTTGGATGAGGTTGACTACTTCGCGTAGGTCTTCACGGCTTAACTTCATGAGTTTTGCCAGTTGTGGGTAGTCATGGTCAGCCAAGACAGATAAATGCGTTTTTACTAAATGTTTTGCTTCTGTTAGCCAAAGGGTTTCTTTTGGTAATTCATCTAGTTGTAGTTGTAAACATTCTGCTAAATCACGTGCACCAATACCAACGGGGTCAAAGTGTTGCACGCGATGTAAAACGGCTTCTACTTCATCAGATTCAACGATTACCCCTTCGCCTAAACTTTGCATGAGGTCTTCTATGCTTGCGCGTAAATATCCGTCGCCATCAATAGCATCTATAATGGCGGTCGCAATTGCACGGTCTTGATTACTAAAGGGGGTTAGGTCTAATTGCCAGCGTAAATGGTCAGTTAGGGTCTGTTCAGCGGCATTTTGACTGAAAAGTAAGTCTTTACCATTTCCATCTGCATTTGCGGTGGGGTAGTCATGTAACGCGCCATCATAAATGTCTTCCCAATCAGAATCGACGGCAAGACTTTCAGGAATATCACTGGCGTTGTCCATGACTAACTCACGACTGTCTTCGCCTGTGCCGTAGTCTTCATCGATATCTGGTGTGGTGGTTTCAGTTTCGTTGTTTAAAGCGCGGTCTAATTCTTGTTTAAAATTATCTTCTATCTCAGGTGAAGGCGTTGCGGGGTTATCATCATAATCTTCGACACCGTCATCATATTCGCCTTCTGTGGCTTCCAACATGATATTTGATTCTAACGCTTGTTGAATTTCTAGTTGCAAATCCAACGTGGACAGCTGCAAAAGGCGGATTGCCTGTTGCAATTGTGGTGTCATGGTAATTTGCTGACCTAAGCGTAGTTGAAGGCTCTGTTTCATAGCATGTCGTAAGGTGACTACCAAATCCTGTTTATGGGGTGTGTGGTGTCTTAATTAACGGTCATTCTATTGATACACACACTTGTTTTTAATGCTTCCTAATAAGAAGTATAGCGTGCCAAATTATAACTGAAAGTTTTGTCCAAGATAGACTTCTCTGACTTGGGGGTTATGTAGAATACTTTCGGGTGATCCTTCAGCAATGAGAACGCCTTCATTAACGATATAGGCACGATGACAAATATCTAGCGTTTCTCTGACATTGTGGTCTGTAATTAAAACCCCAATGTCTAAACTGCATAAATGCGCAATAATCCGTTGAATATCTGCGACTGATAGGGGGTCAACGCCTGCAAAAGGCTCGTCTAAGAGCATAAAACGAGGTTCTGCCGCAAGTGCGCGAGCAATTTCTACCCGTCGTCGCTCTCCGCCTGAAAGGCTCATGCCTACATTATCGTGTAAATGGGCAATATGCAATTCTTCTAGTAATTGTGCTAGACGCGCTTTACGTTGCACTTTATTTAAATGTTTTTGTACTTCAAGAATTGCCATGATGTTATCCGCAACGCTCAGTTTGCGAAAAATAGAGGCTTCTTGCGGTAAATAACCCATGCCCATTTGCGCCCGCTTGTGCATAGGTGCATAAGTTAATTCTTGATTATCAAGATAAATTCCCCCTTCATCGCAGGGGATTAAGCCGACTATCATATAAAAGCTGGTGGTTTTGCCTGCACCGTTTGGTCCTAATAAGCCGACCACTTCCCCACTGGTCACATGTAAGCTGACATCTTTGACAACTTGGCGGGTTTTATATCGCTTGGCGAGGTGTTGCGCGGATAGTTTGCTCATCTAAGAATGAATGATTGTAGCGTTTAATAATTAACTTAAAATCAACGGATTCTTACTAAAGACCAATAATGAATGGTGTTAATAAGTTGGCAATGTAAAGACATGTTCCTAATTGGCAGGTGCTTTGGAGGGTGACTGCTGACGCGGTTGGATGGTCACTTGCACTTTTTGATTAGCTTTAATGATACCACGTTCCGTATCGTAAGTAATACGTTGCCCCGTAAAGGTGTCTTTTCCTTGCCACACTTCTGCATTTTGAGTTAATTGCAAGCGGTTTTCTGTGGCAAAATACTCCATTTTCTCCGCTTTTGCGTTTAAATCTTCGGTACTGTTATCAGGACGTTGTTTAAAGCGTGCAGGATTACCGTCTAATATCACCTTATCTAAGGTTTGTTTTTTCGTATAGGTCAGCGTGACTTTATCCGCTTCAATGCGAATCGTGCCTTGTGTTACAACCACATTGCCTTCATAAATCGCAATCCCTTTTATATCATCAATCGTGGCTTGTTCCGCTGTGATATTAATCGGTTGGTCTTTATCTGTTGCAAGGGCAAACACAGAATGACTCATGATGAACAAGCTCGCGCCCAATAATGCTTTATTAACGGACATATTGCCCCCTCACTTGTGAACGCAACTCCATGATGCGTGTTGGTAAATAGACTTTCATCCCGACGCTTTGCGTTTGTGCATTATGTCCTAAAATGGTGGTTGGTTCGACGGTTTCTGCCGTTTGTGGCTCAGTTTGCAACCAAACATCTCGACTGATTAAACGTAAAGCTTCTGTAGGAGCAACAGATTGGCGTTCCATTGTCGTTTCTCCTAAAAACCAAATATCTTTATTATTGGGAGAAATACGCCCTTGTTCAGCCACTACTTGCCATGTTAATTGCCCCGCTGTGTAGAAAAACAAGACAGGTGCACGAACATCGGTTTCTATCTCAGGATAATGTACCATCGTATCCGCAATTAAGCGTTGTTGTAACAAACCATTTTTATCAAATTGCGTCGCGGTAAAACGTCCTAAGGTATAGTCGGGACTGCGTGATAAATCCGTATCCACTTGTGCTGTTTTATCTTGTTCCATTCGATAAAGCCAAATCGTAGAAAGTGCTGCGATACAAGCAATGAAAGCCCAAATTCCCCATTGTTCTTTATCTATCACGGTTTATGCCCACTATTTTGAAGCGTCATGGCTAAGACGAATAAATAAAACAAGGGGAGGTCTTAACGACGGTCCCCTTGTTTATTGAACGTAATGGCGCGTCTTAGTCTAAGAAGCTCCGCAATTGCTCGGAGCGGCTGGGATGGCGTAATTTACGTAAGGCTTTCGCCTCGATTTGACGAATACGCTCGCGGGTGACATCAAATTGTTTGCCCACTTCTTCCAACGTGTGGTCGGTGGACATATCAATGCCAAAACGCATCCGTAAGACTTTTGCTTCTCGTGGGGTTAAGCTGTGTAACATTTCTTGTGTTGCACGGCGTAAGCCTTCAAAGGTTGCGGATTCTAAAGGCGCGGGAATGCTAGTGTCTTCGATAAAATCGCCTAAATGCGAATCTTCATCATCACCGATAGGGGTTTCCATAGAAATGGGTTCTTTCGCAATTTTTAAGACTTTGCGAATTTTATCTTCAGGCATTTCCATCTTTTCGGCTAATTCTTCGGGCGTTGCTTCCCGTCCTTTTTCTTGCAGAATTTGCCGCGCAACGCGATTGAGTTTATTAATTGTTTCAATCATGTGGACAGGAATACGAATTGTACGGGCTTGGTCAGCAATCGAGCGGGTAATCGCTTGGCGTATCCACCACGTTGCATAAGTAGAGAATTTATAACCGCGTTTATACTCAAACTTATCCACCGCTTTCATCAAGCCGATATTGCCTTCTTGAATTAAGTCAAGGAATTGTAAACCGCGATTAGTGTATTTTTTGGCAATAGAAATGACTAAACGCAGGTTAGCTTCAATCATTTCTTTTTTAGCACGGCGGGCTTTCGCTTCACCGATAGACATGCGACGATTGATTTCTTTAATTTCGGCGAGGTCTAAACGGGATTGTTTTTCCATCGCAATCAATTTACTTTGATGTTGGATTAAATCCTCAGCGTGCTTCTTCAGATTTTCCACATAGGCTTTATTGCCTTTTAACAAGTTAGGAATCCAATCAGGGTTCGTCATGTTATTTTTGAAAGAGCTTAAGAACTCTTTCTTATCCATCAACACTTTTTTAATGCAAATGTCGCGGATAACATTTTCTTGCTCACGAATGGTTGCCACATCGTTTTGTAAACGCAGGCTTAAATCGTCGATTAACTTCGTTACTAACTTAAATTGTAAGAAGACATCCGTTACATCTTGGCGGGCTTGCTGGAACTCAGGAGAATTTAAACCATGTTTGTCTAGCATGGTGACCATTTGCTGATGCGCTTCGCGTAAACGAGCAAAACGGTTAGAAGCCTCTTCCATATCTAAAGTGACTTCTTCTAACATCCCTCCTTCTTCGTCATCATCACCGCCTGTACTGCCTGAGACTGTCATCATCTCATCTTCGTCCATCTCTTCGGCATTCTCAGATAACGCTGCGGCAGGCACTTCATCATCAGGATTTGTATGATCAGCAAACCCTGAAATTAAATCCGATAATTTCACCTCTTCAGAAGCGACTTTATCAAATAAGCTTAAAAATTCGCCAATAATATCAGGATGAGTTGCTAACGCTGTCAATGCTTGCGTTAAACCTTCCTCAATCCGTTTAGCAATCTTAATTTCACCCTCACGGGTTAATAAATCCACCGTTCCCATTTCACGCATATACATACGCACGGGGTCTGTTGTCCGTCCAAATTCACTATCTACACTCGCTAGCGCGGCGGCTGCCTCTTCTGCTGCGTCCTCGTCGTCGGGTGCGACTGCATTATCACTCATCAACAGAGAATCCGCGTCTGGCACATATTCATCATGCACCATGATTCCCATGTCGTTAATCATGCTAATGACACCTTCAATCTGTTCAGGGTCGACAAGATCATCAGGTAAATGATCATTGACTTCATGATAAGTCAGAAAACCTTGTTCCTTACCCTTTGCAATGAGTAGCTTTAACTGAGAGTCTTCTTGTTCGTAGTTCATAGTGGTTGACGCGCACCTGTAATGAAGTTTGTATTAAAAGTACAACAAGGGTGTGTAGTTGAGTCTTTTACACAACTTTTGTTGTATTTTAGCCCATGAAGGCAAAAAAATACCCTTAATCTTTAAACTGATCTCCCCCTCATATGATGGGAAAGAATCCGAATAGAGAATATTTATTTTGCCCTTATTATCCCGTTTCTCCTAACTTAACGAACCCCTTTAGGGTTTATTGTTTTAAACTCCTGTTTTTCTTCTTCTGTTATCGTCCCTTTTTGTAATTTCTGCAATAAAAACTGCCAACGTTGCCTTGCATATTCAATATATAAACGTTGAAGAATGTCCTGAAATTCTTGCTTAATGTCAAAATGCCGTTGTTCTTCTAGGAAATGCGGTTGATAAACAGCTAAACGGTTAATCGTCTCTGCATACGCTGTATCGCGCCAATGCTCACAAATACTCGCAAAAGTGATTTCTGGCGACTCTCTAATTAAAACAATTAAATGAATCAATAAATCAATATTATCTAAAAAAAGCCCTGATAATTTTTTATTAGGATATTCAATTTCTTGGATAAATTCAGGATAAAGCATTAAATACACAATAAGCTGTTCAACTAATGACAACTCTTTGAAGTTTGCTTGCTTAGGTGTTCTATTAAAAGCATTTTCTGTTTTTTTGCCAATGCTTCTAAGTGTAGTCGATCTTTTTAAATCTACCTGCACTAACTTCTGCAAATTTTTTGTTAATAAATCCCGATAAGCCCCATCAGGTAACTGATTTATTAATGGTTTTGCCAACTCTGTTAAACGTGCTTGCCCTTCAATCGTTTCGAGCTTTACTTGCTGCGTTAAATGATTTAATAAAAACTGCGATAACGGTAAGGCATCATCCAAATACTGATTAAATGCGGCTGTTCCTTCCCGTCGGACAAAACTATCAGGGTCATCCGCTTGCGGTAAAAAGGCAAAACTCACCTGCCGACCATCTTGCAACAAAGGCAATACCGTTTCTACCGCCCGCCATGCGGCTTTACGTCCTGCCTCATCCCCATCAAAACAAAAAACAATATCACTCACACTCCGAAATAATCGTTGCAAATGATCAGGCGTTGTTGCCGTTCCTAAAGTTGCTACCGCATTAGAAACCGCATGTTGTGCTAATGCAACAACATCCATATACCCCTCAACCACCACAACCCGCTTTAAACCCCGAGACTTACGCACCTTATCCCAATGATAAAGCTCTTTACCTTTAGAGAATAAGGGCGTTTCTGGCGAGTTCAAATACTTTGGCTTACTATCATCCAAAACCCGACCACCGAAGGCAATCACCTGCCCACGCTGATCATAAATCGGAAAAATCACCCGATGACGAAAACGGTCATACAACTTTCCCGACTCATGCTCGCTTAATAAACCCGCCTGCAATAAAACCGACTTATCAACCGACAAAGCCCTTAACAACCCATCCCACTCAGCAGGTGCATACCCCAAAGCAAATTCAGCAATAATAGCGTCCGACAGCCCCCGTTGTTGCTGCAAATACGCCAACGCCTCACGCCCAACAGGCGCATACAACTGCTGTTGAAAATAACGCAGTGCACTCGCCATCACCTGATACAACTCACCCTGAGTATCAAGCACAGAAGCATTAGACTCGCTACCAGCCTCATAAACGACTGACACCCCCAACCGTGACGCTAACTCATGCACCGCCTCAAAAAAATCTAAGCGTCCATGCTCCATCAAAAAAGTCAGCACAGTGCCATGTGCACCACAACCAAAGCAATGATAAAACTGCTTTTCTGCACTGACAGAAAAAGAAGGGGTTTTTTCGTTATGAAAAGGACAACAAGCGACAAAATTCCGTCCTGCTTTACGCAAAGGCACATAACTATCAACAATCTCAACAATATCGGCACGCGCCACTAGATCATTAATAAAACTACGCGCAATACGCATGATGAACACCCTGCATCAACGGCAAGCACTGCCCACTAGCACAACGAAAAAGAAAACACTTAAGCTAAGCGTTTTTTCAACTCGGTACTCACAACAGACATATCGGCACGCCCTTGCACCTGAGGCTTCAATATCCCCATGACCTTACCTAAATCCTTGATAGAGGTCGCGCCAGATTCAGAGATGGCAGCCTCGATAAGCGCGGTCAATTCAGACTCACTCAACGCCTGAGGCATATAAGACTGGAGAACTTCAATTTCACGGGATTCTTTATCCGCTAAGTCCTGACGACCCGCAGCGGAAAACTGGCTGATAGAATCACGACGTTGCTTAATCATTTTATCAAGCACTGCCACGATTTGCGTATCGTCTAAGACAATCCGCTCATCGACTTCCCGCTGCTTAATCGCAGCCATCAATAAACGAATCGTACCTAAACGCTCTTTTTCTTGCGCCCGCATAGCGGCTTTAACATCTTCCTGAATACGCAGTTTGAGAGAATCAGACATAAATGAATCACCTCTACTTCATTCATAACACAGAAGTAGCTTAGATTAAAAAGAAAAACAACGGAATAATGCAAAGTCTAATGATTATAACAACCTAAATGATAAAACCTAAAAGTGTGCAATCTGACAACTTTATGGAACAAGATTGAATTATTACAACCTGACTTTGCATGCAGACGCTGACAAAGCGACCTAGTAAAGACGCTCTCTGCGAGTCACATCACGTTGAAGCTTTTTCATATGACGTTTGACAGCGGCAGCGGCTTTACGTTTACGGATGGAGGTGGGTTTTTCGTAGAATTCACGGCGATGAACTTCAGCAAGAACACCAGCTTTTTCACAAGAACGTTTGAAACGACGGATAGCAACTTCAAAAGGTTCATTTTCTTTGACGCGGACATTAGGCATTGAAAGCGACACTCCTCTAGGTTAAGGGACAAATGGGATTATAAAACCGCTCATTATAGTAAGACCTTGCAAAAAAGGCAAAACTAGCCCTCTTTTTCCTTAACAAGCGTTCACTAAATATTAGCTGTTTATCGAAGGCTTGCAAGTTGAGAAAAATATTGTTATTCAGCGATGCCGTGTAACTTAAATTATTTATATAAAATCGCAAGTTAAAATTTTATACATAATTTTTTATGCATTATAGCTTGATTATTTTAAAGCATAAAATATTATGTATATAAAGGATGGTTTTTTACATGTAGCATTGTATTTCATTAATCTTTATTTTTGACAAAGAGAAATGTTCTTTGTATGGAGTTAAATCATGAACGTGTCCAACTCAACTATTGGCGTAATTGCGATTGGAGATAACAATATTATTTATACTCAAACACAGAGCAATACCCCATTCCTCTCTGAAAATAAAAGAAAAATACTACACTACTGTTTAACGCATTCTTTTGCATTTCATGAGATTCAAACATTAATTTTCTTTCTTAACATTGATCAAGATGAATTTAGTGGTATAGAGGCGAAATCTCGCCTTATTGAAACGCTCATCCAATACTGTGAAAGACATAACATTACACAGGTATTAATTAATCTGATAAAAAATGAACGTCCACATTTATTGATGTGTCAACAGCTTTAATAAACACTCAATGTCTATTACATAAAGACTGTTAGTCGTTTAACTTGACAAAAACATCACTTAATGTTTTTCTTTTACTTAATACATCTAGATATAAAAATAATTTCTTATGTATTTTTTAGTTAAAATTTATTAAACTCTAGATATACATGCACAATAATTATAATACGCTAACAAAGATGAATACTTTTTCTACAAAATTTAATGAACATATAGAATACTTAGGTGTTACCAACCAAAAACTATCACAAGTTTTAGGCGTGCATCACACAACTATTGCTCGGTGGCGTAAAGATAGTGAGCCAGAGACACCAACACCTATTAAAATGTTTGCAAAACACTATCGCTTACCTGATGAAGATACAGAAGAATTATTAAATGCGATTAAATTCACATATCAAGGCGATACAGGTATAAATATAGAAAAAAAGGGAAATGCTCAAATACCATCCTCACAAATCATTAACCCCTTTATTGTTGGAACGCCAGTTAAACGTGGACAGTTTTTTGGGCGGGAGGATATTTTACGCAACCTATTTAATTTATGGCGAGATTACCCTCAGCAACCTATACAAAATGCAGCAATTTATGGTGAAAAAAGAATAGGGAAAACTTCTTTATTATTTCAAATACGTGACTTAGCAAACTTTCAAACGACGGATACAAACTGGAGAGATACGCAAAAAAACTATGAATGGTTATTACCTAAACAACATTCATATAATTTTATTTACGTAGATTTTCAAAATCCACAGATGGGATTTCGCAAAAAATTACTAGAACACATATTGAAAAATATGCGATTAGAATCTAGTGAAAATTTAGTGCTTAGTGAACAGAATGCCATAACAGAATTCTATGATATTCTTAGCGAAAAGTTAAAAGCACCAACAATTGTGCTATTTGACGAAATTAATGCAGCTGTTTCTCACCCAAGCAAGGAGCTAGACAACTATTTTTGGGAGTCCCTACGGTCTATATCTACAACGATGTTTGATACAGCACGTTTAGGATTTGTAATCGCCTCAACTGAAACTCCCTCTAAACTCAGTGAAATTTTAGATAAAAAGACAATATCATCACCTTTTTTTAATATCTTTGGATATCAAATAGAAATGCCTGTTTTCTCGAAAGAGGAAGCATTAGAACTGATGGAACAATCCCCAATTGTGATTTCAGCGGATGATAAAGACTTTATTCTGGAAAAAAGCCAATTACACCCTTTAAAACTGCAAGTGTTATGTCGTCAATACGTTGATGCTTATCGTAACAATTCAGTTGAAAAATGGCGGGATTTTAATAGTTTAACTGAGTAGGAGTGATTCCCATGCCGAATCCATTTGTAACGACTCCAGCTGAATTTAAACAGTTCATTAATCATAAACTGTTAATTCAATATCTAATAGGCTTATGGAAAGACTATCCAAATATGCCTGTACAAAGTGCTGCTATTTGGGGGGTACATGGTTCTGGTAAAAGTTCAATACTACATCATTTGCGAAATTTAGCGCGTAACCCAATAGATACTCGTTTTCGTGTAGAACAACAACAAGTTTTCCCTAAAAATGTTCTTATTACCTTTGTTTCTGCTGACTTATCTGATTTTACAGTTAATAATCGAGCTAAATTGTTAAATTGCCTGATTAAACAAATGCCTTTTTATCAAGAAGGGATGTTATCAGTTACAAATAATCCATTAGAAGAGTTTTATGACATAGTCAGAGATTGCGCACAATATCCCTTAATTTTTTTGCTAGATAATGTTGATAAGGGAATCACTTACTATCCCAGTGAATTTGACCGCTCCTTTTGGGAAAGTCTTCGTTCTTTAGCAATTGCTGATTCAGGTGGTATTGGTTTTATCATTACTTCAGAACGACATCCTGCGTTGATAACAGAATTATTAGGTGATGAGCCATCTGATTTTTTTAATATTTTTGGTTATACCTTTAAAGTTGAAGAAGCTTTTGAAGAAGAAGATGCACTTAAGCTGACTCAATTGTCAGACATCCCTTTTACACAAGAAGACATTGATTTTATTCTGACTAAGAGTCAACGTCGCCCTGCTCTGCTTCAATGTTTATGTTCTTTATGTTACCAGCATAAAGAGAGTGGCTCACATGAAGACTGGCGCAAAGCAGCCAATGATGTGATTAGCAATGTTATACGTGAAGTGCAAGAATCTAAGGTTCAGGAAAAACAGAAAACTGAAAGACGGCAAGAATTACAGAAATGCTTCAATCAATATTTTTCATTTCGTGAAGTAAAATCAGTTATTTTCAAGTTAAACATTGATGAAGATGAATTAGAGAACACGACTAAACGTCGTTTAGTAGAAACTTTAATCGTGTATTGTGAACAACGGGAACAGACTGAGCAACTCGTTCAAATTTTAAAAGCAGAACGTCCTGAGGTAGATGAAATTCAATCTCTTTAATACAACTGCACATACAGGAATTCTTCAATGATTACTTTTTTTTGGACTTCATTTAAATTATTGTTTTCTTATCTCAAATGGATGTTTTTTCAACCATCGGGATGGAAACAGTATGAAAAAGAACAAAGGGAACAAGTAGTAAAAAAAAATCGATTTATTCCTGAACAAATAGCCCAATTTAAACATCTTATTTTTGCTTCTTATATTATTTTACCGAGCTTACTATTAGTTATTGGGGGGATAATTGTTTTTACTCTCCAAGGCAATCAAGGTAGTCAGGAGGATATAAATAATTTAGCGTTTATATTGTCAGCAAGTTTAGCTTTTGCACTGGGAATTGGGCTTAGTTTTTGGATTATTGGATTAGATACAGCAGTTGGTACAGGGCTTATTGTCTTATTTTATATGGCTGGGGGCTTTGTATTTTATAATCAAGCTTATAATACAACAACATTACCTATACTTGCTTTAGCATCAGGTATTGCTAGCAGTGTTCTAAATACTTTAAGTGAGAATAATAAAACAACATTTAATATATCCCTATTTATTTATCAATTGAGTACAATTTTTTTGGGAATAACTATTAGTTTTTGTATATTAATATTAACGGCTTTGGTTCTTTTTAATCTTTCGCGTGTTTCATTCCAGTCGCTTTTTGTTTTACCTGTATTAATATCTTTTTTACTCTTATCTAAAAAAGAGCATAGAAAATTTATTATTTATATAACCATTACATTAACGCTATATGCAATATGTCATTATGACTATCTATCCCCATCTCAAGACGGACATATTTTTGAAGGCATTGCTAAAGGCTCATTAAATGGTTTTGTTATTTTTACTAGTTTCTTTTGCTTACCTTACCTCGTTATTGCTCGTTTTTTTCAAAGCATACGCATTGCAACTTCGGTAGGTACTATTATTGGTGCATTTAGTATTGCTTTCTTGTATCCACTGCTCACACAACTAGATACTAAACCTATTGATGGTATTAATGGTGCTAAGCTTTTTGTTGAGTTTCAAAATAACAACACTCTATTATTACTGTTTATTAGTGTTGCGTGTGTATCTATTGGACTTTTCATTAATTTGTGGTTACCTATCCTCTTAACACCTTTTCTAATAATGTGGAATACACTGAATTATCTGCTCGATGTCAAGGCAAGTCGTACTACGTCCCTATCAGCTAAACGATTAAAACGGCATTTTGCCTTTTGGTATGAGCACTATTATTTAAACATTGGTGGTTTTGGTCTAATAGAACATTTTGAT
This sequence comes from Beggiatoa alba B18LD, assembly GCF_000245015.1. Classification (NCBI taxonomy): domain Bacteria; kingdom Pseudomonadati; phylum Pseudomonadota; class Gammaproteobacteria; order Thiotrichales; family Thiotrichaceae; genus Beggiatoa; species Beggiatoa alba. The sequence goes on along the minus strand of NZ_JH600070.1, from coordinate 3,415,422 downwards.
TTATTGCATGAACACAATAAAACTCAATGCAATAATGAAATTGAGTTTAACGAAGCATTAACATTGCTAGAACAAAAAACAGCTTCATCTACCGTTTGGAAAGGAACTATAGAGATAATAAAAATACGGGCAGATGCGCGAGTATTGGGTGAAGTTACAGATATAACAAGCATCCAAACACTATCTACTAAGACTAAACGTCTACATAACTCAATTTTTTTTGCTCATTTTCAAGACTGGAGTAAAAGCGTTACAGACGCGCTGAGTTACACTCAATCTTATGATCAGATTCAAGGCTTAGATCAAGTAAGGCAACGTATTCAAACTTTTCTACAAACCAATCAGAATAAATCTGTTCAAGAATATTTGAATCCTATTGCCCAAAAATGGCTAACACTATTACAAACGGAAATTGAAAAACTACATAATCAAGCTCAACAAGTTCGTGAAATCTATTCTCCTTACATTGTTGGCTCACCTGTTCCTCACAATAATCCTGTATTTGTTGGAAGAACAGAATTTATTCAGCAAATTGAACAACGATTTAAAGATGGAAACTCTATTTTCTTGTATGGACAGTATCGTATAGGTAAAACAAGTTTATTAAAAGCCTTACGTGCATTTATGCCTAATATGATTGTGCTATATGTTGATTTACAGGGGGTTATCCCTGTTTGTAACAACATGGATGATTTTTGGCGCGGATTAGCAAAGCAATTGAAACACTCGGCAAAAAACACATATGATTTAGTACTATTAGAATACCTACCAACACACGGCAATGCTTATGAGTATTTTTCAGAATGGGTAGAACAAATCGGTGAGCGTATTGGTGAAAAAATACTGGTTATTGCATTTGATGAATTTGCACGATTGCATCAAGCCATTAAAAATGGAGAAGCTCAATTGACAGCCTCAATTGTAGATATTTTAAGACATTGGATACAACATTATCCAAAACGTCGTTTAATTATTGCCGCGCAGAATTTAGAAGAGTTTAGAAGCTATCACAGCGTAGCAAATGCGTTTCAATTTGAGTACCTTAGCTATTTGTCAGATGAAGCATCGCATCAGTTAATTGAAAGACCAGTAAAAGACTTTCCGTTGCAATATGATGCTGATGCAGTACAAATGATGCTGGATGTGACTCATAATCAACCCGCATTATTGCAACTGTTGTGTCGTCAAATTGTTGAACTGAAAAACATAGGAATCCGCACCTCATCGCAACCAAGACATATTTTTTATCAAGTAACCACTGTAGATGTACAACATGCTATTGCAACATCTTTAAAAAAAGGAGCAGGTATATTTACTACTTTTGAAGTTCGTGCAAGAGAACAAGGCGTTGTTATTTTACGGTTTATTGCGCAACAGGGTTCTCAACGAGTAATTACTAAGGCAGAAATTGAAGGTTTTTGTAAAAATTCTGGAGATATCTTAAAACGACTAGAACAATTAGAGTTATTGAAAAAAGTTGGGCATGGGTATCGTTTTGAAGTAGAAATGATGCGATTATGGTTTGAAAAAGAGCAACATTTTAGTTAGTTTTCTGAAGCTTTTTCATGATGTCGTCAAGTGATGTTTCCATAGAGTTTTCTTGATTAGGTAATATAAGAATATATATATTGTTGAATAAACCTAAAAAATATTTTTTTCGACACATACATGTTGTCTCTTGTATTGCTGTTTTTAAGCAATTAATGTAATCATTTTTATCATTTTTCTGACAGAGGTTTGGAATATTTCTTACGCAATATTTTCCTCCTGCATTTCCTAAGTTAGTCTTTATCTGAATTATAGCTATTTGTTGAGAAACAAAAATACATGGCTTTTTTTGTTCAATGGAACAACTCAATGGGTTTGTTTGCTCATCTGTATTACATGCATATCCAACAGAAACAACCAGCATAAATATAAAAAAAGTCAATGGTTTATTAAAAACACACATAGCTTCTCCTACCACCCAATGGATATGGATTAGGTAACCCTACTAATCAACCTGAATGTAATTATCGATAGATATTCTTTTTAACTGCTTATTTTCTATCCGATGAAACTTAAAGTTAAGCTTGTAACTTTGTCCTAATTGTATTAGTCCACCCAAGTCTATCGTAACTATATCATGTGTTGCAACAATAAGACTAACTTGTTCCTGCCCAATCTGTTTTATTAAAGAAAATATTATTTCCGACTTAAGTTCAGGGGATAAATTTGCAGTTGGCTCATCAGCTATTAAAACTTTTGGTTTTTTAACCAAGGCTCTAATAATATCAATTAATTGTCTTTCACCACCTGATAACGTATAAACAGGTCTTTCGGCAATTTCTGCTGTAATTCCCATGCTACGACATAATGAATAAGCCTCATTGCGCCGTGCTCTTTCGTTAAATCTCAAGTATCCCGTTGCCGTTAAAAAAAAATTAATATTATCAATGGCACTCCAATTCATAATTAATTCAGGTGACTGAAATATATATGAGAAATATGTTCTAATTAGAAAATCACGCTCCCCGACAAATAATCTATTACAATTAATTCTTTTTGGCATAAATACAGATAATTCACTTTTTTCTCTATCTTCGCTTTCTAGTTCAGACAGTAAACCCAATATATTCAATAATGAAGTTTTTCCTGTACCAATATCACCAGTAATAATATGAATCTCACCTTGATAGACATCTAGTGAGACATTTTCTAAAAGAATATTGTCTTTATGCCGAATTGTAATATTTTTCGTCTGTAATAAAAGTGTTAGGGCATTTTGTTGGTTATTAGGATTGTTGTCTGACATAGAGCAACTCACTGATAATAGACTTAAAAAAGAAACGCCAATACAAAATAAGACTACTCAATAATGCCAATAATATAACAGTTACTAAGAGTAGGATAATATCCATTATACTGAAACTAAAAGTAATATTAGGAATAAAAATAGCAATTCCAATATTAACAACTGTGTTTAAAAATATTGCTAAAAAGATAGGAAATACTGAAAAACATAAGGACACAATAATTAAAAAAGTAAAGGTGATTGTACGCGGCAAGCCTGCAATTCTTGCTAATGCGAAGATTTTTCTATTTTTATCAAAAAACAGTATTAATGTTGTTAATAAAATTATAAAAGTTAATAAAACTATTAAAATAAATAATGAATCCAATATATTAAGTGCGTTATCAAGGTCATTAAGTGACCTCTTATTTTTTAAAATGTACTCATCTTCTAATGAGCCGATAATAGACTCGCTGATTCCGTAATAGTCTAATTTATTTTTTATTATGGGGCTTTTAATATATTGAATAATCGTTTTTAAATCTTCTAAATTAGAAATATTTTGTACTTTTATAAATAAACTATTATCTATACCCAACTGAGACTCTTTATATATGCTATTTAGGCTTCCTTCAGGAACAAAAATTAATTTGTTAATATCACTATCCCTATAATTTTCCGTATCAAAATAAGAAAGTACTAAAAAAGATTGTTCCGCATTATGCTCAAGATGCGCGATTAATATTGGCATCTTTTCGTTAACTATCTGGGTACTAAGCAAGGTAATCGTTTGATAGGGTAAAATATTATATGAGTTAGTGGTTAAGTCACTACCAACAAATGCAATGGGATATTGTTGTTCTGTTTCGCAGTTAGTTCCCCTTATTTTTTGCATATCAAGTTTATTATTTTGCCATTGAGTCAATGACTTTTCTAAAGCTAAAAAGCAACTTTCCTTAACAGCGTTGCGATATGATTCAATTTCTTCTTGGTAGTTTTTTTGTAAGTTTTGATAAAAATTAGGTAATAACTGAGCTAATTCAGGTTTAAATTCTACAGCAATTGTGGGAAATACAATGAAGGGAGTGGGATTAGTCCGTGCAACGAAAACATTTGCGGTTTTAGTACAAACAGCCGTTATATCGTATCCAGTATTTTCTTTAATAAATCTCTTAATTTGCGATAAATCTTGGCAATCATTGACATGGAGCAGAAAGTGATAACGACTATTTAACCAGTGTTGAAAATTCTCTTCTTTAAAATAGCGATAATATCCCATTCCTGTAATATATACAGTATATACAAGGGTTAGTGTTGCCAAACTGAGAATAATAGAGAGTGATAATTGACGATATGCAAGATTGAATGCTAAATCAAATGCTGTTTTTAATGAACTATTTGAGCGTCGCGAATTAATAAGTAATAAAATTAAAAATATCACTCCAGAAAGGATAAATACTATAAATGTAGGTAAACATAAAAGATAAGCAATAATTAAGAATAAAATAAAGTGGGTTTGGGTTTTCTCAAAAAACGGAATTTCTTTGTTGTACAGGGTAAAACTGTAAACGCCTATCATTATAACTATAATGCTAATAAGTAAATAAAAAGCTGTTAAAGTACTAGGAATTTGGTGTAATGCAGGATGAAATAACCAAATAATAGGTAATAGGTAGAGGGGATATATAAGTCTTTTTATAAGATTAATGTCTTGTGATTCATTGAATTCATTATTTTCATCTTTTATTCTTTTTTGCCAAGCAGATTTTATATAAGGTGGAATACTGTTGTTTCTATTAAAAATTGGGGTTAAACCAGCAAGTGCAGAATAATAGAAAATGAAAAGATAACTAGATAATGCATTAAATCCAAGGTTTTCAAGTATAGGTGAAATAAAGGGGGCAGTGAGTAAAAAAACAGCAATAGTGGGTAGTAAACTATTTAGGATGATTAGAACGCCACTGATAAGCAATATCATTAATGGCTTAATGAGGTATGAGAAAAGTGGCGAGGTAGTTTCTAACAAATGTAGAGGAATCCGTTCTACAATCCATAATTCTTTTATATTTAAGGCAGATTCTATGATTGTTAATAGTAAAAAAGAAAGTAATATTAAAAACCTAACATCTTTTCCCCATTCCGCTAATATTCTGAAAATAAACTTACCTTTATCTTCTTTTTTTTGTAAAGACATGATCAAAATGATGACCATCGCAAATAGCAAAGTAGTTTTTTCAAAAAATGAAAAAGAAAAAGTACTAAAAACAAATAAGATTACAAACAGTATTACTATTTTTGTCCAATCCAAAAGAAAGTTTTGCGGTTTAATTTCTTCCTTTAATTCACTTCCAGCAATTAATTCTTTTAGTGTAATGTTGTCGATACGCGCTTGAATAAACGCAATGACTAACATACTCATAAAGAAAAGAAAAGATAACGAGAATGTGCTTATGATAATATTGCTATAAGTTATATTTTCAATTTTATGTAATATAATTAGACTAATAGCACCCATGATAGGTGGGGTTATTTGTCCAGAAGTAGAAGCTATTGCGATTAATAACGCGGTAAACTGGGGGGTGTAACCTGCTGTAAGCATTGCACGATACGTATAATCATGTGCGGTTTCTGTAATATTTCCCCGTGCAGAACCAGTAAACATGCCGTAAAGCCAAGAATTTAAAATTGCAAAAAACGCGGCATTAAAACCAATTCGCTGTTGGCTGGCTAATTGAAAAGCAATCCTACTTAATATTTGTTTAATGCCCGCTGCTCGTAAAACAACGGTGAGAAAAATAAAAATAGTGACAGTATTAGTAATAATTTTAAAATCGTCTGTTCTATTTAAAGAATAAATATCTTTATCTATTAGATAGTAGATAATTATTGGTATGATAAAAGGTAATAATTTTCTATATTCCCATAAAAACACTTTCCCCTCATTTGTTTTAGCTAATCCATAAAGTACTAATAAAAACATAAAGGCTAAATTATTAAAATATATTGTCAAAAATATTAGTATTGGTAATGCTATAAATAAAATAACAGGTTGCGTATTATTGTCTTTTGAATTGAGTTTGATATTGTCAGTGTAAAGGAGAGGAATTTTTGAAAAAAATAAAGAGCTAAAAATTAATAAAATCAAGCCTATTTGTAAGTAATATATTAAGCTACTATCATTTTCATAAAAAGAAAATATAATGAATGGTAGTAAGAATAAACTTGTTAAAATACAAAAAAATATCTCAACATGCTGTTTAGTTGTATCAATATCCTTATCCTTTGGAAAAACGCCTTTCCTTATATCCTCTAAAAAGGGTGAATTGATTATTTTCATACATTGATTTCCCAATTTTTCTCTATGAAAAGCGGTCGTTAAGCCTATCCTAACAACTATTTATCTTTTTTTAAATACCCCATAATTTCCCTATCAAACAACCAAATGATTAAAGAAATCACCATAGCGATGCTAAAAACGATATAGGCTAAGGTCATGTCTGTATTTAAGCTTGTGCCGACAAAACTTAAAACCGCCATACCCGGTAAACGTCCTGCTAAACAAACCACCAATAATTGCCAAAGCGGTAAACGGGTTAAACCTGCGATGAAGCAAACCGCATCATCAGGGAAAACAGGCAGGAGGAAAATAATAAAAAAATTAAATAAGCCACCCCGTTCAATCAAATAATCAAATTTGTTAAAAATAGCAGGCGGGACAAACCGTTGTACTAATGTCTCTCTTAATAAACGGCTTAATCCGATTGCTAACACTGAGCCTATACTTAAACCCAGCATGGTCAGTAATAGCCCATCCCAAAAACCAAAGACTAACCCACCTAATAAGCCAAACAGTTGCCCTGGTAAGGGTGCAAAAAATACTTGTAGAATTTGCACTCCCATAAAAACAAAAGGGCTTAAAGCATCAAAAGAAAGAAAAAATTGACGAATCGCTTCTAAATTCTGACTTTTAAGTAAATCTAGAAACTGATTCGCACGGTCAGGGAGGATAAATTGTGCAATCCATGCAAGTCCTAAAAATAACAGGATAATGACTCCTGCACTTAATAAAACCGTGATGAGCGCGAACAGTTTTTCTTTTAAGCGTTGTATCAATAAGTTGAAGTAGCTTGTCATGATAGTTGAATAAAAGTTGATAGAAAGGCTATGGAATTGCTTTAATCGTCGTTACATTACTTTAAGGTGTGGTCGCTTTTTCATCACAACAGGGAGTGTGTCACTATGTTAATAGGTGTTCCAAAAGAAATTAAAACCCATGAATATCGAGTCGGTTTAATTCCAACGACAGTGCGTGAATTAGTTGCACGTGGACATCAGGTGTTAGTTGAGCATCATGCAGGGGCTGGCATTGGTATGGATGACGTGGCATATCAGAACGCAGGTGCGATGATTACCGAAACAGCCGCCGAAATTTTTGCCCGTGCGGATATGATTGTAAAAGTGAAAGAACCTCAGCTACATGAGTGTGCGTTACTCCATGAAAATCAAGTTTTATTCACTTATTTACACTTAGCTCCAGACCCTGAACAAGCTCGGGCGTTATTAAAGAGTGGGGCGGTGTGTATTGCTTATGAAACAGTGAGTTCTCCAACAGGGGGGTTGCCTTTGCTCGCGCCGATGTCAGAAGTGGCTGGACGCATGTCAATTCAGGCTGGGGCTTCTTGTTTAGAAAAAGCACATGGTGGCTTAGGGGTTTTATTGGGCGGTGTACCTGGGGTGAAACCTGCAAAAGTGGTGATTTTAGGCGGGGGAGTCGTTGGGGCGAATGCGACATTTATCGCGGTCGGCATGGGGGCTGAGGTCGTGGTGATTGACCGCTCGATTGATGTGTTGCGCGGTTTGTGGCGACAATTTGGCGCAGGGATTGAAACCGTTTATTCAACTCGAGATGCGATAGAACAGCATGTTTTAACGGCTGATTTGGTGATTGGTGGGGTGCTTATTCCGGGTGCTGCCGCGCCGAAATTGGTCACGCAGGAACATGTTAGACAGATGAAAGCGGGCGCGGTGGTGGTGGATGTTGCCATAGACCAAGGCGGTTGTTTTGAAACGTCTCACCCAACGACGCACGCCGAGCCGACTTATTTAGTCGATGAAGTCATTCATTATTGTGTGGCAAATATGCCAGGGGCTGTGCCACGAACCTCAACTGTTGCGTTAAATAACGCGACGTTACCGTATGTTTTAGCCTTGGCAGATAAAGGTTATCGTCAGGCGTTAATCGATGATGGGCATTTACGCGAGGGTTTAAATATTCATCAGGGACAAGTCACACATCGCAATGTCGCTGAGGCATTGGGTTATGAGTATTTAGACCCGTTTGTTGCGTTGAATTAGTTTTAACGGATAACATTGCTTGAAACAGTGTTATCCGTAGATTTGGCGTGTATTTTACAAGCTCATTTAGACTTTAATACTTTCTTTTCAAGTTCTGTCCATTGTTCCCGTGCCCGTTCTAAAGAAACAGGGTAAGCCGTTTTCAATTCTTGTGCGAACAGGGAAACGCGCAATTCTTCCAGCATCCAGCGAAAAGCCTGCAATTCTTTATATTCTCTGGTTTTTTCATCATATTTAGTATGATGTTGCCAATAAGTTTGCCATAAAGGGGCGAGTTGAGTAGCTTTTTTCGCGTCTTTATGTGGCGTGCTGTCTAAGCGTTCTAAACGAATCGCAACCGCTTTTAAATAACGGGGAAATTGTTGCAGTTGTTCAAAAGGCACATGACGGACAAAACTGGGATAAACCAAGTGATTTAAATGTTGCTGAATATCGGGCAGGCTGTCGCCACCTTGCGATAACTTGCTGATTTTCTGTGAAAGTACATTGTACTCGGTCAGAACTTGCAGGAGACAGTGCGCATAGTCATAAACGACTTGTAACAAGTGTCGATTGCCTGTTTGTAAACGTTCTTCAAAGTCGCGCCGTGTGCGTGGGAGCGGTTCATGTAAGAAAACGCTTTCAATGACGGTTAATAAAATATCTTCTTTCAATTGTTCACAATGACCAATTTTTAAATACTGTAAACACAGTTTTTGGTCTATTGGTAACTGTTTTATTAACTTTTTCGTCGGTAATACTAATAAAAACAAGCGTTGTAAGCCGTAATAAAATGCTTGTTTGGCTTTATCAGGATGGTCTAAAACTTGTAAATCAACATGGGTTTGTTGGTCTATTAAGGTTGGAAAGCCTAAGACTTCAATGCCATTAAGATTTAAAGTGACTTGTTCGGGTAATAATTCGAAATCCCAATTGTTTAAGTGCGTGCGTTCAATGCCACTGGCTTGTGCGACTGCTTGGCGTGATTCGCCACTGACATGGTCGCCCCAGTGTTTTTTCAGCGCGATTAAATCCCGTGACATATCCAGCACTTTATCTTGCATATCGACCAGTGCGATATTCATTTTTAAATGGGGCGGAATGTCGGCACTATTCCAAATAAATTCTTCTATTGCTGGGGGTTTGCTCAATTGTTGGCGTAAAAAATCGGTGAGCGTGCGATATAAAGAAGGATAGCCTTTTGCAGGTATTTCAGGGGTAGTTGCTGGGTGTAACGTGGTTAAGTTGAGTAAAAAAGCCCGTGCAATGTCTGGAACAGGGACGAAATGCTTACGTAAGGCTTTGGGTAAATTGCGAATTAAGGCAATGACTTTTTCTTCTAATAATCCGGGTACAAGCCATTCAAATGGTTCTACAGGTAATTGATTTAACAGTGTACTGGGGATGGTAACGGTTACGCCATCGCGTTCATCATTCGGCGCAAAGTAATATTGCAAAGGCAACTGAATCCCATTGATATATAAGCTATTCGGGAAGTTTTGCGCGTTTGCCCGTTCCCCACTGTGTAGCATGACATCGTCACGGCTTAAAAATAACAGTTTAGGGTCTTTGCGTTCAGCTTGTTTACGCCATTGTTCGAATAATGTCCCACTGTGTACCGTTGCGGGGATGCGGGCATCGTAAAAACGAAAGAGTTGTTCTTCATCGACTAAAATATCCAAGCGTCTGGATTTTTGCTCTAAGGATTCAACATCTTGAATTAAAGATTGATTATGCGTGAAAAATTTGGCGTTACAAAAATAATCACCTTGCGCTAAAGCGTGACGAATGAAGATTTCACGCGAAATGCTAGGGTCGATATTGCCATAATTGATACGTCTTTTTAAAACAATGGGTAAGCCGTATAAAGTCACTCGTTCAAACGCTGCAACCGTCGCGGGACGTTTTTCCCAATGGGGTTCGAAATAACTCCGTTGGCATAAATGTCCTGCTAAATTCTCCAGCCATTCAGGTTCTATTTTTGCCACACAGCGGGCGTATAAACGGCTGGTTTCCACTAATTCCGCCGCCATGAGCCACTTCGGTTGTTTTTTATACAAATGCGAACCAGGGAATAAATAGAGTTTAATCCCGCGTGCTCCCGTAAAATGCTCTTCTGTGCTTTTCATGGCGATATTGCTTAATAAACCCGTTAATAAAGCGCGATGAATCGCAATATAATCTGCTTCTACTTGATTAACTTGCCAATTTAATTCTTTTACCATGGTTAATAATTGCGAATGAATTTCTTGCCATTCGCGCCAACGCAGATAGGACACAAAGTTTTCATGGCATAACTTGCGAAATTTAGTATTTGATAAATGTCGCGCTTGTTCGCTTAAAAATCGCCATAATTTTAAAAAACTGAGAAAATCGGAGCGTTCATCAGCAAATTTTGCCTGTGCTTGGTCTGCGGCTTGTTGTGCGTCTAACGGGCGTTCACGCGGGTCTTGAATGCTTAAGGCACTGGCGATAATCAAGACTTCTTCTAAACAATTTTCTTGCTGGGCGGCGATAATCATCCGTCCTAGACGCGGGTCTATGGGCATTTTTGCCAAGGTGCGCCCTGTTTGTGTCAATTGTCGCCGTGTATCGACCGCGCCTAATTCATGTAATAGTTGAAAGCCGTCATTAATTGCGCGACTGTCTGGCGGTTCAATAAAAGGATACTGTTGGACATCACCCAATTTTAACGCCAACATCTGCAAGATAACGGCAGCTAATGAAGTACGTAAAATTTCGGGGTCGGTAAACGCGGGACGGTTATTAAAATCATCCTCCGCATATAAACGGATACAAATTCCCGCGCTAATTCGTCCACAGCGTCCTTTCCGTTGGTTCGCGCTGGCTTGTGAAATGGGTTCAATTGGTAAGCGTTGGACTTTACTGCGCACGCTGTAACGGCTAATCCGTGCTAACCCTGTGTCAATCACGGCACGAATACGGGGCACGGTTAAAGAGGTTTCTGCGACGTTTGTAGCTAAGACAATACGGCGTTTTTCTGCGGGATTAAAAACGCGGTTTTGTTCTTCGGCGGATAGTCGCGCGTATAGCGGTAAAATTTCGGTATGCGGTAATTTATGCTTATGCAGTGCCTCTGTCGTTTCGCGGATTTCGCGTTCACCTGCGAGAAAAACTAAAATATCTGCATGACGGTCAACTGCCGTAATTTCATCTACTGCATTAATAATTGCCTGTTGTATATCATGGTCTTGCTCGTCTTCATCTTCAGTGACGGGCGGGCGATAACGCACTTCTACAGGGTAAGTGCGCCCTGAGACTTCGATAATCGGGGCTTGGTGAAAATAGTGGGCAAAACGTTCAGTATCGATAGTTGCAGAGGTGATAATCACTTTTAAATCAGGACGTTTTGGCAGTAATTGGCGGAGATAGCCAAGTAAAAAGTCGATGTTTAAACTGCGTTCATGCGCTTCGTCGATAATAATTGTGTCGTAAGCATCTAAATAACGGTCATTTTGCGTTTCGGCTAACAAAATGCCGTCGGTCATGAATTTGATATAACTGTTTGGGCTAGTACGGTCATGGAAACGCACTTGATAACCGACGGCTTGCCCTAATTCGCTGTTTAATTCGTTTGCAACCCGTTGCGCAATGGTACGTGCTGCCAAACGACGCGGTTGTGTACAGCCGATAAATCCTGCAACCCCACGCCCAATGCTTAAACAAATCTTTGGAATTTGGGTGGTTTTCCCTGACCCTGTTTCGCCCGCAATAATCACTACTTGATGTTTTAAAATCGCTTCGGCAATTTCTGCTTGTTTCGCGCTGATGGGTAATTCATCAGGAAATTGGGGAATAGGTAACTGGGTAGCGCGTTGTTGACGACGTTGTAAAGCCGTTTCCAAATCGGCAACCAATTTTTCCATATCGCTTGGATTAATGGGGGTTTTAGCTTGTTTGACTTGGGCTTGTAAGGCTTTTATACGTTGTTGTAAACGATGCTGGTCGCAACGCATCACATCATTGGAAATCGTCCACAGCGTTTTTAATTGTTGGGAATTCATGAGGCTAGTTATCAACTGAGCAAAATAATGAAATGAAAAAGTATAGCGGGTTTTAAATAAATGCGTTGCTTAAGTTGATTCAAATCATTTTTTAGTTAAGTAAATGATGGTTTAGCGCATCAACGCGGTGGATAGGCGAGGGAAAAATCTTCATATTGAATGGTTAAATTGGGGTTATAACAAGGGTCTTGTGCGAGTTTTTCGCCCCAACGTTGTTGCATGTAGTTTAATTCGCCCCGTAATCGCCAATATTTACGCGGGGTTGTGTCTAGCCCACGGCTTGCGGATTCTAAATGATACAGTTCGGCGTAAGGTGTCCATACAATTCGATAACCTGCTTCATTAATCCGTAAGCATAAATCGACATCGTTAAAGGCGACACGCAAGTTTTTAGCGTCTAAGCCACCGACTTCCAAAAATACCGCACGACGCATGACTAAACAGGCTGCTGTTACCGCAGAATAGTTTTGAATTAAAAACGGTTTCCAATGATAGCCTTGAGCTTGGCGGGCGACATGTTTAAACGCATGTCCAGCCATTCCGCCCAATCCGAGAACTACGCCTGCATGTTGTAGCGTATCGTTTGCATAATACAATTTTGCCCCTACCGCACCGACTTCAGGGCGACACGCATGGCTGACCATTTCCTGCAACCATTCAGGATGAATTATGGCTAAATCATTATTTAATAAGGCTAATATCTCGCCTTTTGCGTGTTGTACGCCTAAATTATTCAGTTCGGAATAATTAAACGGTGCTGTATGACGAATAACACGAATTCGGCTATCTAATTGAATCAATTTTAAATAATCTAGGGTTTCTGCTTCACGACTATCATTGTCGATAATCAAGACTTCTAACAGATTGTAATCGGTTTGGTTTAATAAACCGTCGACCGTTTGGCGTAGTAAATTGACGCAGTCACGGGTGGGAATAATGACGCTGACTAATGGGGCGGGGGTGGGCAGGGGGTAAATTACCCGTGTATGTCCTGCAATCGCAGGTAAAACTTGTAATTGGGGCGCGTGGTTTTGTAAATGAGCGCGTAAAACAGTCAATGCAGGCAATTGTGGACGACTTGCGCATATATGTTGGTGGTACAGAATGCGCGGAATATGATGAATACTCGCGTTATCAATCTGGGCAATGTAACTCAGGGCGAGCGCGTAATGATTGTAATAATCAGGTTTTTCAGGAAGTAACGCCAGACGATATAGCACAAAAGTGTTTAAATAGGCTTGAGAATAGAATAAATCAGGATTCCATGCGGGTTTAAAATAGGGATTATTACGCTGTCCTGTCGCGTCTAATTCGTCATGGTCGCTATAAATCAGATTGGCATCAGGTATTTGTTGTAGATAGGCGACGAGGTGATAAAGTGCGGAAAGGGTTAGGCAATCATGGGCTTCAATTTGGGCGATAAATTCGCCTTGCGCTTGGGAAAAATCGCGCACGGTACGAATACGCGCATCCGTGCATAAGGCTTGCGTTTCTAACGTTTCCGATTCTGCCAGCAAACATAATTCCCAATGCGGATAAATTTGCTGAATAATACTATTTAAACAGTTGGTTAAATAAGTCTGATTTAAGTCTGTTTTAGGCAAAATTAACAATAAAGAAATTAGCGGGCGATACTGCCATGTTTGTTGAAGTTGCTGATAATTCGCGATTGTTTCCGCGCTGAGTGTGTCGTACTGCTTTATCCAGTGCTGATATTCATGCGGTTCATGCCATGCAAAAGTGGGTAACTCATCGGCTTGCATGGTTTTTACATAATGCGTTCGCCATGTTTCAAACTGCACGGCGACCCGCTCCACATGGTCGCGGGCGGTGATGCCTGCCTTGCGTCCTAATAAAAACAGGACAACACGGGTAAATAAACTCCCCGCTAACCATGTAACAGAATGATAAACATCGTTAATATCCCGCTGTAGCCCTTGCATCCATTGCATTAAGCGTTGTACTTGCTGACGTTCTGTTGTAAGAGTCGCTTGTAAACGGTTAATTTCTGCTTGTGCATCAGCTAACTGTTGTTGTAGTTCAACGGGCTTATCTGACGGATTCTGTTGCGGGTCTTGCATCATGCCTTACTCGCCTAAATGCAAAAAACGATGATAGGCTTGTAAAACCTCAGCAGTATTGCCTTGCATCCGTGTTACACCCTCTTCAACCCAAACCACTCGATTACAAAGTTGTTGCACCAGTTGCGAATTGTGCGACACGAAAACAATGGCTTTATGAGAACGAATTTTTTCTTGCATCATGCGCGTGGATTTCTGGTGAAATTCGGCATCGCCTACGCCTAAAATCTCATCGATTAATAAGACATCGGGGTCAGCTTGAAAGGCAACGGCAAAGCCTAAACGGGCTAACATGCCTGATGAATAGGTCGCAATCGGTTGGTCAATAAAATTGCCTAATTCGGAGAATTCGATAATGGAATTCATACGGGCTTTAATTTCTTTTTTCCGCAATCCCAACAAAATACCGCTTAAAATGGCGTTTTCACGCCCTGTTAAATACGGGACAAATCCCAGTTGTAACGATAAAAGCCCGATTTGATGCGAGGTATCATAAATAATCTTGCCTTTATCAGGCTGAATAATGCCCGCAATTAAGCGTAATAAGGTACTTTTCCCCGCGCCATTACGCCCAATAATACCAAGCGTATCTCCTTGATATAAATCAAAAGAAATATCGCGCAACGCCCAAAATGCTTCGCCCCATACGCCCCTCTGACGACGATAATTAACGCCGACATTGTGTAATGACAAAACTAAATTATTGTCGCTCATTTACGATAAAACCTTTGGATAACGATATTCAAAACGGCTAATTAAGGAGTAGCCCAGCCAGACCATGGCTAAAGAAATACCAATTAAAGCGAATAAACCTGTCATGCTTGGCATTTTGTTATATAACAAGACACTGCGATAGTTTTCTAACAAACTCACCATCGGATTGAGGTAATACAAACTACGATAGGCTTCAGGAATCACTTCAGGTTTAACAATCACGCCAGAGAGAAAAAAGACAGCTAACAAGAAGTTTTCAATCACAAAACGTAAATCGGGGATAAAGGGAATAATCGCTGCAATGATAAATGTCACGCCTGCGATAAAAAACAGTTGGATAAGTATCAAAGGGATTAGCATCAAATAATTTAAACTGATTTCATATCCTGAAAACCATAAGAAACCGAGAAGGATAGAGAGGATAAAGAAAAACTTAACGGTATCAGTTAGAATCAAAATGATGGGAAATAAGACTTTTGGTAAATGCACTTGTTGCATTAAATGCCGACCATTCAAAATGGTTTCTGAACCATGTGTAACGCAGGATTTAAACCATTGCCACATGGTCAGCCCCACCAGTAAAAAAGGGACATAATCATCTGTCCCATGTCCTAGTAAAACGCCGAAAAAGATATAAAAAACGCTCATATATAAAATAGGCTCAAAAATCCACCATAAAAACCCTAAATAAGTGCGTTCACTTTCTGCTTTTAAATCGGCATAGGTTTTATACAGAATCAACTCCCCATAACGGGCAAGTCGATGACGTTGAGTATCCTGCAACATAGGTGTGTATTTTCTGAATTCTGAAGGGAGAGAAAGGGTAGAAATGCTTTAAGTGGCGCGTATTGTAGCAAGGCTTGAGGGATAAGAGATATACGATAAGTTAATAGGCAAGTTTGGGGAAAAAGATAAAGCTTTTTATCGAAGTGCACTTGAAAAATTAACCTTTAAGGTTATTACTAATACTAATTGACTCTAAATATAATCTACTGAACCTACTGAACCTACTGAGTCAATTTATGTATGGAGAAACTTTATGGAATTAATTATTTATTTTATAAGAATTTTTTACAGGTACTTTCATGGAAAAACGTACTCCAACCCTTTCACTATCCGCTATTCAAGCGGAATTTTGTACCCCTCTTAAATTACGCCTGACCAGAACAGCAAGACGTGACTCAGTGAGCTTAGGAATTGAATTAGCATAAATTATCCTGATTATTCAGTCACTCACAAAGAAAAACTTTTATAAGTCCATGACAACTTATGCTGACCACACCATTTGGCAAGATGTTTATTTCAGCCAACTCAAAGGAATTGATTTATATATCAAGTTTATGATGGATAGTGAAGGACATCTACTTGTATCATTTAAAGAACGTTGACTATGAAAAAGTGTCCATTTTGTGCTGATGGTTTTTTAGAACGTAAAACCATCCTCGAAACATACGAATATAAGGGACAGACCTTAACAGTAAAACAGGCTGGGGATTATTGTAATGCTTGCGATGAGGGAATATTGTCAGGCAAGGATTTACAAGAAACCCAGAAACAGATTCACGATTTTCACGCAAAAATTGACGGTTTATTAACTTCGGATGAAATTCGCACAATTCGTAAAAAACTAAAATTAACGCAAAAACAAGCCGCTCTTATTTTTGGGGGCGGTGCAAATGCGTTTAGCCGTTACGAACGTGGAGAAGCAATGCCTTTACGTGCAACAGTCAATCTTTTGAAAATATTGGATAAACATCCAGAGCAATTGCAGGAAATTTTAGAATAAGGCTAAATACGACGAGAAAATTTTTCGTCGTATTCAAGCCATTCTATTTTTTCATAAATGAATGAATGCCCATCATTACGCCAACGGCAATACCGCCGACAATTCCACCCACGAGAAACTCAGCAATGATGCTCGGTAAAAATTCTAGCGCGTGATGAATAAACGCGATGTTATGCACAAACATCCCGCCACCAACCAACAGCATGGCGATTGTGCCAATAACAGAAAGAGCCTGAATCAGGCGAGGCATGGCGTTGACAAGACCATTACCAACAATACCTAATACAGCATTCCCATTATTCGCTTCTGCTCGTTGAATAAGCCAAAACCCTGCATCATCCATCCGTACAATTAAGGCAACAAAACCATAAACGCCAACTGTGGCAATTAAGGCAACAGCAGACACGACAATTAGTTGAAGAGTAAAACTTTTATCCATCACTGACCCTAAGGCAATGATGATAATTTCTACCGATAAAATAAAATCCGTGACAATCGCACTTTTAATTTTTTTCTTTTCTACCTCGACAATGGTTTCTGCACTTGCTTGTAATACTTGTGCTTTTTCGGTGTTATTTTCATGAGGGTGAAACCATTCTACGATTTTTTCTACCCCTTCATAACTCAGATAGACCCCGCCAATCAGTAAAATCGGCACAATTAGCCACGGTAAAAACGCACTGAGTAAAAATGCAAAGGGCAAGATAATGATTTTATTCACTAATGAACCTTTACTAATTGCCCATAAAACGGGAAGTTCTCTGCTTTCGTGAAAGCCTGAAGCCTTTTCTGCATTAACGGCTAAATCGTCCCCTAAAACCCCCGCCGTTTTTTTCGCCGCGACTTTGGTCATGGCTGCCGCATCGTCTAAAAGCATGGCGATATCGTCTAAAATTGCAAATAATCCGCTTGCCATTGTGTTTCATCCTTATATCAATAAATACATTAATTTTCGCCTGACTATCACTGTGTAGGATGATGAATATATTACCGTATCCTTGCAATAGGCGGTTATGCTTAGAATAAATTACCTTGTGTATTGACTGCTTGCAAATGCGGTAGGGGGATTTGTAGCCCACAACGTTGATTAAGTTGCGTTATAAAATAGTGGGCAAGTTGTGGCGATAAGGTATTATCAGGTTCATGGGCAAAAAAGTATAAGTTTTCTAATCCGTGATGAATCCATGTACTTAAACAAGTAACCCATTCATCAATGCGTTGATAATCTGTTGGGTCTAAGGCATTGCCGACAAAACGAATAAAAGCCGTTGAAGTTGATAAATATTGGTGTAACACGTCGCGCCGTCCTGCAACGTCGGTAATTACTGTGGCAATCTGTTTTTCTGCTAAAACTTGCGCGATTGTCGCAAAATAACCTGCTTTAAACCATGCGGGATGTCGAAACTCAACCGCGAGCGGAATATCTGCGGGAAACGTGTCTAAAAAATTCAGTAATAAAGGGAATTGTGTAGGGCTAAAGGTTGGCGGTAATTGTAGAAAACACATGCCTAATACGGGTTTTAATTCAAGCATCGCTTGGCAAAAAGTTTGCGTTAATGCTTGCGTCTCACCTGTTAATAATTGTCGATGACTAATTTCTTGGGGCAGTTTGGGACAAAAACGAAAGTGTGTCGGTACGCTTTGTTTCCAGCGTTGAGTTGTTGCACTATCGGGAATATGGTAATGCGTACTGTTTAACTCTATGGTGTTAAATTGTTGTGCATAATAGGATAAAAAATCTTTTTCTTTCGCATAAGCAGGGTATAAAGTACCAACCCATGCTTTATGCGCCCAAACAGGACAACCCACATAAATAGTTGTGTTAGTCACTTGCGCTTGTTGTAACTGCGTTTGTGTAAATAGTGGGGTTGGGGGGAGTTTAAATTGAATATTGTGTAAATTTTTTACTTTCCCAAAATCCATTGGTAACTCTCAAATTTATTAGTAAACTACTGTAGTTAGTATAAAAACAATACTTAAACCCTTTCCTTGACAAGGTTACTGCCATGAAATACTTAGAATCTCTAAAACAACAGGCAGCGCAAAAGAAAGAACAAGAGCAAGCATTAGAACGCCAACTCGCTGACAAAAATGGGATTTTTAATCAAGCGGTTAAGCCTGCTTTTCGCAAACTTTTCCACTGTCTGTACGATTTAGTCCAAAATCTCAATTATTTGCAACCTGAGATTAAAAAAACCTATGTACTGCCTAATAATGATGGGCAATTTGTTAATTTTAAACAAGGTCAATACAGCATTTCTGTAGAAAAAGAGGATGGTGATGAGTTTTTATTGCGCTTTAAGTGTGTGGGCGATTTTCCAACCATTGTGCATAAAAGCAATGAACGAGATGCTTTGTTATTAAAAGATTTTCTCTGGGCGCAGGGAGTAACATTTAAATACACAGAACAAGAGGAGAAAAATAAATTTAGCCGAGCATTATTTACAATAAATCCATTGATTGTGATTAGTTTTAAGGTGTTTGCTAATTCAAAAACTAACAAAATTGATATTGATGTCAGCAATTTTGAAAATTTTGGCAAGAAAGAATACAGTTTATCGCCAGAATTGA
Organism: Beggiatoa alba B18LD; assembly: GCF_000245015.1. Lineage (NCBI taxonomy): Bacteria > Pseudomonadati > Pseudomonadota > Gammaproteobacteria > Thiotrichales > Thiotrichaceae > Beggiatoa > Beggiatoa alba. The sequence continues at coordinate 3,396,138 of NZ_JH600070.1, read as the reverse complement.
TTACAGATACGTTTTTAGATGCATTTGCACAATATTTATTGCGGGAAAACACGGAATTAAAATTACCACCGCGCTATGTTTTACCTGAGAAATATCGAGCGGAAATTAAACGGCAAATACAGGCAAAAGATATCGAAGAGTTTAATGATTGGTTAGCACACCATCAGGAAGCAACACCAGATAAGCAACAGGGATTATTAAAAAAAGTGTTTGGTTTCTTGAAAAAGTAAGCACACGCTTAATTATGTTATTCTGCATTCTTTTAACTTCGTGTGTTTGAGCATCATGCAAAAAAACCTTTATCGTCGACAATTGCCCACTGATTTTGTGTTAAAAGAAAACGGGTTACATCCTGTTATTCAGCAGATACTTGCAACCCGTGCGATTAATCCAGAGACACAACTTGAACACACGTTAAAGTATTTATTGCCATATCATCAGTTAAAAGGTATTCAAACTGCTGTCGATTTGCTTGTGACCGCGCTACAACAGCAACAGCGTATTTTAATCGTGGCGGATTATGATGCGGATGGCGCGACTAGTTGCAGTTTAGCTGTGAAAGCATTGCGTTTAATGGGCGCAAAACAGGTCGATTATTTAGTGCCTAATCGTGAAAAACATGGCTATGGGCTGACACCTGAAATTGTCGAGCTGGCTTCACCGTATCAAGCAGAGTTGTTAATTACCGTTGATAATGGCATTTCCAGCGTTGCGGGCGTGGCTGAAGCGAAAGCACGCGGGATAAAAGTTTTAATCACTGACCACCATTTACCACCGCCACAACTACCGATTGCAGACGCAATTGTCAATCCCAATCAAGTTGGCGATTCTTTTCCGAGTAAAAACCTTGCAGGGGTTGGCGTGATTTTTTACGTCATGCTGGCACTGCGTGCGGGTTTGCGAACTCACGGCTGGTTTACACAACAAGGCATTGTCGACCCCAATTTAGCCGAGTTATTAGATTTAGTGGCACTTGGCACGGTTGCGGATGTGGTGAAATTAGACTACAACAACCGCATTTTAGTGGCGCAAGGGTTGGCACGTATCCGCGCTAATAACTGTTCAGCGGGAGTACGTGCTTTAATTAAAGTCGCACAACGGGAACAAGGCGAATTAGTTGCCAGCGATTTAGGGTTTGCGTTAGGCCCACGCTTAAATGCGGCGGGGCGTATGGACGACATGAGCTACGGTATCGCCTGTTTACTCAGCGAAAACGACACAGAAGCATGGGAACGAGCGCAAGAATTAGATATTCTTAACCAAGAACGGCGAGCAGTAGAAGCAGAAATGCATCAAGAAGCCCTTGCCCAATTAGCTACCATGCCATTGCAAACCGATGATAATCTACCCGTTGGACTCTGTTTATTCGACGAGAATTGGCATCAAGGCGTTATTGGTATTCTCGCCTCACGGATTAAAGACCGTTTACACCGCCCCGTTATCGTCTTTACCGTCAGTCAACACGATGAGATAAAAGGCTCGGCGCGTTCTGTCGCTGGTGTTCACATCCGCGATATTTTAGAAAGTATTGCCACCCAACATCCGCATTTACTCAGCCGTTTTGGCGGACACGCAATGGCAGCAGGCTTAAGTTTAGCCCGTCAAGATTACGAAAAATTTTGCCAACTCTTTGATACTGCTGTTCGTCAGCAACTTTCACCCGAAAATATACAAGGCAAAATTTATACAGACGGCGAATTAAACCCCAGCGACTTTAATCTACCGTTTGCCGAACAACTCCGCTATCTTCTGCCGTGGGGGCAAGAAGTGCCTGAACCGATGTTCGAAGGCGTTTTTGAAATCATGGACAAACGGGTTTTAAAAAATAGTCATTTAAAAATGGTTGTCCGTCCTTTACCTGCTGGCTTACCTGTTGATGCGATTGCTTTTAACATGGCAGAAACACCACTAAGCACCAATACGCCAATAGTAAAAATAGCGTATCGATTAGACGTTAATTTTCATCGGGGTATCAAAAGTTTACAACTCATGGTTGAACACTTAGAAGAGTTAAGCCACTGAAAAACTTAACATACTAATACTGGCATGTTCAAAACCTGTATAAATAAACTGCACTGACTCATCTGCTTGTTGTAACGCAATAATGTATAACAAAGGCAGATAATGCTCGGGGGTTGGCGCGGACAAATGGGCAGGTTCTCCCCCCTGTAGGTAATCAATCAACGCCTGATGATTGCGAGTTTTTAACCCAGTTTGAATCTGCGTATCAAATGCCATTGCCCACGAATGCGGGGGCGCGTCAATTTTCCGCCAGTCCATCGCCCGCAAATTATGCACAATATTGCCACTCCCTAAAATCAATACCCCTTGTTCTCGCAAAGGTTGCAACGCTTGTGCAAGTTGATAATGCGCTGCGGGCGATAAGCGATAATCTAAGCTCAACTGTAAAACGGGGATATTCGCCTGTGGATATAAAAATTTTAAAACTGTCCACGCACCATGGTCTAAACCCATTTCAGGATTTTCCACCACATTTGGCAATAATTGTTTAACCTTTTTTGCAATATCAGGCGCGCCCTGTGCGGGATATTGTTGCGCAAATAATTCAGGCGGAAATCCACCAAAATCGTGAATTGTCTGCGGTTTATCCGTACTCGCAACTTCAGTGCCCAGTGTTTGCCAATGTGCTGAAATCACTAAAATCGTGCTTGGCGTTGCTAATGTTTTTCCTAATTGTGTCAATGTTTGCGTATAAGCATTATTAGCTAAAGCATTCATTGGGTTGCCATGTGCGATAAATAAAGCGGGTAAACGATTAGCCATGATTTTTTTCCCTCAATGATAAATATTGTTTCAATTATTATATTGCTAATTAGTACAAATCAAATATGAAATTTAAAAAATTTTACTGTTTTGATTTAAATAAAAATTTTCTGTTTAGTGTAAAATAACGATAGCAACTTGATTGTTGTTGCGATAAGGAAAGTATTCATTCATGTAGAAGTGACTTATGTCTCGTTTTTTTTATCGTAGTCTTTTAACGCGAGTACGGCGAATAATGACTTAAATAAAAAAAGGTTGAGAAGGATTTAACAAATTAAAGCCATCATCAAGTTTAGGATGAATACGAGACATCAAAGAAGGCTTATGGAGCTTCCAAGTGTAAGCAATAAGCCCCGCAATGACATTGACCATAAACCCTAAAACACTGCGATGGCGCGTATGTTCAATCTGAGTGAATGATTTAAGTTGACCGATAACGGTTTCTATCAAGGAGCGTTTTTTTAGCATTATCGTATCAAATTCACTGAGCGACTCTTTTTTCATGTTTTTACGGACACCCGTGATTAATTCAATGCCTTGCGTTTTCAAAGTTGCCTTTAATGCCTTAGAAATATAGCCCTTGTCACCATATAACTTACCTTGAATAAATTGCGTCATCGCCCTTAAGCCCTTGCGGTCATCAAAATTCGCAGCGGTGAGAAAAAAGGAGATTAATTCACCGTTATCATCAATGACTAAATGCAATTTAAAGCCAAAATACCACCCAATAGAGTTCTTCCCCCGTTGTGCGAGGTTTGCAAAGGTTTTATGGTGTGAAATTCGCCGATTGTGGCAAACCTTTAACGGGGTTGAATCAATGAAGGCAATCCCGCGAGAGTTTACCCGCCGACTGTGCAAGTAGGCACTGAGCGGTATCATCACTGACTGGGATAACTCAACAAACTGTTGATAACTGACCCGTTTCGGAAACGCCCCCCCGAGTACCTGCGGAACATAGTGGGTATAAAATCCTTTGAAATGGCGTTGATTAGATTGATGAAATAACACGAGTAAGGTCATCACTTCCGACGGGGACATTGTCCCATCTCGCTGACTTTTCTTGGGATTTCCTTCTTCTAACAACATTTGTTCCCATAAGGGTATAAACCATTTACAAAAGTCATCGATTGAGCAGAACAGGGTTGTTATCATAACCTGAGTTCGGCGAGTTTCTGTTAAAGAAACAACGGCTTGTCTGAATCAAAATTCACAAAATTTTCAGAATTAGCAGAATTAAAAAGCATGATTCATCTTACTTTTTGGTTTAAGGGTTTTAAATTCCGCTAATTCTGTTAATTCTGAAAATCCTGATTCAGACAATGTTGTAATCTTGTCTGGTTAATCTTGATGAAAAACAAGAGAATAATCTCTGCCAGTCCGTCAAACCTTTTCGCGTGTTCCAATAGACCTGCTAGGTTTTCAAAACCTAGCAGGTCTCTGTTTTATTTTATAAAACTCGCCGAACTCAGGTTATCATATCCATGGTTGTACCTTTGGAAAGTGGGGGTGGGCGTTTAGTGATGTTCCATTATTCCTACTTTTCCTTTAGGTACAACTTTTTATTTCTTCCATTCCGCTTTTATTCCGCTTTTATCATTAATCCTCTGTTTTATATCTATTATCTCGCCATACTCGCGTTAGGCTAAGTTTTTACATATTTTCTCTATCATCTGCATATGGTAAATGCTTTTGTGCACGAGCCTTTTTAAACGCTTCGGGATAAATCTCTCGCAAGGTTTCCGACACATCTTTTAAGCGATTCCAAATTACCAAGTCTAAACGGGATTTTCGCTCAAATCCGCGTACTAATGGCATTAAACTACTTTCTATCATCTCCACCAATTGCTGTATCACCTGCTCCGCGCCTTGTGGTAATTGATTAACCACATTCACATCTACTTTTGCCGCTTGCGGTGCTTTCGTTAAGGCGGGCAAAGTCGATAACTGCTGTAATAACTGCTCCATGTGCGTAGTTGATGCCGTACTCGCCGTGTTTTTTTCACTTTGAAGTAACTGCAATACTTTTGGCAAGGTGGATAAATGGTTAAGCAACTGGCTGATTTGCTCAGGATTAATGGGAAATGCAACAGGGATTTTACTTTGATTAACTTGCAGTTGTATCGCTTTTAATAAAGTCTGACGAATATTATCTAATTGTGCCGCTAAGTTAGATAATTGACTAATCACTTGCGTGACAGGGTCAGCATCTGGGTCGCCACTGGTTTTTAAACGGTTAAACGTGCCCTTAATTTGCTCCCAACGCAATTGTTGCTCAGGGCTTAAACCGTCACGCAACTCAGCCAATTTTAATAAATTCTCCTCCGCACCTGTCGTTAAAGTCTGCGCTTCCCCTTGATAATGGTCAGTGATTAACTGCTGTAATTCCTGCTCATTCATCACCGCAACAACTTTTTCTGCTAACTTATTCATATTGCGGTAACTACCTTGCAATTTAAACGCGGGTTCAGTGCGATAAGCCTCTTTTTGCGCGGCTGAATAAATATATTGCTGATTCACCTTTAATAAAATGCGTTGCACATGGAGTAATTTACGGAAAATCGCTGTTATTTCCTGTAATTCCGTTGCAGAGTAGGCATGTATGAATTCACTGCTATTAACCTCTTCCCCCTGCGCTAAACGGATAAGGCGGTAAGTATCTTCACGCTCACGATTTGCTAATGGTGCAAGTATCGGGTTCGACGTTAAACAATTTTCTAAATAACTCAAGGCGAACAAGGTTTCTTTTCCGCCTAACACATCCCCTAAATTATAAATATCGGCCCGATTCGCCAACATATCAGGAATTTTAAACGTTTCGCCCGATTCGGTATAAGGATTGCCCGCCATCGCAATACAAAAGCGTTTCCCCCGTAAATCATAAGTTTTCGACACCCCCCGCCAAACCCCCTCAATTTTGCGCTGTCCATCCGCTAATGAGATGAATTTCTGTAAAAATTCGGGATTACTGTGCTGAATATCATCTAAATACAGCATCACGTTATTGCCCATTTCTAGGGCTAAATTTAACTTGTGCAACTCTTGGCGAGCGGTCGCGCTGGGAGCTTCGGCAGGGTCAACCGAAACCACTTGATGACCAATCGTCGGGCAGTTAATTTTGACGAAAATCAAGCCTAACCGTTGCGCGATATATTCCAATAACGTGGTTTTGCCATAACCAGGTGGAGAAATCAGCAAGAGCAAGCCCATTAAATCCGTGCGTTTTTGCTCACCGACCGTGCCGAGTTGTTTGGCGAAATTATCCCCAATCAGCGGGAGATAAACTTCATTAATCAAACGATTGCGCACAAAAGAACTTAAAGGCTGTGGTTTTAATTCTTGCAAGCGCAAATTTTTCCGCTCGCGGTCAATCACTTGTTGACGTAAACGACGGAAGGCTTGATAAGCAGGAATAATTTGCGTTTCATGTTGCTGTAATCGTTCTAAAAAAGTATCTAATTGCAAGATTAATTGTCGATTTTGCAAGCGCGGATGTTGCCCTAATAATCCCGTTATCATCACCTGCGTTTGTGCTGTATTAGCTTGTAAATTCAAGCCTTGTAATTGATTTAACACAATGGCACTGATTTCTAAAACCCGCTCCGTTGATAAAGGCGTATTTTGATAAACCCCTATTATCCAACTGTTTAATAAAGCGCATTGCTTGGCTAAATGTCCATGTAAAGCCTGTAAATCTGCGGTAAAAACCGCCCACTGTTGACGGGTTTCTAAGGCTTTTAAAAAAGTCTCCGCCTGCTGTAAGGCTTCTCCTGTTACGGTAAAACTTAAAGTTTCTTGTTTTAACTCAGCAACTAAATAACTGCCTGCTAACGCCACTTGTTGCGCGTCGACAACCAATTGTTGCGCGGTTAAAAAATGCACAATCGCTTGTTGCAATTCGCTGGCTAATTGTTGCATGAAACTGTCGCCACTCGTGCCGAATAAGGTTTGTAACTGCTGTAAACTCCGTGCACTCCGTGTCCATAAATCACATTGCACCCGCTCAGGGTAAAACCCCCAAAATAATTGCGCCATGGCGCGACACGTGGGACTAAAACGTAAAAGTCCAACGGTATTTTGTAAATCGTACAATTTTGCTAATATCAACGAGGCATCCACATCATGAACCCCACGTTCATAGCCTTCATCATAATGTTCCGTTGCATAGTGGCGAATCACATCCAACAACGCGCTCGGCTCTAGCGCAGGTTTTAACGCAGGATTACGTAAGCATTGATACGCTAAATATTCCGCACGATAAACGCTCGCCGATTCAGAAATTAAAGATTGTTCCCAATAAGTTTGGTTCGCGTTTAATTCTGTATCATCTAAGGCTTGAAAAAAATCCGTGCCTGTTAAATGTAAAGCAAGGCGTTTTTCCCCGTCTTTTTCTTGTGGAACAAGGGTTAAATCTAAGGCTTGCGTATTAACACTAAATCGATGTTTTCCCAGTAAAATAACTGCACCATCGTCAACAAAAATGTCTTGTTTATCGCGCAACTCGCGTACAGCTTGGTCACGCGATGATTTTAAACGCGATTCTAAATCCCCCGCTTTAACGCTATCGCCTAAGTCATAGAGTTGCTTAATTAAATCCCGAACTTTTAACACCATCGCATCCGCTGCAAAATAAGCATTTTGTTCTTCAGCGGTTTTAAAACTCGCGGCACGACGGACGATACCTTGTAAAATTCGTTCAGCCGTTTGATTTAAATGCAAAGCACGGCGTTGACGTTCTTCGACCAATGCCTGTTTGCGAGCTTCAAAACTGGCATAAACTTCATCACGTTTATCAGCAATTTGCGCTAAAAATTCGTCAAATTCACTGAAACGGCTGTCTAAATCCTCTAATTGCACTAATAAACGGGTTAATTGTTCGTCGGCTTTTTCAGGCGTATCCGCTTGCGCCATCGCGCCCGCGACATTTTGCGAAAACAGTTTAAATTGCGCGGCAAAAGCGGAAACGGCTTCATGAGAAGATAAGTTTTTACGCTGTAAATTTAATTCTGCCCGCACGCGGTTTAATTGTGCATAAACGTCGGAAATCGCTTCCACAATTTGCGTGCGCATACTGGGGTCTTCGATGCTTAAATCATTTAACACGGTGTTTAATAGCTCTAAACCCGCTGCCGTTTTATCTAAATTTTCTTGTAATGGCTTTAATTCAATACTGTTTTTTAAGTTGGGAATTTGAACTAAATATTGTTCTAAGGCTTGATGATAGGGTTTTAATGCGCTGTCTTGTAAGAGAAAATTAACGGTTTTTTGACTTAATTGATTAAAACCATCAATCACCTGTGTTTCTAACACATTAACGCGCTCAAGGTCGATATAGCGCACATCGCGCAGGGTTATCAAGCGACCGCGTTGGCTGCGTAACTCGGTGAGATATTGCACATATTCCTCAATGGATTGCCAACGCTCAGGGTGTTTAATGGTTTCTATTAAGGTTTGTTGAACAGTTTCCGCTTCTTGGATGGATTTCGCGGCTTCACGTTGTAAAGTTTGAACTTTTTCAAATTCAGCACGGATTAAATTGGCATTGCTTTGAATCTCTTTCAAAACTGCCAATAAATTGCCCACATCGGCATGTCCTAGCCAGTGATAAGCATCTATCGTTTTTTGCACGCTGACCAGCAATTGCTCATAAGTCGCCATATTAGGGCTTTGCGCCTCTATCATGCGTTTAATGCTATAAGCGTCAGAAATACCGCGCACTAATTCAGGATTGCCGATTTTGCCTAAAAAAGAACCATTTTTCGGCACTTGGGCGGCGTGCTCATCGCTCATATACGGCGTTTGCCAGATTTGCATCGGATGAACCCGCACGGGCATACTATCATCTGCCCGAAAAACCACCATACGCCCATCGGTAAAAATTGAGTAGCCGTGGCAAATAATCGGGTTTTGGACTTCTTTGCGAATTAAATTGTAGGAAAATAGGACTAATTTCCCAATTTCTGCTTGATGAAAGATATATAAAACATCTTCCCCATTAGGGGAGCGTATCAGGCGTTTATAGCGCATATTGCCTAAGTCATCGCCTTCAAACACTTTATAATCGCCATTTTTTAAATAATAGCCTCCCGGAAAAATAATGCCGTGGTCTTCAGGCAATTGCACGCAAGCCTGTCCAATTGCGTCGATACGGGTGACTTTTTGCGTTAATTTGTTAAAAACCAGATAACGGAATTTTTCTTCTCGATAAGGACGGATTTTTAATAAAATCAGTTCACCCAGTTTAGCAAAGTGAATTTGTGCATCGGCTAAGGATTGATTTAAATCATCAACGGGTTCGTTATAAATCCCGAGACCATCTTCTGTATTATTTTCCAGTTTTACGGTGAGCGTCCCGCCAACAGTTTCAACAAAAACTTCATCTAAAATAGAAACATGAGGGCATTTCCCCATAATGTGACTTTCACGAGTAGTCATGCGCCATTCAAAATCATGCGACGCAGGGTAAACATTATCGCGCTCGCCCCGATTGTCGATATAGGAAACATTGCCCGCAATATCGACTGCCCAACGGAAGACTTTTGCATCTTGTAGGGTTTTACCCACTTGAAAAACTGCCAGTTTTTTGCCTTGCGCATTGCGTAATTGGCTGAGTTTTGCTTCTTTGTAATAGCGGTAAAGTTCTTGAAAATCGCTGACAAAACGGCTCTCGGATAAAAAGCACTGTTCAAAGGGAACAGGCGCGAATTCGTAACCGTCGGCGGTTTCTTCTATTGTATGTAAACTAAAAACATCGCTGACTTTGGTTTCTGATTTCAGCCCCATAAAAACGTTATAGCCGAACAATAAATAATTGCCCATGTTGAGAATATCGCGGGGAACACAATTATTTTCGGTACGGACACGGGTTTGTCCTATCACGCTCATTTGTGTACTGCCAAAGACCTCAATACGGCGTTGATTCAGGGCATTCAGTTTTGTGCCTAATAACTCGCCTTGTTGGCTTAAGCGTTGGCGGATGATTTCATACGCGCCCCCTGTCTCAATGCTATTATCATTCTGGCTATTATTCGTCATGAGAAACCCCTTAAACGGCGATGAATGGCAAGTTTTGCTGTATTACCATAGATTAAATAACGAAAAAAGTTAAGTGACCTAATTGTTATTGCATTATTTTGTATGTATTAGGGGGAAAAATATAAGAGAGGTATTCTATAGAAAGGCAGGACTTATAAAACTGCTTATAGTTAAAGATTATATGTAGTGCAATAGGTATAAAGAAAAACAACGGAGTAAAGTAACAATATGTAGGAACATAAGTTGTTATTATTCAAACTAAGCATAGTCTGTATAAAACTCAACCTCCATTAACACTTTACTTATGTTAATGGAGGTTTTTTATATTACAAGACGCAAAAATAATTACTGATTACGACAAGTAAAACTACCAGACATACTGCCATATCCACTACTAACACTGTAACTACACTGTCCGTTTGTGCAATTAATAGCTCCTCCTGTAATGGGAGTAGAACCGTTATAAGTGATATTTCCACAAGAATTACTTGCATTACACCATTGGCAACTACTGCTATTACACTGAATTTTTACTCCACTTGGGGAGCAATTTCCATTAATACAAACGTTAACAACATTGTTTATATTGGCATTTCCATTTGTGCAATATTGGCTAGCGATACCAGTCTGTCTTACAGAAAGAATTTCTCCTGCAATATTAACCGTCCCTGTTCTAGCAGTAGATGTCATATTCATACTCACACCAAGTGTTACCTGAGCACTCCCTTGACCAGTTAAATCACTAGTAGATATCCATGTTTCATTACTTGAGGCTGACCAAGAACAATGAGAGGCTGATGCTGTAACTGTTATTGGTAATGCTGCTACACCCGTACTATCAATGTCGATAGAGGTTGGAGAAATACTATAACTACAAGCTGTTTCTTCCATGCCTAATTGAGTAATTGAGATTGTTTGCCCTGCAATTATCAGTGTTCCTGTTCTTGGAGAAGTGCTGGTATTAGCATCTACACTAAATGTTAACTCTGTACTACCTTGCCCATTTAGTTTATCTAAAGTAATCCATGATACATTGCTCGAAGCTGTCCAAGCACAATTACTCGTAGTTGCTCCAAGAGAAATACTTAGTCCCGTAGCACCTGAAGCAGGTATATCGCTTGAGACTGACGGTGAAAGAGTATAAGCACAAGATGAAACTAGGGTTGTAACAGAATCTACAGTGAAAGATGGAACTGTCTCGGTTTCCTGCCATTTTAAAGTGGCTTGATAAAACACAACGCTAGTTTCTATTTTTTTGCCAAAGAAATTTACAATTGCAGTTATACCTAAACGAGGAATATTAATGAATTTTCCATCAGTTGATATGCTGGCAACTGGGCAATTAGAATTGAAATCAATTGTTACAAGTTGAGGATTACTTGCTAAGACAAACATGTTCTTTTGTGCATCATATCGTAGAAGTACTTTTATTACTTCCATTATTCCCGTTGATTGACCATTCAAAGGGTTCTGCGATGGTAGTGCAACAAACATTGTTAATCTAGTTGTCGTTACAGAATATATCGCGTCATATTGACCACATAGTTCTGTTGTTGAGGATGAAGTAGTCGTGGTACTACCACTAGTAGAAGTATTACCTGATGAAGAAGTAGACGTAGTTGTAGTACTACCACTAGTAGTCGTAGAAGTATTACCCGTTGTTGGTGACGTGGTTGTATTTGTGTTTTGATTAACACATGTACTTCCTGCACAAGTTGTTACATTTCCACTTCCAATATTGACACAAGCATCTCCAGCACACGTGGTAAGTTGCCCTGTATTGGTAGTTACATTAGAACCAGTTGAGGAAGAACTTCCGTCTGTAGTGCATACACCATTCACACAAACTGTTGTTTGAACACTAGTTGATGTTTCTCCTAAAGCAGTTGTATGAGAGCTAAAAACTCCCAAAATAATAAGTAGTAAATATAAACTTTGCTGTAATGCCGCTGATCTCATCATAGACTCCTACCTAAATGTAAATATGTTATTGACATCAGAAGCTTAAAATTAACATATTGACTTTGTTAAAACAACTATTTTTATGGTTGATTTTTATAAAAATAATGAGTAGAAAAATATTTATTGAGTATTTAAGTGAACAGTATCAGTTAAAAGTTTGTGTAATTTGGTAAGCAATTATTAAAAAAATAGGGAAACACAAACCATTATGTTTCCCTATGTATAAAAGATTAAAAACCCATTAAGGAGTTGCAGCGGCTTGGGCGTTAGCATTAATCAGTGCAGAATCATCGCCTTGTGTAAAGAGTGCGTTGACGATTTGGTCTTCTACATCATCCGCCCCTTTGTAACCACAGCGATTGTCGTTTAATAAAATGGTATAAGCATACAGATTGCGCCCTGAATTGCTCGGTACATAGCCTGCTAAGGTGCTGACACCATTTAAAGTTCCTGTTTTTGCGCGAACTTGGGCGCGGGCGGCGGAGTTTTTAAAGCGGTTAGAGTGCAGACCAAATGCCCCCATCACACGCATAGAGGTGACAAAGTCGGGACCTATGTCAAAGCGGTTATGCATGGCGGTGAGTAAATCGGTCATCATGCGGGCGGTAATTTGGTTTTGTTTTGATAAGCCTGAGCCATCAGCTAGCATCACGCCTTGCGTGTTAATGCCGTGCGTTTGTAGAAAATCAGCGACTTGTTTTAAGCCGTTTAAATGTGTCGCTGGTTTACCAACTTTTTCAGCAGCAATGGTTTTAATAAATTGTTCCGCCATAAAATTGCTAGAGTACGTATTCATTTCTTTAATAATTAAAGAAATGGGGGGCGATTCATGTTCATAAATTACGCGGGCATTGGCAGGGGAAACGGTGGTAATTTCAGTATTCCCACGCACGGTAATCCCAGCTTTTACTAAGTAAGTACGGAAGGATTCAATGGTATAACGGCTAGGGTCGTCCACGTTGACAAAGACGGTACGTTCATAATCACCTTGGGGCAAGTTGCCTGTGACCACAATGCGCACGCCTTGCGCGTCGTCAATACGGCGCACGCCTGCTGTACCGTTGCCTTTTGCGGCGGTGGTGCTACGGTTTTCAATGTGCATATAAGCGGGAGCAGGTTCTAGCCAAACATTGAGCGGGTCGCCAACTTTATCAGCGGGACGCAGTTTAACCGCAACGGTATTTAAGTCTAAGGATAACGCACCAATTTTGGCATCAAACGGGCGTTGACTGCGTTCTACATCCCATGTGGGCGCACGGTCATAGCCATCAAATAAAGAGACATCGGCAATTAATCGACCTTCAACAAAGTTGAGTCCGCTGGCTTTGAGGTCTTGGGCGATTTGCCATAAATCGGTGTGTAAGAGTTTGGAATCTCCCCCGCCCATCAAAATTAGGTCGCCTTGTAGTGTATCACTGAGCCGTCTGCCTGTTTGTAGCACTTTGGTTTTATAGCGATATTCAGGTCCTAAGTAGTGCAGTGCGGCTGCGGTGGTCACGAGTTTCATGATGGAGGCAGGCAGTAGGGGGGATTGTGGATTACGACTATAAACCGTGCGTCCTGTCGTTAAAGAAACGATATTTACCGCTGTACGGTTGGCATTTAAACATTTTGCTGTCAGTGCATTGTCAATGGTTTGTATAAGCGTTGGTGCTGCAAAAACAGCAGGATAGCTTAATAAGCCAGCAAGTAGTAGCGAGAAACGGAGGAGAATACGTGTCGAGATTTTTTGCAGGAACATAAACATAAGCATACCGCAGATAGACAGATGAAAATAAAGTAATCGTTGACCAGCATGAATCATGCACAAATAGGCTGTTGTCCAAGCTATTTTACGCTTTCTTCATAGATTTATCTCTTACAAGTTCGGTTTATCGCGGTAAACAGCTCCCTTGCAGGCGTTTTAATGATTCATTTGGGTCATGAGTAGCCCCGCTAATATCAGGACTCCGCCAAACAGGCGATTTTGTAATTTGATAAATTGTGGGTCGTGCAGTAAATGGCGTAGAGAGCGTGCCATTAATCCATAAAGTAACATGATAAGGCTGTCTAGCCCAACCATGGTGATGCCTAAAATGCTGAATTGCATCAGTTGTGAGCGTTGCAAGTCGACAAATTGGGGCAGTAATGCTGCAAGAAAAACGATGGATTTAGGATTTGTTAGGTTGACAAATAGCCCTTGTAAAAAAATTTTGTAGGGAACTTGTTGGGCTTGTAGGCGTTTAGTATCGGTTAGGTGTATCGGTTCGCGCCATTTTTGAATGCCTAAGTAAATGAGATATAACACGCCACACCATTTTGTCAGTATAAAAATCAACGTCGATGTTGCCATCATTGCGCCAATGCCTAAACCGACAAGGCTTAAGTAAATCAATAGGCTGAGTTCCATGCCGATAATGCCGTATAGCGTTTTGCGTATGCCGTAACTCATCGCACTGCTCATGACAAAGACAACCCCCGCACCTGGTGAAACACTTAACACGAGACACGCAAAAAAGTATGCTACCCAAATTTCTAACGCCATTGCTTTATCAATCGACATCGTGAATTAAAAACGCTTGAATAAGGTAGATTTTGGAAAATAACAAGGGGTTTTTCTATGCAGGATATTTTTATTGTGGGTTGTGGTTATGTTGGGTTTCGCCTCGCCTTAATTGCTTTAGCGGAAGATGAAACCTGTGAGGTCATGGCATTAGTCCGTTCAGCCGAAGCAAATCGCCGTTTGCAAGAGTTTGATATTAATACGGTCCCTGGAGACTTAGACCGCCCCCAATTTTTAACTGAATTACCCACTGCAAACACCGTTTTATATTACTTTGCCCCCCCACCCGAAACGGGCACGACAGACCCGCGTGTACAGCATTTACTCACGGCATTCAGCCCTAAAGAAAAGCCTGCAAAAATTATCTATATCAGCACAACCAGTGTTTATGGAGATTGTGGCGGTGAATGGGTGGACGAAACACGCCCAATTAACCCCCAAACAGACCGCGCTCGCCGTCGTGCTGATGCAGAAAAGACCTTAACACAATGGTGTAACAAGGAAAAAGTGCCTTTAGTTATTTTACGGGTTGCGGGAATTTATGGCGCAGAACGCTTGCCTGTAGAACGGATTCGTCAAAAAACACCCGTTTTAGCGGCAGCCCAATCGCCTTATAGCAATCGGATTCATGTAGATGATTTAGTCGAGGCGTGTTTAGTCGCGGGGGAAACAGACGTAACAGGTATTTTTAATATTACAGATGGGCATCCGACAACGATGACCGATTATTTTAATCACGTTGCCGATGCATATCATCTACCCCGCCCGCCTGAAATTGACCGCGAAACCGCACAAACGCAATTTAGCGCAGAAATGTTAAGTTATTTAGCGGAATCGAAAAGAATCAGTAATCAAAAAATGCGCACCGTGTTACAAGTAGAGCCATTTTTTCCTGACTTAAAAACGGGATTAGAACAATGTTTAGCCGAAGAACGAGGCGAAGAAGACTAGTGCGTTTACTATAAATCCTGTTAATCCTGATTCAGACAATGTTTTAATCTTGTCTGCTGAATCTTATTTTTATAAAAAAAAAGACAACGGCTTGTCTGAATCAGGATTCACAGGATTTTCAGGATTAGCAGGATTAAAAAGATAAAAAAACAAAAGGGCGCAGATTGCGCCCTGAAGGTCTTCAAAAGAGAGTAGGCACTGAATCAACGCAGTTGTTGTCGCCCTTCACTTTCAGGCAAGGCGATATTCACCTCTAACACTTCAAAGTCTCCATTTTTTTCGATATTGATTTTGATACTTTCATCTTCAACCAATACATATTTACGGACGACTTCTAAAATCTCTCGCTGTAACAAGGGCAAATAATCCACATTAGGGGTTGTCCGTTGCCCCCGTTCATGCGCCACAATAATTTGCAGACGCTCTTTAGCTAATGCCGCCGTATTTTTGCGAGAAGCACGAAAATAATCAAACAAGCTCATAGTCAATTCCCAAATAAGCGGTTCAAAAAGCCTTTTTTATCCGCCTTTAAAAAACGATGCGGACGCTCTTCCCCTAAAAACCGCGCAACAACATCTAAATAAGCTTGTCCTGCATCGCTATTGCCATCTAATGTCACTGGAATCCCTGCATTAGACGCTTGTAACACTGTAGATGATTCAGGAATAACACCCAATAAAGGAATTGCTAAAATTTCCTGTACATCCTCCGCACTTAACATATCCCCGCTGGTCACTCTGCGCGGTGAATAACGAGTGACTAATAAATGCTCTTTAATGGGGCTAAGACCTTGAATAGCACGACGAGTTTTACTCGCTAACATTCCAATAATGCGGTCTGAATCGCGGACAGAAGAGACTTCAGGATTCGTGACAATAATCGCCTCATCAGCAAAATACATTGCCATAATTGCCCCGTGCTCAATCCCTGCGGGCGAATCACAGACAATATACTCAAAACGTTGTGACAACTCGCTTAAAACCTGTTCAACCCCGCTCATGGTCAACGCATCTTTATCACGGGTTTGTGAAGCAGGCAAAATATAAAGACTTTCAACCCGTTTATCTTTAATCAATGCTTGATTGAGTGACCCCTCGCCGTTAATCACATTGACGAAATCATAAACAACACGGCGTTCGCAACCCATGATTAAATCTAAATTGCGTAACCCGACGTCGAAATCAATCACAACGGTTTGATGACCACGCAACGCTAATCCCGTCGCAAATGCGGCACTTGTCGTTGTTTTACCGACTCCGCCTTTACCTGAGGCGACAACTACAATCTTAGCCAAACGACTTCTCCTCAATAAGGTTATAGATAACTACCCCTTTGATATCCTGTATATAACAACTATATGGGGGAATTAATAAAATAGTTTTATTTAACAGTATTTGTGTTGTTTAAGGAATATTTTTACTGTAAATATCTAACACATGAATTTTCAATTTATCGTCTTCCAAATAAATTTGAGCAGGCTTATTCCGCACATGTTCCTTAAGCTCTTCATTAATTTGATAATGTCCAGCCACAGAAATCAACTCAGCATCTAATAGCTGACAAAAAATCCGTGCATCAGTATCCCCATTAACCCCCGCTAATGCCCGCCCACGCAACGCACCATAGACATGAATATGACGCTGTGCCAATATTTCCGCACCAGGACTAACCGTTGCTAAAACCACTAAATCCCCTTGAGGGGCAACAACTTGCTGACCAGAACGGATAGGCTGAGTAATCACTTTAGTTGGTACTTTAGGTGGCGGCGGATTAAGCGACGCAGGCGCGACAACGGTTAAAGGCTCACGTTTTGGTCGTGGTTGACGTTGTCCCTCTGGCAATAAGCCTAAAGACAATTGTAAAGCGATTTCATGATAATCAGGTGTTCCCCCACGGACAGCAACAGGCACTAACCCTTGCTGACGCAATAAAACAATCAAGGCTTTTAAATCAATTTTCGTTGTTTCATCACTAATACTGGTTAAATCAATAATAACGGGAGCATTTTGAAAAAAATTCGGTGCTTGCGAAACTTTATTAATTAATTGTTCAGTAATTCGTACTTGATGGGTCTCTAAAATACGCAAAACCATCACAGTTAATAAGTTACCCTTTAATTCAATAGCAGGATTTGGGGTTGCGGATGAGTTGCTGAACATGCCTAAGTTACCGTAATTAGAAAAGATTTATGCGATTAAAGTTTATATTTTCTTGAAAAAACACATTTAATTTAATCATTACATACAGAAATAAAACTGTATTATCTGTCGTCAATACATTTATGCCTAGTCTGATATCACAACCGTATCGGCAGACGCACTGGCTTTCTTCATAACAAACAACCGTTGCCATTCATGGCATAACTGCTGCACCTGCGAACTACTCGGCAATTGATGCGCATACGCAATACACTGCCAAGTACGACAAACCTGCGCAAAATAATCTACCAACTCAACAACAGCATAGTGTCGCACAATCTGCAAACACTCCTGCTCCGTTGCACTTTCCCGTACCTTAAACTGATACTGCTGGCTTAACTGTTTTAAAGTGCCACGATATAACAAACTAATGGCTAATTGTTGCTCTCCCGCTTGCCAACACGCCCATGCAGACAGCGCAATATTATCAGGTAAACCACTTAAGTCTGTAGGGGTTTGTGCTAACCGTTGCAACCCTAACGCCCGCCGATTTCGTTGAGAATGCGCTAAAAACGATTGTTCACGCATCCAACGCCAAACACCATAAACTATAATAGCAAGACCAATGCCGAGCAAAATCCACAAAAAAAACTGTAACGCACGAGAAAAAAAACCATCTTTCTGCTCCTCGTACTTAAACGCCTGAGACTCATTCTTATCAGAATCCTCTGACGCATTCAAACTACGCCAACCAAATACCGTCGTCTCTGTCTGAAATTCTTCCGCAGCTAACACCCGCTCAATTTCCTGCTTTGCCCTGACTTTATCAATAGACTCAACCGTATCTGCTAATACAACAGTCGGATAAATGCTATATAACATAACACACCCACTAAAAACCAACACCCACAACACAACAGACAAAACCCGCCCTAAACGATTCACAATTCGATGAAAAGCCAGCTCAATATCCCAACCCTCCAACTGCGTGCGCCGATTTAAATACAACGAAAACCCCGCCACCACATATAAAGGCTCTACAATACTAATTGCCAACAAATAACTAAATATTTCCAAAAAAGAAAGCCACGAAGGTACATAGTGAATATTCCCATCATAAAAATACAACACTGTGTTCATATCCATCACATTGGGAAAGAAAATTTTTATTAAAAAAAACGGCGCAAAATACAAAATCCACTCAAAATGCAAACACACCAACAACAAACGCGCCGCATTGACAGACGTTAATCGCTCTTTTAACAAACTCAACCGCTGTCTTGCCGCCTTCCCCTTCAACCCCTCCAACTGCCACACAGGCAACTGCACCGCTCGAAACAAACTAAACCGATAAAAAAATAACAACTTCACCAACAAACTTGGTTTTAAAACTGACCAAATTTCCCGCAAAGTCTGCCGTAAACTCGGAAACTCCCCAAACAATGCCCGACTAAAAAAATACAAAATCAACGGGTCATACAACGGCTTTAACCACCAAACCACCAACACCCCAACCCAATCCCAACTCGGAAAAAAAAGATGGCTGATACCATAAACCAATAGAGGAATCGGCAAAAAAATAACAAACCAAATCAAATAAAACCGCAAAGCATACTCACGCACCAAGCGAAACCCTAAATCAATTGCCTCCCCCTGCTGACGCAAGCGAATAACCGTCGTAATACGCTCAACCTCCATAATTTCGCCCCGCCAACGTAAAATATAAAATAACAACCCCCCAAAAAAGCACACCCATACAATACTTAAAAAATGGGTCTATCAACACCAACGACGACCAAAACCCCTCAATAAACGCCGCCAACACCAACATTCCCGCCACTCCATACATAATCCGCACACTCACCCCCGCCGCCCGCTTCAACGCCTGCACACGGCTATAACGCTCAGGTGCTAAAAACGCCATTCCCAACTTCAACCCCGCCCCACCAGACAACGCAATCGCCGTCAACTCTAATGCACTATGACCCGACACAAACGAAAAAAACGGCACGCTATACCCAATATTAATTAAATGCCCCGTAATTGCGCCAAAAAATACCCCATTAAACACCAACGCAAAAATAGACCCAATTCCCAAAAAAATACCACTCGCAAACGTCCGAAAACTAATACTCACGTTATTCCAAATATAAAACATAAACGCCGCAAAATTACTGCTTGCTACCCGCTCCTCGCCCCATTTATCCGACTGTGGGTCATACATCCACTCAACTCTAACAACCATTTGATTATCTAAAATATAAAAAACAAAATCAGGATACTGAATTGTTAATAAAGCCACACAAATCATACTCACAAACAACAACAAAACCCCCACTCCCATCAACCGATATTCCTGTCGCACCAATCGTGGAAAATCTTGCCCAATGAACAACAACAAATCCGTCAAAAAATGCCCATGACTACTATAAAGTTGCTGATGCCCCCGCAAAACCAACTGATTCAACCGCTCAATTAAATACGGCGTGTAATGACGGTCTTTTGCCAATGCCAAATGATGGCAAATAGTTCGATAATTTTTTGGAAAATCCACATGAAACCGCTCACTTTTCCCCAAACGATGCAACAACTTTTCCTGTCGATTTAAATTTGCCTCAAACTGATGCCATAACACCGCATGACGCTGTTCAAATTGATGCTGTTTCATAATAAACGCCATAAAATAATGAAAAAAATCATTTACCCAGACGCGAGCCACCCCATGTCCTACAAACGTCCCGAATCCATTTTACTGATTATTCACACAATAACAGGGCAAGTGCTTCTTTTAGAACGTGCCGACGTTGCCAACTTCTGGCAATCCGTGACAGGCAGTTTACAAGCCCATGAAACCCCTATACAAACCGCACAACGTGAACTTGCCGAAGAAACAGGGCTACACATTGCACAAAGTCAACTACACGACTGCCAACAAACTAACCGTTTTCCAATTCTACCGCCGTGGCGTAGCCGTTACGCGCCCACTATTACGCATAATATAGAACATGTCTTTAGCCTTTGTTTAGCCGAAATTTGCCCTATTCTACTGAATCCCCAAGAACATTTAACATATTGCTGGCTTCCCCGCGCCCAAGCCCTACAAAAAGTCAGCTCGTCAACCAATCGACATGCGATAGAACAATGGGTTAAGACAGAGTAAACTAAAACACCACATCCAGCGATGTTATAGTAAACGCACTATAAAACGACACGAAGGACTGGCAGTCCTAAATTTAAATCACTTTATGGTGCGTTTGCTATATCTATTTCATTTTTATAAAAAAAGGAATTTCTACAATGTCAATTGAATTAATGGCTCTTGCAGGCGCATGGCTTTGGGATAAATACGGTGAAGATGCACTTAAAAGTATTGCCGAAAAAATCGGCGAGAAATCTACAGAAAAATGGAAACAATTTAACTGGAACAGTGCCGCTAAAAAGTATCGCAATGCGTTATATGAAGATTACGGCAAAGTGCGATTATTAGGCACACATGAATCCGTTGAGTTAGAAGGGATTTTTACCGATGTTTTTATTCTGGATAAAGTCTCAGCGTTTCAACGTCATGCCATTGAAGAATTAGAGAAAGACCCCGAAAAATTAAATGATTATGAACAAAAACGCGAGAACGGTTTTAAATTAATTCAACAAAAAAAATACAAACGCTGGTTTATTCTCGGTAAACCTGGGGCGGGAAAAACTACTTTTTTAAAATATATAACGATTCAAGCAGTTAAAGGGCAACTGGATAAAGTACCGATTTTTGTATCTTTGCACCGCTGGGCGGAATTTGTGCGCAAAAGTGCTGATAAGCAATTTAATTTAATGCCCTATTTAGTAAAACAATTTCAATGCTGTAACTTTCCTGATGCACAGCCGTTTATTGAACATTTACTAGAAACAGGCAACGCCTTATTGTTATTCGATGGCTTAGATGAAGTGAATCAAGCCGATGATGAGCGTGCGCAGATGTTGCACGCGTTAAGCGAATTTAGCCGAGAACATCGCAACTGCACCGTGTTATTAACGTGTCGCGTTGCAGCAGCGGATTATTCACTGTCCGAACAATTCACTTATTTAGAAGTTGCTGATTTTACAGAAGAAAAAGTAACAGAATTTGTAAAAAAATGGTTTAAACAGGATGTTGCACGTGGAGAACAGTTTTTAGAAGAATTTGCCCGCGATGAACATCGTGGCTTACAAGAATTAGCCCGCGTTCCGATTTTGTTGACTTTATTATGTCTTGTTTATGCGAGAAAAATGGAGTTTCCTAGCCGTCGGGCGGATATTTATGAAGAAGCTATCGAGGCGTTATTAGAAACATGGGATAGAGAACATCGTAGTATTAAACGCGATATGATTTATCAAGGCTTATCAAAACGCCATAAATTACAATTATTTTCCCGTATTGCAACGGAATCTTTCCAAAATAATCAGTATTTTTTTGAGAAAAAGCATTTAGCCTCAAAAATCGCTGACTTTTTAAAACAACTACCTAATAGTCAAAATCAAGCAATTGACGGCGAAGCAGTTTTAGAGGCGATTGCAGAACAACATGGCATTTTTGTAGAACGGGCAAAAGATATTTATTCCTTCGCACATTTATCTTTTCAAGAATATTTTACTGCACGTTATATTTTTGAAAATCAAGCGTATGGCACGATTGATAATTTAGTTTTACATGTGACAGAAGACCGTTGGCGCGAGGTTTTTTTATTAACAGTGAGTTTATTGGACAATGCCGATAGTTTTTTTGTCGCTATGCAAGCGCAAATTAATACCTTAATCATTGATGAACCTGAGTTAGTCAAGTTAGCGCGTTGGGTGGTTGAAAAATCGGCTTCAGTGCAAACCAGTTATAAACCTGCTGCGGTTAGAGGTTTTTATTATTTTCTTGCCCGCGCCCTCGACCGTGCCCTCACCCGCGCCCTTGCCCGCGCAATCGACCTCAACCGCGACCTCACCCGCGCCATCTCCCTCTCCCGTGCCCGCTCTATTGCCCGCGCCCTTGACCGTGACAGCCACCTCGCCCGTGCCCTTGACCGTGCCCTCGCCCGCACCCTCGACCTCACCTTTGCCCTAGACCTCGCCATCGATTTCAAATTTTTAATAATTAGGCTACTTGTAATAAATTTTAGTATGTTACCCACATTAAGAAAAGAACAATATTCTAATTTTTTCAACTGGTTTCATCAAATCATCGAGACGGTAAAACAAGCAAACTTACATGAATTAGCGGAAAAACTAACAACACTCGCAAAACAAAATATTCCCAAACAAGAAGCCCCAGCAAAAGACTGGAAAAAACTACATAAAAAACTATTAGTTATCATGCAAGAAACCCGTAATATCGGGCATCAATGGCAATTTACGGCTGAACAAGAGCAGAAATTAGAAAAATACCTACAAGCCCATTTATTACTGGTAGATTGCCTCTCCCTCGCCACTGTCACCGACCGAGAAGCTATCGAAAATCATTTGTTATTGCTACCAGAAACCAACATAGACCCCAACAAAACCGAATTACCTACCAATCCGCTGATTACTCATGTTAAAGTTAAAAACTTTAAATCCATTGTCAGCACAGAATTAGAACTCGGACAAATCAATGTATTCATTGGTGCAAACGGTGCGGGCAAATCCAATTTATTAGAAGCACTCGCTTTTTTAAGTAGCGCGGAAGAAAACCGTTTAGACCCTGACACGCTTTACAGCAAAGGCATTCGCATTGCAAAACCCTCATTAATGATGAGTTCTTTTAAAGAGTTTCCCCCTTCGCAAGAAATAGAACTCAGCGTATCTTTAGAAAAAGACGACTTACCCATTCAAGCCAAATTAGGCGCGAAATCAACCGATAATTTATTATTCCATTGGGAAAAAATCGCACTCTCTTTTGACACCCGACAAATAGAACGCCAAAAGCGTCATTTTACCTACCCGCCTTTAACAAATTATCTTATTTATAACTTAGCAATTAGTGCATTACGTGGCTTAAACACGCAAAGCAAAATACAGCCGTTAGGCATTAATGGCGAGGGGTTAGATACTTTATTATTAAACTTTTCTGATGCAGAAAAGGCGGAGTTAAAAGAATATAGCTACTTCATTGAGTGGTTAAATGACATTCAACTAGATGCAAATAATACTTATGAGAAAGAAGGTTATAAACAAGGGCGTAGTGTTTCAAATCTTTATTTTACTGATAAGTTTATGCCTGAGAATAATCAGCTTTTTTCGGCAGAAAATTCTAACGAAGGTGTATTGCATATTCTGTTTTATCTGGCTTTATTTATCAGCCACAAAACCCCGCAATTTTTTGCCATTGACAACATCGAGACCAGCTTAAACCCTTATTTGTGCCGTCATTTGATGGAAAAACTCACCGAACTTGCTAAAAAACATCGTAAACAAGCCTTAATCACAACCCATAATCCCGCTATTTTAGATGGTTTAGATTTAAATGATGAGGCGGTGCGCTTGTTCAAGGTTTATCGCGATGATGAAGGCTTAACCCAAATTCGCCGTATAAAAACCAAACCCCGTAAAGGAGAAAATGACTACACAAAATTGTCAGAACTTTGGATGTCTGGCAATTTAGGCGCGATTCCAACGGAGTTTTAACATGCTGAAAGTTGGCATTATTGCAGAGGGAACGACTGACCAAGCGGTTTTAATTAATATCCTCAAAGGGGCATTAAATGTTCAACGCGAGGATATTGTTTTAATTCGTCCTGAATTAAAATTTGATAAAACTGATTTTGCAAATCTTAGGCAACTCGGTGGCTGGGAATCTGTCAAGCGAGACTGTGAAGACGGGGAAGCAATCCGAATATTTTTTGAATCTGAATTAGTTGATGAACAACGGATTCTGATTATTCAAGTAGATACTGCCGAATTGCAACATACGCATGATAAAACAAACACCATTACTTATTGCCAAACACTACGCGATGAGGTGATAAACACAATAAAAACATGGCTATCATTTTCGTGTGAAAGATTCTATTACGCAGTTTGCATTGAAGAAATGGATGCATGGATTTTACCGCTTTATCAAGCACGAGATTCTGTTAAATCTGCAAAACCTAAAGAAAAACTCTGCGCAGTACTTAAAGGAAAATATCGAGAAGATGATAAATGTTACAAAGAAATTTCCAATGACTTCCGTAAATTAAAAAATTTACAAGCCTGTTACCCACATAATGAAAGTTTGCATTTATTCATTGAATCCTTGCAAGCCCTTCCCGCAAATGAATGAACATGCCCCCCTACACCTTCCAAACTGAACAAGGCGAAACTCTCAATGCGCCCCGTGAATGGCAGGCTTGTTTATTGGTGTTGGCGGAGAGTTTTGACGATAACACGCGGGTGAGTTTGCAACATCATCCGCTTAAATTATCTCAGGAACGTTTGCAAGGCGTGTGGCGGTTAGTGGCGAAACTACCGCGTTTAAATACAGGGCATTATCAATTAATAATTAATCAAGAAAATTATAGTTTTAGCGTACAATCTGAAAAACTAAGTACGGCAGATATTGAACTGTTATTACTTGATTTAATCCAAACCTTGCCCGCTAGCATTGCCCAAAGTCTGCAACGGACAAATGCGTTTAGTGGTAGCAAAAATCATCCGCACACGCAAACAACGCTCACGGGCGAAATAAACCGTTTACATAATGCGTTATTTGGCACAACGCGCTATCGTGGATTGTGTCAGCTTTTGCCCGCACTACAACACGCGCCCCATCAACAGATTCATGTCGAAAACCGTTGGCGACCTGTGCAATGTGCTCGTCGTCCTGCGCCTGCACAACTCGCAAGCGCACTGCGTCCGCATAATTTGGACGCACAGCAAAAAATTAAGCGGGTTTTAGAACCGATTAGCGCGTTAAGTGTTGATGTGTATGAAAATCGTTTATTAAAAATCTATCTCGCACAAATTCGCCAATTATTAAATCGTTTACGCATTCTTAAACGTTGTCAAACCACGATAGAGCAATATAGCCAAGCCTTAACCCATGCTGAACGCCAAGCCCCTTTTTTAAAAAGTGTGAGCGACTTAACGCATTTACCGCAACAAGAAACGATGATTTTACAACACGTGCCTTTATATCGGGCGTTGATGATGAATTATCGAGCGTTTCAGGCAGAAAAAGGGGTGAGTTTACAGCATGAGGCGTTAGCATCGCCGTTGGAGAATTTGCCGACTTTATATCAATTGTGGGGCACTTTGCAGGTTTTACAGGCGTTATTAATCATTGCTGAAACAAAAGGCTATGAGGTTATCCAGCAAACGCTATGCGTGCCTGATGGGGTGGGTTGGTTAGTGCGAGTATTGCCTAATGGACAAGCGGCTTGTGTGTTAAAACATCCTGAATATCAAACTGTTGTGCGTTTTATTCCTGAGCGGACTTATCAAGGCAGTTTTTTTCAACAACGCCCTGATATTGCAATAGAAGTGGAAACTGAGCAGGGGGAGTTAGCGGTATATATTTTTGACCCTAAATATAAATTAGATAGCCAACAGGATAAACCGCAAAAAGGGGATATTGATAAAATGCACGCTTACCGTGATGCAATTCGTCATGCAGGTAAGCCAGTTGTGCGTTATGCTGCGATTTTATACCCTGCTGAAAATTATCAAATAACGGCTGAAATCGCGGCTATTCAAGCGATTCCAAATCAAGCAAGTGAGTTGCAGGCATTGTTACAAGAGAAGTTGAAGATGATTGTGTAGTGATAGTCTTATTTTTCATCAGGATTTACCCGATAAGATTAAAACATTGTCTGAATCAGAATTCACAGAATTTTCAGAATTAGCAGAATTAAAAAGCGTGATTCACCTGATTTTTTGGTTTGAGGGTTTTAAATCCTGCTAATCCTGTTAATCCTGAAATTCCTGATTCAGACAAATGCTTGTCTTTTTAAAAAATCTTGTTAAGTCTTGAGCCTTATCGCATGGTAAGGTTGGATGTATCCCAACGTGCGCTTAAACGGGCTAATTCTGTTCGTAAATCGCGTTCATGTCGATGAATGGCGACTAAGCTGTTAATCGACTCAATCACGACTTGCGGTTTATCCAAATGGATATAATGCCCGCTCCCTTGTACTACCATGTGGGCACTGTAAGGGCTTTGTGTGGCTAGTTCTGTTTGTAAGGTTTGCCATACCGCTTCTAATTGCGCACTGCGTGGGTTATCTTTCCATGCTTGAATGCCTCGCGTTAATACAACGAGGGGCACATGAATGTCTGATTCATCGCTGACAGTTTGTGCACTAGAACGCATAGCAGTAACTTCACTGACAAGGCTTGCATATGTCCGTTCTGTGGATACTAAGCGTTTTGCTAATGCTTGTTTATTTTCAGGTAAATTATCAGGAATGTTGGGACGGCTTAGAAACGTAAATTGTGCGCCCATGGTTGGGGTTAAATTATGTTTTGCTTCTTGCGTAAAACGTTTAAATTGTTTTTCGTGCGAGGCATCAACGAGCACCATGCCGACGGTTTCTGTTGGGTGACGGTGTGCAAATAGACGCACATTAAACCCGCCAAAAGAATGCCCAACGACAATATATGGGGGGGCAATGCCTGCATTTTTAACCAGTGTATATAGTTCATCCGCAATCACAGAGCTTGTGCGCGGAAATTCGCCCGCTTCGCTCCAACCGTAGCCCGCACGGTCATATGTACAAACTTTGGTATAATTTGCAATGGCTGGTTGAATTCTCGACCAGTCCATTGATGTTCCTCCTAAGCCCGCATCCATTAAAACAACGGGTGAGCCTTCCCCTTCGCAGTGAATATACAAACGGTGTTCCCCTACTGTCACTAACTGACCCGACATAGTGAGTCCTTTTAATTCAGTTGGTTGTGTCGCTTGTACATTTATCATGGTGGCGTTTAATCCAACAGCCCAAATAAAAGGGATGAAAAACAAACGAAAATAGTGTTGGTTACGCATGATGCACCTCGGATACTGCGGTGGGTTTTACACTTTGTAAAACACCTAAGAACACTATTACCTATCACAAAGATTGTGCCAACCAGCTATTTTATTGACTTTAAATAGATTTGTAAAAGTAGCTATAAAGCACCTGCGTTTTTTGCGCAATAACCGTGTGCAAAATAGAATGAGATGTGCTGTTTTTGTGCAGTGCACAAAAATTAAGATTATTAGAAAATCCTTATTTTTTGTGCAAGTTTAACGATTGATGATGGGAGAGTTTGGCGGGTAAAGAATTAAGTGATTTGATTCTTTACCCAGCACTCGAATAGCAGAAAATAAAACGGTGAAAATTTATTGATTAAACATTTCAACGCGGATTTTTTTCACTTGTCCGCGAATGCCGTCTAAGGCTTCAATTTGTGCAATTGCTTGATTCACCTGTTTTTCTACAACAGCGTGAGTTAGTAAAACGATGGGGACTTGATCGACATCATCAGGCGGGGCTTTTTGCGTAATCGCTTCAATGCTGATATTGCAATCGGATAAAATTCGGGTGACTTGTGCCAGTACGCCTAAACGGTCTAAGGCATTCATGCGTAGGTAGTAAACGCTTTCAATCTCACTGGTGGGGAGTATGGGAACGTTAGATAAGGCGTTGGCTTGAAATGCTAAATGTGGCACGCGGTTTTCTGGGTCTGTGGTCAACATGCGCACGACATCCACCAAGTCAGCGACAACTGCGGAGGCAGTTGGATCCGCGCCTGCGCCTGCGCCATAATATAAGGTTTGTCCTACTGCGTCGCCACGCACAACCACTGCATTCATGACACCGTTTACACTGGCAATTAAATGTTGTGCAGGAATAAAGGTGGGATGTACTCTTAATTCAATGCCTTGTGGGGTACGTTTTGCAATACCGAGTAATTTAATTCGATAGCCAAATTCTTCCGCATAACTCACATCTTCGCGGGTGATTTGGGTAATTCCTTCGGTATAAACTTTATCAAATTGTAAAGGAATGCCGAAAGCAATCGCGGCAAGAATGGTTAATTTATGCCCTGCGTCAATGCCTTCTATGTCAAATGTTGGGTCAGCCTCAGCATAGCCTAAGCGTTGCGCTTCGCTTAATACGTCTGCAAAGTCGCGTCCTTTTTCGCGCATTTCGCTCAAAATAAAATTACTTGTCCCGTTGATAATGCCCGCAAGCCACGCAATTTGATTGCCTGTTAAGCCTTCACGAATGGCTTTAATGATGGGAATACCACCCGCGACAGCGGCTTCAAAGGCAACCATTACGCCTTTTTGTTGAGCAGCGGCAAAAATTTCATTGCCATAAAGGGCAATCAAGGCTTTATTGGCTGTAACAACATGCTTACCATTACTAATCGCTTGTAAAACAAGGTCTTTAGCAAGTGTCGTACCGCCAATTAATTCGGCGACAATTTCAACATCGGGGTCGTTGACAACATCAAAAGGCTGTGTAGTGAGGGTAATCCCATCGGTATGACATAAGCGTGGTTTAGTTAAATCTCTCGCGCTGGCGTGGGTTACAATAATGCCACGTCCTGCACGTCGAGCAATTTCTTGTGCATTTCGTTGTAAAACATTAATAGTACCGCCACCTACTGTGCCGAGTCCAAGTAAGCCGACTTTGACTGGGTTTAACATGCGATTTCCTTTTTTAACGCCGTTTTAATGACAAATGATGAATGGATTATTCATGAATTAACACTGCCTCTTGTGGAGGAGAGAGGGCGATCATACCAGATTGCGTTAAAAAACGCGGTGTTTCTCCTACGCGCAGTATATTACGTTAAATAAAGGGATATTGAATTGATAAGTAAGGAGTTATATGGCGGTAAGCTATTGGGTAGGCTCGAAAAAAAGACCCGCGAGGCTTGCGCGTCGCGGGCTTAACAATGGGTTACCACTAAGTGTGATTGAATAGTAGAATTTTTCACGGGCTGATGCTGTCTTTAACAAGATGAGAGGTAGTGTTTATTTGATAAATGGTTTTTTCTTCACTGATGAACTAAGGAGTTTAATTATGCGATATATCATAAGATTAGCAATGCTGTGTTTTTTGTTATTTGGGTTAGCTGGGTGTATGGGCTCGTCTATCAGTCAAAACAATTTCGATAAAATTGAAGTGGGTATGACGGATACAAAAGTTAAAGAGATTATGGGTGAACCCGATAGAAGTAAAGTAGCGGGGGTCACTGCTTTGGGGACAGAGGCTTATTGGGATGGTGAAAAAGCATCGATTAGAGTGCAATTTGTCGATGGTTTAGTGTATAAAAAAGAGTGGATAGATAAGAAATAGCCTTGTAACGCGACACACGCTACAAGGCGTTGATTGCACAAAATGCGGTAATAAGTTCAGTTGCTAACGTGCAATTTTTAATGTAAGTCCGTGCTAAGAGAAGCGCGGATATTTTCGGGAATTACCATGGCATTAGTTTGATAATGGGGATGTTCCACCCCCATCATCACTGGTTTTCCCGCTTTTACCGCTGCGCAACTGTCTGCATCGAGTTCAAAACGTAGAAAGTGTACCGCAGCGGTTTTTTCTTGGTTTTCTCTGTCCATGTCTTCATTGGCAATCGGATAGATTTTTGTCAGTCCATCCACTTGCACCCAGATTTTTTCTTGAATGCCTTTTAATCGTGTTAAGGCTTGTTTACGAATCTCAACATTTTCATATTCGAGCATTAACGTGGCTTTCCAATTTGTTCCGTCAGGAATTAAAGGATTGTAAGCATTTAATTCAGCTTCAATACCATCTGCTTCATAAATCCGTTCAGCGCGGAGCATTTCCTGTATTTGATATTGAATGGTTAAGCGGTCTTCAAAATACAGGGTGACATGTTCCCCTAATTCAACCCGTCGCAGGCTTTTATGTGCCATCACTTCTGTACGAAACTGAGGACGTATTTCTGCATATTTTTCTAGTGAAAACAAATCTTCTCGGCGTAATTTTTTCATCGTGAATCCTCACTACACTGCGGTTAAATCCCATAAGCCTTACGCACTAAAATCATGGGGTGCGTTGGTTCTTGTGCTGTTTGTAAGCCGTTATGAATTTGGTCGCCTGCCATAGGACAATCACTGCTGAAGTAATCAGGTTTCGCATTAGCAACTTGTTTAACAACAGGTTTACCAATTTTCATTGAAATAGCGTGCGTTTCTGCTTTGACGGCATAAGTCCCATCATGTCCTGAACAGCGTTCAATGGTTTCTACGGTGGTGTTTGGGATTAACTCCAATAAATCACGGGTTTTTAAGCCAATATTTTGCACCCGTAAATGACAAGGAACGTGATACGACACTTTGCCTAATGCTTGTTGAAAATCGGTTTTTAACGCGCCGTCTTTATGGCGTAGCATTAAGTATTCAAATGGGTCATACATGGCATTTTTAACTTTTTGCACCTCAGCATCATCAGGAAACATTAAAGGCAATTCCTGTTTAAACATTAAGGTACAGGAAGGAATGGGCGTAACGATGTCGTAACCGTCGTCGATGAGTTTGCTCAAAATGGGAATATTAAAGTCTCGTGAGGCTTTCACCGCTTCTAAATCGCCTAATTCCATTTTAGGCATACCACAACAACGCTCTTTTTCCGTAATTTTGACGGGAATGCCATTATGTTCAAAGACTTTAATTAAGGCTTCGTCCATGTCGGGCGCGTTGCGATTGCCGTAACAGGTGACGAATAAGGCAACTTTACCGCGTGTGTTAGCCGTCGGGGTCGCGCTTAACCCTGCTTGATGTAACTGTTTATCACGCTTGCGTAAATTATCGCTGTGGAATTTGGGCAAAATGGCATCGGCGTGAATTCCCGCGACTTTTTCCGCAACTTTTCGTAATGGTTTTATACTATTCACGGTGTTGACAATTCCCGCAACAACGGGAATACCTGCGAGACTGCCGACTAAATCGGTAGAAGTCAGTAATTTATCTCGTAATGTCACATCGCCTTTTTTAAATTTTACCGCTTTCGCACGTAACATCAGGTGTGGAAAATCAATATTCCATTCATGTGGTGGTACATAAGGACACATGGTCATGTAGCACATATCACATAAATAACAATGGTCAACGACTTTCCAATAATCCGCTTTTGCTACGCCATCTAACTCTAACGATTCAGAGGCATCAATTAAATCAAACAGGGTTGGGAAAGAGTGGCATAGTTTGAAACAACGGCGACAACCATGACAAATATCGAATACTCGTTCTAATTCTGAAAATAAAGATTGTTCATTATAAAAATCGGGGTTTTTCCAATCTAATGGGTGACGGGTAGGGGCTTCCAAACTCCCTTCTTTTTTACCTTCGCGTTTAGAGTCAGCGGACATGATTATTTCTCACTGTGTAGAAGACAGACCATAAAGCACGTGACAAGTTTTACAGTCCTTGCCACGTCCTTATTGATTACATGCTGTCTAAGGCTTTTTGAAAGCGATTCGCATGAGAACGCTCGGCTTTAGCTAAGGTTTCGAACCAGTCGGCAATTTCGTCAAAGCCTTCAGTTCGTGCAGTTTTTGCCATTCCAGGGTACATATCGGTGTACTCGTGGGTTTCCCCTGCAATGGCGGCTTGCAAATTGAGTTTGGTATCGCCTATCGGTAGCCCTGTTGCTGGGTCGCCACAGCCATGTTCTAAGTATTCTAAATGACCATGTGCATGTCCTGTTTCCCCTTCTGCCGTAGAACGAAAAACGGCAGAAATATCATTGAAGCCCTCAATATCGGCTTTATTGGCAAAATATAAATAACGACGATTGGCTTGAGATTCGCCTGCAAATGCGGCTTTGAGATTATCTTCTGTTTGGCTGCCTTTAAGTTGCATGATGTCTTCTCCTGATGTTGTCATTGGGAATCGTGAAATATTTAGACTAAGTCTAAATTCTCACAGAGCCTATCATATAGCTTGTGTTTTTTTTCTCAATAGACTTATGTTAAAAAAACGCGATTGTTTTTAAATATTGTGATTTTATGACGGCTAAAATATCGAATTCGATATAAAAAAGGACAGTTTATGGCAACGCTCGGTTTAGATTTTGGGACAACAACCAGTATTTTGGCGTATCAAGTAGATGAAAAACTGCAAACCTTTGCACTGGGTGGAGCTTCTGCAACCCCTTACATTTCATCAGTTTTATCCATTGATAAAGTCGATAATAGCCTAGATATTGGACAAGCTGCCCGCTTAAATCAAAGCGATGATGATTATTGGGTATATAGCTATTTCAAGATGTTACTGGCAGAAACAGACGCAACGCGATTGGCAACACGTGGCTATGTACAACACAGCCCTGCAATGGCGGCTCATGATTACATTGCACAATTATTGAACCGTTTTCGCCAAGAAACAGGCATTCAGGACATAGAAAACTTAGTTGTTACCGTACCAGAAATTTGGGTGCGCTCAGGACAACACGCCGCCCGTGAGCAATTAAAAAATATTCTCGTCACCTTAGGATTTTCACAAACGCATTTAATCAGCGAACCCGTTGCCGCTTCCGCTTATTTCGCCTATCAATTTAAACGCCAACAAGGGAAAGCCTATCAAGGACATGTCTTAGTCTGTGATTATGGTGGCGGTACATTAGATTTAAGCCTGTCATGGATTGATGACACACATATCAAAGTTTTAGAAGGAACAGGCTATGGACACGTCGATACACAACTAGGCAGTGCGGGCGTGGCATTTGATGAAAACGTTATTCAACATTTATTACAACGAATTGGGGAAGCAGAAACCGATACAAAACGATTTAATAAACTCTGTAAAGCCTTTGAAGAACAAAAAATAGCCCAAACAGATAAACTCAGCCGTTTACTCGAACAATATCGACGTAATCCTGCAACCAATAGAAAAGTCTTTGAAATAGAAGGTATTAACGTAGAGGCACAAGACCTCGTCAGCGTTTTTGACCGTTTACTATTACCCGAATTACAAAAAGCCCTCGCCAATATGGCGCATTTATTAGAAAAACAGGCAATAGACACGGAAAACGCTGAAAAATTTCATATTATTATGGTTGGCGGATTCTCCAATTTTTACCTCGTGCGTCGTGCTGTTCGTGACTTTTTTCACTCCAAAACGGAAGCAGATGAACGGTTTAAGGCTTATTTTGACTTAACCGATACTGCATTAGCGATTGCCAAAGGGGCAGCATTATTAGCAACAAATCACTTTCAATTAGACTTGTTATGCCCGATTAACGTCGGTATTCGTGCTAAAAATCAATTTTTAGAAGATACCGATATTCTACTTTTATCTAAGGGCACACCTTTACAAGAGGCTTTACAACCCCATTTTTTTCAACATTGGTTAGGTGTCATGAGTGAACAAGCCTTAGAAAAACTCTCGTTAACGCTGTTTTTAGACGTGGGGGAAAAACGGCGTTATATCGATTTACAAGGTAAATTACGCGATTTTATCCCCAATCCCCATGCACACAATCAATGGCAAGTTGGTTTTGCAATGGATGAAAATACACTCTTTACTTTACATATCAAAGATAAATCAGGGATAGAAAAAGTAACGCCTTTAGGGAACTTAGCGGAAAAAATGAGCGGTTTACACATTATCGAAACGCCAACATCTTCCCCCTAATTGCGTAACAATCCTGTAAAATTGCTTTATTCCAACAAAATAAGCCCTATCATCTTTAAAACAACTCAGGCATAAGGTTAGCTTTTCGCATAATGATGAACGTTGCAGATACAACTCTCGCCCTTGCGGGCATTTTTCAAGCCGCCGAATTAGTGCGCCAAGTCGCCCGTAAAGGCATGGTCGAACATATCGCATTCGATAGCAGTATCAAGAGCATTTTAAAATTAGAAGCGACTTCGACAGAAGATGTCTATGGCGGATTACAAGGGGTCAAACTTGGTTTACAGGTTCTTGTCGCACAGTTAGGCAATCAAGACCGCACGAATGACCGCGAATTAATGCGCTATATTTTAGGCATCATGTTTTTAGAGCGAAAATTTATCAAGCGTCAAGACATGGTCAACGTCGTACAACAAGGTGTACAACAAGCGCAACATTTAGCCGATAGCACGCATACAACTGACCCCGAAGTCATCGCCCTATTAGCAAACTTTTATTCGCAAACGATTAGCACGTTTCAACATCGCATCCAAGTATCAGGCGAACAGCGACATTTAGAAAACCCTGCGAATGCGAATAAAATCCGTTCGTTACTGTTAGCAGGCATTCGCTCTGCTGTGCTATGGCGACAAAAAGGTGGCAATCGTTGGCAATTGTTATTTTCTCGCAAAAAGATTTTTCAATTTGCCCAACAAAGTTTAGAGCGAATTCGTGATATTGAGCGGTTTGGGTAAGACTTTTGTCTGAACAAGTTGTCTCATTAAAACAAGGTCTGCTAGTTCTTCAAACCTTTGCACATGTTCCTACAGACTTGCTAGGTTTTTAAAACCTAGTAGGTCTT
The DNA here is from genome assembly GCF_000245015.1 of Beggiatoa alba B18LD. Classification (NCBI taxonomy): domain Bacteria; kingdom Pseudomonadati; phylum Pseudomonadota; class Gammaproteobacteria; order Thiotrichales; family Thiotrichaceae; genus Beggiatoa; species Beggiatoa alba. Next base: position 3,361,315 of record NZ_JH600070.1, on the reverse strand, counting down.
TTTTTGTCTGAATTAGGATTCAGACAAGCTGTTATCTTTTTAATTCTGTATAAAATATTTCTATTTTGCAAAATGTGTGGGTAAACACAACTATCGGAAGTAAAATGTATGTATTCAGGACAAAAACGGGCACAAAAATTATACGAAATTCTAAAACAAACTCTCTCTGATTCTGAAGTTCAACTTTGGATTGAGGGAGAAGGTGTCGATTGGAGTTGTTATGTAAAAATGGCTGAACGAGTTTGTAATATTGCTTGTTTTGAACCAAGAGATGGCTATTACATTGTTTTTATGGAAAACAAAAGTAACAAAGCGACAGGAAGGACTACTCACATAGATAGTAATATAATTCAGGCAATTAAGGATTGGATTTATGGTCATAGCTTTAATGAATTCTATGACAAATTTGATTTCATTAATAATGAGAAAAAAGGGTTACAAAAATTCCTAGATGCAAGTTTAATCAATTATCCAGAGCTTAAACAATGTACTATAGATTTTAAGTGTCAATTTGGAGATAGCTATTTTTTGTGGTTCAAAACTCAAAATCGAGCTTGCTGTTTAAGAAGTGTCAATAACAGGATTTGTCAGTGCGAATTTTATTCGGATGCGGATTGGGATTCTAGTAATAGAGCCTTGTTTGATTTGTTTGAGGAAAAAGTTCCACATGATGTTCCATTGGATTTGATCATTAAATATTGGCTTTGCGACAATTTTATGCCTTCTCAGTTGGAGCAACATTTTCTTTGGTTTAAAGCAGGCAAATTAGCTCATTATTATGAGCTTGGTAAAAGAATTGAGGGAGAATTTATCTTAAGTTGGGAAATAGCCATACCACGTATTGCAAGGAGTATAGATTACATTTTAGATGTCTTCCCTTCTATGGAAGAAGATGAGGTTTTTTTAAAATATAGAAAAGCCATAGAAAACAAATTAAAATTTTTTCTTGAAATACGTAACAAAAGATATGATCAAAAACTTCGTATTGGTCACGCTGTTGATACTATTATATTATCTCGCTCAAGAAAACATGGGTTAGTAAACAGGCAAGCTCATATCATATTTGACTTTCCTTCAGATGGTTCTTTATATGTCAATACGTTCTACTTAGGCAAGAAAACTGAATCTACACAAGAGATTGATACATACAAGGTGGAAGTGCAATGTAATGATTTTTTCTACGAAAAAGCTGAATATACGCAAGAGATTGACATTTTATTACAATTACTTGTAGCACAAGATATAACTTGATTTTAACCCATGTCTTGTTAAATTTTATAAAAACAAGGCATTATAGATTAAGCAGGCGTGCAATCGTTTCAGCGATTGCACGCCTAAAAGACTTTTGTTTTAATCTTGTCTGGTAAATCCTGATGAAAAACAAGAAAGCAATGTCTGCTAGTCCTTCAACCCTTTTCGTATGCTCCTACAAACCTGCTAGGGTTTAAAAACCTAGCAGGTCTCTGTTTTATTTTATAAATCTCGTCGTACTCAGGTTAATTAAAACGGGCAATCGTTTTGAAACTCAAAAAAAGACCCGCTAGATTTTGAAAATCTAGCAGGTCTCTTGAATCGCTTGATAAAGGTCTGCTACTCCTTTAAGGACTGGCATATCTCATTTAACAAAATGGATTTTAAAGCTTATTCAACCCTTACCATTCTAAAATATAAGAAAAGTCCGCGCCTTTGTCCTCTGTACCAATTGAGGCTTCTATCCCCCATTTACGGCTTAGTTCATAACGGATGTTAAAAACGCGGTTTTGGTCAACCAAACTTAAGCCATAACCGACATATAATTGTGGGGTTAAATAAGTCCCTAGGCTTAACATGGCGTTGCTTACATCCTCGCCAAGGGCTGAACCTGTAACGATGTAAGATAAAATATCGCTTTCAGGAACAGGGGGTGTAGAAAATAAAGTGAGTTGTGGGGCTTGAGCCGTACCGTGAATGCGCACGCCAGCCGATTCAACTTTTTTCGTTCTATCCCGAATTTTACGAATGGCTTCAATATTTAATACGGGATTATCAACACTCCCCCCTGCAAAAATAATCCGTCCGCGTTCAATTTCTAAATCTTGCCCATAAGCGCGATAAGTCCCATCTAAAATTTGTAACTCACCCGTTGCGCGGGGCATGGTTTGATTGGGGCTTAGGGTAATGGATAATGCACCTGTTAAACGGCTGTTAAAGTCCATCACGGCTAAACGAATATCTTCCCCTAAAATAACGGTGAGTTGGCTAGTAATTGCCCAGCCTTTAGTGGCTTTGTCTGTATTATTCGGTTTATCAGGGTTCACAATCACCACATCGGGCGAGCTTGCCACCGTGTTGCCACCAGAGCCAGAACCGCTAATAGTTGCCCCCGTTGGCGTAATATTTGCGTAAGGAATCATTACTTTACCGCTGACATCAATTTTACCCGTGCTCATGTTTAAGCGTAAATCAGGGGTGATATTCGCCACCGCGTCAGGGGTATTAATGATTTGTACATTTTCCCCTTTAATCGCAATATTCGATTGCCAATCGGTCAGGGTGAGCAGTTTGACGTTGCCTGTAATATCCATCTTTCCGTCGCCTGATTGGAAACCCATTTTTATATCAATTGTGTCACGGCTCACGGTTTTAATGTCTGCGTTTAAGTCTTTTATTTGCAAGCCTAAATCAGGCAAACCAACTTCGACTTGTTTGATTAAAAATTGACCTTGAACAATGGGGTCGGCAAGGTTGCCATCGATGCTTAAATGAAATGTTGCTGCACCTTTGGCTTTTTCTGCTTGCGATAAAATATCAGGTAATAAGCCTAAGTCGTTGAAATTTGCTTGTAATCTGGCAGTAATGGGCTGGTTAGGATTAATCGGTAGGCGATTAAAGCCTTGCATGGTGATTGTGCCATTAATCGTATTTTGGCGAGCAAGGTCGAGGAGAATATCACCATTTAAGCCTTGTTCATCAATGGTTAATTTAATTTTTCCGCCATTATGGGCAATCGGTTTTGTATTCGGGTCATCGGTTGCGGGTAAAAGTCGCCCTGCGGAAATGTCGATAAGTGCGTTGGCGCGTAAACTGCCATCATTTTGATAAGTGCCATTAATTCGCCCTTCTAATGTGCCTGTTACCGTTGGCACAAACAGACGTAATGGGATTTTGCTTAAACTCAGTTCAGCATTTGCGCCCGTTTTTGCTTGCCATCCGCCAAGTGCACAAATACTGGTTAAACTGTCAGGCTGGCGACGGTTTAAATAGCCTTGTAGGCAGAAATTAGAGAGTTGCGCCATGTCTGGCGAAACTGTCAAGGGTGCAGGTTTGGGGAGTGACCATGTTCCCATTTGTTCTATCGTTGCCACAATTTGGCTGATTTGCCCTTGCCATTGTAGCGAATTAAGATTTAATCCACCGTCGATATTAACTTGTAAATTATTTTCAGGGGCTTTGACAGTTAGGGCAATACGGTGTTGTCCAATTTGTCCTTGTCCTGTCAGGTCGACACTGTTGATTATTTTTTCATTGGCTTGAAAAATATCACTTGCTTGTATTGAGAGGTCAATTCCCTGTTTGCCTTGTAAATCAGCATTGATTTTTACGTCTAAATTGGCAAGTCGTTTGTCTGCATAGGCTAATTGTTTGCCTTGTAAGGTCGCGTTAATGCTTGGATTTGTCAGCGTTCCGCTAATTTTGCCTTTGCCTTGTAAACTCCCCCCTGTTTGTGGGACTAATTCAGCTAGGGCGGGCGCGTCAATATCCCATGTTGCATTCAGCGTTTTTGCATAACTGGCTTGAGCGGTAACGCGGTTTTTACCAGAAACAAAGCGGTAACGCGGTTTTTACCAGAAACAAAGTTGAATTTTTTCAGTTCAAATTGTTGCCCTTGTGCGCTGGCAGTTGCTTGTAATTGCACAGGATAAGTGCCAATTTTGCCTTTAATATGGGTAATATCAATATCGGCGTTGAGTTGATTATTGTCTAATTTGCCCGTGCTACGGACATCAAGCGCGAGATTGCTGGCTTGTTGGGTGTAAGGGGCGAGGTTGAGTTTTTCGCCGTTTAAATTCAGTGTCCATTGTAGGGCTGGCGACCATGCAACTTGTCCTGTGAGAGTTAAAACCCCGTCTAACAGTTTTCCTTGTAGCTGTTTGAGCTTAAAGCTGTTTTTATCGCCGTTGCCGTTCGCAATCACGCGCCCTGATGGAATTTGTCCTTGTCCAACAATATCCGTTAACAGGTCTAATTGATAATTATCGGCTGTCCCGTTAAGACTTAATTGACCTTTTGCATCTTTTAGTAATAAGTCTTTTCCTTCAAATGGATAGCGCACACCTTGCCATGTCAATTTGGTTTTAAAACGGGGGTTTTGTGCGTCGTTTAAATCGGCTTCGGCTTGCCCTGCAATTTTTAACGAGCTGGGCGGTAAAGTGATATTAAGCTCAGCGAGTTGCAATTGTTGATTAGCAAATTCTGCGCGTAATTGGGTCGACAGTTTGTGCGTGGCGGGAATTTCTGCGACAAGCGAATGTAAAACTAATTTATCCAGCGATAAGCTAAGGTTAGCTTTTAACGGATTGAGTTCGACCAAGCCGTTGGCATTAACCAGCCCTTGTAAAAATTCACCGCGTAATTTATCCAGTTTGATTTGTTGCGCGTTACCATTAATTTCCGCTTGCCATGTGCCTTTGGGCAATTGTTCGCCACTTAAATCGGTATTTAAGGTTAATTGATAGGCTTGTAATGTGCCTGCAAGTTTGACACTGCCTGCTTGGGTTTGAATTTGGGGCACGCCGATTAAAGGAAATTGTAAATTTTTCCATGTTACATCTGCTTTAAATTGTGGATTATCCGCAGGTTGCAATAGCCCTTCGCCAGCCAGTGTTATTTGCGCATCGGTAGGCGGTAAACTGATTTTACCTTGTTGTATTTTGACTTTATCATCTTGTAAATCAGCGGAAAAACGGGCGTTGACTTTGACATTTGGTGGCAATTCCGCCACAAGAGGGGCGAGGGCAATATCGCTTAATTGCACATCGACCGCTGCTTGTAATTTATCCGCCCATTGTGCGCTGAGTGTTGCCAGTAATTGCCCTTGCAGTAAGTCGCCTGTTAATTGCCCTTGTTTTAGTTGATTTAAATCGCCTTGTGCGTTTAATTGCCAATGGCTGTCGGGAATTTGTGGCGTTTTAACTTGGGTTTTTAAGTCTAATTGATAAGCTTGTAAGTGACCTGTTAGAGTCGCTTTTCCTGTCGGTACGTTGACGACGGACGCACCAACAAGCGGATATTGTAGATTTTGCCAATCGAGAACAACGTTAAAATCAGGGTTATCTAAGGCTTGTATCGAGCCTTTTGCGTTTAATTGGATTTGTGCGGATGTATTACTGAGCGCGGTTTCTTGGGTTAATTGCCATTGTTTGTCGTTTAATTGCGCTTGTAATTTGTTGTTTAATCTAATCTCTTTGGGTAAGTCGGGAACGTAATCGTTAATCCGTAGTTGTTGGATATCGAGTTGTAAATTGGCTTGTAATAAGTCTTTCCAATTGATGAACCCTTGCGCTTGTACGCGACCATCTAATAAATCCGCTTGTAACTTGTCTAGGTTCGCACTGTACAAATTACCTTTTGCATCGAGTTGTAATGCGGTCATGGGGACATCTTGACCACTTAAACGGGTTTGTAATTGCAGTTTGTAATCAGATAATTGCCCGCTGCTGGTAATTTTGCCGTTTTGACTGCGAATCAATTTTGCTGAATTGTCTAGCGGATAAAATAAATCTTGCCACTGAATTTCTGCTTGCCAACCCAATTGATTTAAAACATCGGTTGCACTGAGGGTTAATTGTAAAGCGATGGGGTTACTAATTTGATGGTTTAAATTCAGCTTTTGAATATCGCCTGTTAATTGTCCTTTGCCTGTGATTTCTCCAATATCAGGTAGTTGCGCTATCCATTGCAAGTCAAGGAGAACAGGATGCGGACGGGTTAGCCCGTAGTGACCATTTGCATTTAATTCCGCACGGATGCCTTGTGTTTCTACGCCTGAGATAGCGAGCTTGGATAAAGTCACTTGTTCTTTAATCATTGCGCTGAGTTGGGCGCGGGCGATTTTTAGTTGAAACGGTGCGCTAGTCTCTCCTGTTTGTAGTTCAAACTCGGTGAGTTGCACATCGTCTAAAGCGATACTGATGGGTAACTGAATTTCGGGCAGGCTAAAAGGTTCTTTTGACGGTTCAACGGGTGTCGTACTCGGCGGGATAATTACTTTTACTTTATTTGCAATAATTTGTTGCACATGCACATTTAAATCGAATAACGCGCCTGCTTGCCACGCAAAGATTAAACTATCTGCGTCCACATTAATGGCTTCATGCTGATAGTGAATATTTTTTAAAACCAACCGATTTAATAAACTGCCTTCAATGTGTTGAATCGTTAATTCACCTGGTATCCAACGTTGTGCGAAGCGAATTAGCCAATGAGAGCCTGTTTCTGTGCTCGCGCCCCAACCTGCCATAAAAAGGGTGAGAATTAAACCAATGAGTAAGACCAGCGATAAGCGTTTAAGCCAACGTTTCATGGTGTGCCGTTAAAGAAGCAAAATGGAGAATGGAGCGTGTAATAAAAGCAGGTGTCTTGGCTATCTATTTAGACAACGTCGTCAAAGCCTAGCACTTCTTGCACTTTTTTAATGAGGGGTTTGTATTTTGGGGCGATATGGGTAAATAAGCAACCAACACAATTAAACTCTGGATTAACATCAGGTCTTGACCAGCGAATTTCCACATCGGCTTCAATCGTGCGATCACTGAATTCTTCATCTTCAGGCAGTTTAATAATAATTTCACGGGTTTCACCCAATGGCATGGTGTAAGAAGTAATGAGCATGATGCCTGTATCTGATATATCCCCTAAATGTCCTAATAACTCTTCGCTGTCTTTTTCATAAACATCTAAGTAAAACAATAAGTTTTTTCGTGTACTTCGTTTAGCTCCAAATTGACGAATCAGCATTTCTAGGTCTGAGCGTTCTGCTTTCGCAAATTGGCAACCAATGCGATATAAATCGGGCTGAGTTTCATCATTTTTTATCCAAAGTGGGTCTATATCCAAGGGAATCATTTCTTGATAAAACGCATCACTAGATGGTAAATGAATAAGCACTTCTTTGGTTTGTTTTAAAGGCAGTGGCTTTGTGGTTAAGAGCATAATGCCGTCTTTAGAAACATCACCAACTTGTCCCATAGATTCACGGCTGTGCGTATCGATGACTTCGAAAATTGCAAAGCTGTCAGTGTTTGGTTCAGCCATGATAAAATCCCTTGTTAAATAGTTTGTTATAAGCTTTATTGTTTAAAGATACTGTTGCTTAAGGTTTTATTATTTGATATGGCTACTATAGCGTATTTTAATGTGTTTTAAAGCCAGTGATTTTTGCAGGGTATGGTGTGCTTGTTTAAGTGAGGGGATAAAAGCGGTATTAAACTAGCCCGTCAAAAATAGACTTAAAATTCAGTTTGATAGGATAAAACGGGAGAATAGTGTAAATTTTTTTGTTGCAATGCACAATTTTTGTTGCAATGCACAAAAGATTTTACTACTATATATCTCAAGCGCGGTAGATAAGTGCAGGACAAGATAAAGCCTCCTTATACACCCCGAATATGAAGATTTTTTGACGTTAACTTTATCCCCTGAATTTTTAGGAGTACATCATGAAAGAACAAGTGAAAAAATGGGCTGACCTGAACAAATCCAATGTTGCTGCTGTCCAAAAATTAGCCGACATCAACACCAATTTAGCCACCGCTTTATTACGTCAACAAATGGATATCCTGAGCATTTACGCTGACAACAGCGTCAAGCAAATCCAAGCGTTAACTGAAGCAAAGCGTGTTCAAGATTTATTCGCTATCCAAGCCGAAGCGACCCAAGAATTAAACAAAAAAGTGTTAAACAACGCCCGTATCACCGTTGAAATTTTAGTGGACAGCAAATCTCAAATTGCTTCCTTAGTAGAAGATAATCTGAAAAGCATCTCTACTTTCAATCCGTTAGCAAAAGCTGCTTAATCGCTTTTTAGTTGTACTCTTTGATGTGTTGTTGTTTGTTTTATAACGCCTTTGTGAAAAAGGCGTTATCGCCTTACCTCTCCTCCTCAAAGCAAAATCAGTTTACACCGTAACAGGGAGGTTATGGTGGCGCGACGGTCGTCCGTCGCGTTTTTTTTGCGTCAAACTAATAACAACACGTAAGCCTGTGGGTTGATTATCTTCTAAGCGTATTTGGGCTTTATGATAACTCACGACGGCAGCAACAAGACTTAATCCTAATCCATTCCCTGTCGTTGTACGACTGCTTTCCATACGGAAAAAGCGTTCTAACACCTTGTCTTTATAGGTATCTGGAATACCTCCGCCATTATCTGTTACGCTAAATTCTACCCGTTGCTCATATTGTTGCAATGCAATATCTATTGTACCCATTTCAGGGGTGTATTTAATCGCATTGTCTAATAAATTGGCGATAGCTTGAAATAATAAATCGCGGTCGCCGTCAATAAAAACATTAGGGGTAATATGACTTATCAGGGTTTGTTGTTTATCTAAGGCAATGACTTCGTAGAATTCAATAGCATCGGCAAGGAGTTGGCTTAAATTAATTTCTACCCATTCCGAGCGATGACAACCTGATTCTAAACGCCCAATCCGTAACAGTGCGTTAAAGGTATTTAACAGGTGGTCTGCTTCTGTGATATTTTTTTCAACAAGTTGATATTGCAAATCATTTAAAGAGGTTTCGCGTAATTCTTCTAATCGATTGCGTAAACGGGTTAAAGGTGTTCGTAAGTCATGCGCAACATTATCAGTAACTTGGCGTATGCCATTCATGAGTTTTTCTAATTGCGTCAACATGGCATTAAGATTTTCAGCAAGGCGGTCGAAATCGTCTTGAGTGCCACGGCTAGGAATGCGTTTAGATAAGTCGCCGTGCATAATTTGGCTAATACTTTGATTAATAGAGTCTAAACGACGAACACTGCTCCAACTCATCATTAATCCACCAATGAGCGATAAAGCCGTTGTGATAGCTAATCCCCATAATAGCGCGTTAATAATTAAGTTTTGTGTCGCTTCTATGGCTCGAATATCGCGCCCAACCAATAAACGATAATTTTCGCCCCGTCCGTCACCAATGACAAAAAAGCGTGCACGGGCTTTGTAGAATTCCATTTTGCCATTCCACCATTGACTAAATTCAAAGGTTATCCATTCGTTAGGATTTGCGGGGACAGGGGGGAGGCGGTTTAAGTTGCCCACAATCACTGTGCCATCCATGCGAGTGACCACATAAATGGAGGAGATGTTAGGGTTGCGGATAATACGATCTTGAATCAGGGTAATTAGGGCAATAGTCCCGCCACGATTATATTGTTCATCCAGCCCGACGACATCAGCATCAATGGTTGCATCGGCTTGTTCAGCAATTGCTTGTACTGTTGCCCAGTAAATAAATGCCATTAGTACCAGTGCAGAAAGGCTAAACAAGCCCATGTAAATGAGGACAAGGCGAAACGTTGAAGTATTAAGCAGTTTAATCAGTTGTTTCACGAATCATGTAACCTGCACCGCGAATGGTATGCAATAGTGGCTTTGCAAAATCTTTGTCAATTTTTTGCCGTAAACGACTGATATGTACATCAATCACATTAGTTTGTGGGTCAAAATGATAATCCCAAACATTTTCTAATAACATCGTGCGAGTAATGACTTGTCCTGCATGACGCATTAAGTATTCTAATAATCGAAATTCGCGCGGCTGTAGGCTAATTTCTTGTTCACCCCGTTTTGCGGTACGGGCAAGTAAATCAATGCTTAAATCACCAACGACTAAAGTTGTTTCTGTCGTGCTATGTACCACACGGCGCAATAAGGCTTCTAAACGGGCAAGTAATTCGCTAAAAGCAAAGGGTTTGGTTAAATAATCATCGCCACCTGCTTTTAAGCCTTTCACGCGGTCATCTACTTCTGCCAACGCGCTTAAAATGAGGGTTGGGGTTTTATTATTAGCCGCCCTTAAGGTCTGAATGATGGTTAATCCATCAATATTGGGTAACATGCGGTCGATAATCATCGCGTCATACGTTTCACTCGCCGCGAAAAATAAACCATCTTTGCCTGTTTCTGCATAGTCGACGGTGTAACCACTTTCTTTTAACCCTTTAATTAAGTAGTTAGCAACGTCTTTGTCGTCTTCTATCACTAAAATACGCATGATTATGTTTTTATAGTTTAAATTAAGTTGTTAATGATAAGCGTTTTTTTATGCCTGTTTGATAAACACAAGGGTTTATAAAATTTGGCTTAAAAAGAGTTGAGCGCGTTCGGATTGAGGGTTATTAAAAAAGCTATTTGGTTCATTCTCTTCAATAATTTCCCCACCATCCATAAAAATAACACGATTTGCAACCGTTTTTGCAAAACCCATTTCGTGAGTCACACAGAGCATGGTCATGCCATCGTGAGCCAGTTCTATCATCACGTCTAACACTTCCTTAATCATCTCAGGGTCTAGTGCAGAAGTTGGTTCATCGAACAACATGACTTTTGGATTCATGCATAAACTACGCGCAATTGCGACCCGTTGTTGTTGTCCGCCTGACAATTGTCCAGGGTATTTATGCGCTTGGTGTGGAATTTGAACCCGTTCTAAAAAACGCATCGCAGTGGCTTCAGCTTCTTTGCGCGGTTGCTTTAAAACCCAAATCGGCGCGAGACAACAATTTTCTAACACAGTTAAATGAGGAAATAGGTTAAATTGTTGAAAAACCATGCCGATTTCTTTACGAATTTGTTCTATATGCTTTAAATCATCCGTCAGTTCAATATCGCCGACAAAAATTTGCCCTTCTTGGTGCTTTTCTAAACGGTTTAAGCAGCGGATAGTGGTAGATTTACCGCACCCCGATGGACCACAAATAACAATGCGTTCTCCTTGTTTGACAGTCAAATTAATATCTTTTAATACGTGAAAATCACCATACCATTTATGCACATGATGCATGGCAACCATGATGTTATCGGTAATCATTGGCATTGTTTCGGAAGGATTTATGACTGTCATCATCTGCACCTATATAAAGGGTTAAGGGAACGATGCCCAGATTAAAATGGGGTTTCACTTGAAAATTTCAGTTAAACTTTCGTTAAGTTTAGGCAGAAATGCGAAAACGGCTGATTAAGGATTTGTTTATTATGGATTCAAGCGGCTTAAAAAACGGGAAAAAGATTAATTGGGTTTATTATGTACTGATACTTGTTTGCACCTGTATCTTTGCCTGTAGCGAAATTGTAACGACACCTGTTGTACAAACAACGGGCAACAGTCATTCACGACTGACACCCACACAATACGCATTTAACCAACATTTACGCAACTTAGTCAATCAGTTAGATATTGGTGATTATGACCATTTACCGTTAGGATTTGGTTATGTCGAACCACGTGATTTAGGTGCGGAGCACGATTCATGGCTGGTTTTTGACCATAACAATGCGTACTTTCAAGCAGTCTATCAACAGGCACAACGCCAATTTGGCACAGCTCCCATCAATTTAATTTGTGCGGTTATTCCCAGCTATTTACGCGCACAAAGTCGCCCCAGTAAGTCCTATCAACCTTATACGTTTATCGGTTCAGGCAATATTGCCTCAAAAAATATTTACCGTTCGGTACGCACCCGTCCGATTCGTTATCCGCGCGATTTAGCCGTAGGTGATTGGGTCTTTGCCTTTAAATCGGGTGAAGTAGAACCCCATCATACAATGGTTATTGCGGAACGCGGGGGGGAATTAGTGATTATCGGCTTTACAGGAACAACACCGAGCGAACCCCATCCCCGCCGTCGTCTGGCAGCTTTGCAAATCTTACCTGTTAGTAGCTTATTTATGCCTTATACCCAATTACGGGCGTTTAAAGGTAATTTAGCGACAGCGGTGTATTAAATAATTTTGTGTAAAAGCCATTTATTCTCAATCATTAATAATTCGCAATAGAACCAATGATTATCATCAGCAATGCGGATTTTCTGCGAAAACGACGGAATTCACTAGCCTGTTACGTATAAGACAATTAAGACAGTCGATATTAAAAATTGTTTGGAGCATATACTTATGAAAAAGTTGGTCTGGGGGCTTTTAATTATTGCCATTGGTGCGGGTGCTACTTGGTGGTACAAACTCAACGGGCAAGAAACCCCAAAACAAGCCTTGACGGTACAAACGACAGAAATTGCCATGGGGAACGTCCGCCAAGTTGTGTCGACCTCAGGCTCGGTACGTGCCTTGATTACGGTCTCGGTTGGCTCACAATTATCGGGACAAATTACCGAACTATATGCCGATTTCAACAGCGAAGTTAAAAAAGACCAAGTAATTGCCCGTTTAGACGATAGCACCTATAGAACCCGTGTTAATCAAGCAAAAGCCAATTTAGGCGTTGCCGAAGCCAGCATAAAACTGCAACAAGCTAATATAGAAAGTGCCAAAATCACCGCCGCCAATACCGAACGCGAATATCAACGTAACAAATCCTTACAAGCAAAAGGCTCTGTCTCTGAATCAGCATTAGACAGTTCACGCGCTACTTTTCTAGTCGCACAAGCCAATGTAGAAATTGCCCGCGCCCAACTTGAAAATGCACAAGCCAACTTAAAACAAGTAAAAGCCGCCTTAGAAAGTGCAGAAATCGACTTAGCCCGCACTTATATCCGCTCTCCGATTAATGGCACGGTGGTTAAACGGAGCGTTGACGTAGGACAAACCGTCGCCGCCAGTCTATCCGCTCCCGAATTATTCACCATTGCCCAAGATTTACGCCAAGTACAAATTGATGCCCAAGTGGACGAGGCAGATATTGGGCGCGTTTCCAACAATGCGCCTGTCTCCTTCACCGTTGATGCCTATCCTGAACAACACTTTAAAGGCACTATTGAACAAATCCGTCTTGCCGCAACAGAATTAGACAATGTCGTCACCTATACCGTTGTTATCTCCGCTGAAAATCCACAGAAAATTTTATTACCCGGTATGACTGCCAATGTAGAAATCGTCACAGGCGAACGACGCAATGTCATGGTATTACCCAATGAAGCCCTACGCTTCCGCCCAAGCAATGCCTTTAAAGCCAGTCTTGCCAACAACAGCAACAGTAATTATTCAGAACGCCAACTGAGACTGATTACCCTCTTAAAAAATGAACTAAATTTACCCGCAGAAACCCTGCAAAAAGCCCTTGCCGTCATAGACCAACATCGTGAAGTCAGAGCCGATGGCACAAATAACATGGCACCGCCCGACCCCTTTGGCAGTAATGCCGCGCCCTCTCTCAATGCAGGGCCTACCATGCAAGCACTCCGCGAAATCCTAAACGATGAACAATACACCCGCCTGCAAACCCTACAAGAAGGCATGAAAAACCGTCGCTTTAGCGATATATGGATACAAAAACCTGATGGCATCCGCGCCTACTATGTTGAACAAGGCGTGAGTGACGACCAAAAAACCGAAATTCTCAGCGCAGAAGTCAAAGCAGGCGATAAAGTCATTACCAAAGTGAATACAACAGGTAGAAGATAAATGAATGCTACCTCCCCCTTAATTCACTGCGAAGAACTCCATAAAACCTACCAAATGGGCGATAACCTCCTGCAAGCATTGCGTGGGGTTAGTGTGGACATTCATGAAGGCGAATATGTCGCCGTGATGGGCGCGTCAGGTTCAGGCAAATCAACCTTTATGAACCTACTCGGCGCGTTAGATAAACCTAGCAGTGGCGAACTCACCATAGACGGACGCAATATGAACCGCCTATCCTCCGACGATTTAGCCTATTTTCGCAACGAAGTCATCGGCTTTGTTTTCCAACAATTCAATCTATTACCGCGAACCTCCGCACTAGAAAACGTAGAACTCCCCATGCTCTACTCACGTAACCCCAAACATAACCGCCACGACCGCGCAAAACAATGTTTAGAACTGGTCGGACTAGCACAACGTTTAGACCATCAACCCTCCCAACTCTCAGGCGGACAACAACAACGGGTCGCCATCGCCCGCGCCCTCGTCAACGAACCCCGTATTTTATTAGCCGACGAACCCACAGGCGCGTTAGATACCAAAACCTCTGAAGAAGTCATGGAAATCTTTGGACAACTCAATCAAATGGGGATTACCGTGATTCTCGTGACCCATGAACCCGATATTGCAAACCACGCAAAACGCCGTTTGCTATTTCGTGACGGCTTACTGGTTGAGGATAAACGCACATGAGCATCTGGACAGCCATTCGAGTTGCCTTTCTCGCCCTACGCCTCAATGCCCTACGCAGTATCTTAGCGATGCTCGGCATTATTATCGGTGTTGCCTCCGTGATTATCATGGTCTCTATCAGCACAGGGGCAAAGCGCGAAGTTGAAAAACGCATTCAAGACCTAGGCACAAACCTACTCATGGTCATGCCCAGCTCACTAGACATGGGCGGGGGACGACAATCAGGCGCAGGCACAGGACGACCTTTTTCAGAAGAAGATGTCGATGCCATTCGCCAACAAATACCCAATATTGTCGCAGCCTCAGGAACTGTGCGCGGTTCTTCTGCGGTGGTTGCCATGGGCTTAAACTGGACAACAACCATTTATGGCATTAACGACGAATACCTATCTGTACGCGGTTGGACAGTGGTAGAAGGACGAAATTTTAATCAATCTGAAATCCGTTCAGGTGCGAAAGTCGCGTTATTAGGACAAACCGTGATAGAAAACCTATTCGGCAATGCCCCACCTATCGGCTCTATCGTCCGTATCAAAAATACCCCCTTCCAAGTCATTGGCGTTTTAGGCGAAAAAGGACAATCCGCAATGGGACGCGACAACGACGACGTGATTTTCGTCCCCACCGCAGCCGCCCGCAATCGCCTTTTTGGCGGTCATGAAGTTGTACGTAATTACGTGCAAGACATGGCGTTACAAGTTGCTGATGGCGTAGCGATTAGCGAAGTACAACGCGAAGTTGAAGACTTATTACGGGTACGACGTGGCGTAAAGACAGGCGAAAAAGACAGCTTTTCCGTACGTAATCTTGCCGAATTCGTCCAAGCCCGCACCGCGACACAAAACACCCTCAGTCTATTACTCGCTTCAACTGCCGCCATTTCACTGGTTGTTGGTGGAATAGGCATCATGAATATCATGCTCGTCTCCGTCACTGAACGCACTCGAGAAATTGGTTTAAGGATTGCTTTAGGTGCACGTCGCCGAGATATTCGCAATCAATTCCTTGTAGAATCCATCACCCTATGCCTTGTTGGTGGACTCATCGGGCTAACAATTGGCATGATAGGCTCGTTTATGGTTGCCCAAATGGGACAATTTCCCATCAGCATAGACCCGATGATAGCGCTTTCCGCCTTAGGCTCGGCGGGCTTTGTTGGTGTCTTCTTCGGCTTCTTTCCTGCCCAACGCGCGGCAAAGATGAATCCGATTGATGCATTACGGTATGAGTAACTCATCTTAATAAAACAATACATTGGTCAGCATTAAAAGCATAGTGAAAAACTAAACCCTGCTCGGTTTTCAAAACTGTGCAGGTTTTTAAATTTTATAAAGTCACCAGTCTGCTAAAATATCCCCTGTTTTCCCTTCTCAACGCCTAAAAAAACTGTGAATATTTTACTGATAGAAACCGCCACCGAAGCCTGTTCTTGCGCACTTGCTGTTGATGAACACATCACGCAACGATATTCCATAGAACCGCGTAAACATGCTGCGCTTATCCTCAATATGGCGGATGAACTCCTGCGAGAGGCTCATTTAAAACCAACTGATTTACATGCCGTTGCCTTTGGATGCGGGCCGGGAAGTTTTACAGGCTTACGCATTGCGTGTGGAGTTGCGCAAGGTATTGCCTTTGCGGCAAATATTCCCGTTATTCCCATTTCTAGCCTTGCCAGTTTGGCACAATTAGCTTATCAAGAATGGGGAGAAACGTGCGTATTGGCGGGTATTGATGCGCGTTTACAAGAAGTCTATTGGGGAATTTACCAAGCTAATGCAGAAGGGGTAATGCTTTTACAAGGTGACGAATGTGTTTGCCCAGCCTCACAAACCCCATTCCCCACGGATACAACAAGGCAATGGCTGGGGATTGGCTCTGCGTGGGGAACTTATGCCGATGTTTTACAACAGCGTTTTGCACATCAATTAAAAGCGCATCACGCAGATTATTACCCCACAGCTAGCACTTTGTACCCCTTAGCCCGTTACGCTTTACAAACGGGTAAAACCGTCGACGCTGCTATGGCGATGCCTGTTTATTTAAGAAATAATGTTGTTAAGTAACCTGAGTTTGGCGAGTTTCTTTTAAAAAGACAACAGTTTGTCTGAATCAGGATTTTCAGGATTAACAGATTGTCTGAATCAGAATTTTCAGCATTTAAAACCCTTAAACCAAGAAATGAATGCGAATCACGCTTTTTAATTCTGCTAATTCTGAAAATTCTGTGAATTCTGATTCAGACAAAAAAAGACCTGCTAGGTTTTGAAAACCTAACAGGTCTTTGTTTTATTTTATAAATATCGCCGAACTCAGGTTACTTCGCTAAAAATAGAGCTTATCCATTAAATATCGATTGAATTTTCTTTAATGTTGCTGCACCAATTCCTTTTATTTTTTTTAGGGCTTCTTCACTGTCAAAAGGGCGAGTGGCAACTAATTGTTCGATTAAGTCCTTTTTTAATTTTTGGCGGGTTAATAAAACAAAAAGTTCTTTATCAGGGAGTTGGTTAAGTTGTGTCAACCACAGGGCTATGGGTTGTGCTTGTGCTGGCGTAGCATTGTTTTCAGCGTTAACCACTGTTTCTTTTATAACCGTCTCAGCAGTGGTTGCAACGGTTTTCTTTGTTATTTTTCTTTTTGTAACAGGTGGTTGTGGCGTTAGTTCTTTAATTTCCTGAGTTTCAGGCTTAGATAACTCATCTTTTAAAACTGTAGTTACTGTTACTGTATTTTCTTTGCTTTCCTCGCTTTCCTTAATGTTGGGTTGCATCGTGTTTAACAAGGTTGCTTTAAACTGTGTGATTTCTGACACTAGCAGTTTTTGCATGGTTTGCATGAGTTGGGTAGAAAAAGCGTTTACTTTCTGCTCAAAATCTTCCGTTATTAATGGCTGTGTTGTTGAAATATTGGAAATCAGTGGGTTGCTGGTTTGTCTAAATAGTTGGACTTGCGCTAATAAACTGCGTTCATCATGGTCATCAACAATATAGGCGTTAATGCTTTCCCCTTGTTGTAAATTAAGTTCTTTCGCTCTAAGCGCAGCGTAGTACTCTAATGCACCGTGTTCTAATTCGTATTCGTCAGCCCCTTTACGTCTCAAAATTAAAGGGGTAATAACTCCCCCTAGTTTTAAAATCAGTTCGGCGGCCGTTTCTATTAATTCAACGGCAAATTGTTGGCGTGGAATTGCGCAGTGGATTTTTTTAACCAGCACAATCGAGGGTGATAAGCGATTCATTTATGCAATGCCTACTTTTTCAGTAATGAATTGGGCTAGTTTTTCAAACTCTTCTACCGATTTTGAATTGGGTTTAAAATCGCTAATGGCTCGCGGGTCGGTCATTTCTAATTCGCCCATATCAACCGTTAATTCAAGACATTTAGCTAAATCTTCACGTTCAAAAATCACGTAATCTTTTAGAACTTCAATGCCATAACGTTCTGTAACCATGTTCATGCGATTTTGTAAAGTTTTTTTCACAAAACCTGCATTGGTTGAAATTTTAGTGGGTAAAACGCCAAGAATATTGATAGGAGGACGTTTAAATTGTTTTCTATAACTATTGATATTCTTTACAAGTTCTTTAACATTTTCTAGTCCTTCATTAGCAAAAGGTTTTAAATCGGAAGGAATTAAGAGATAGTCGCTCGTAATCAGTGCTATGCGAGCGTATAAATTTAATGAGGGTGGCGTATCGATTAAAACAACATCGTATTGTGTTTCTACAGCGGTTAATTTTTCTGACAAAGTCAGCTTGCAATGTTCAATTTGATTGAGTTCGTTTTCATGTTTCATTAAGTGAATATGAGAAGGAATAACATCAACAGGGTGACTACTAAAACGAGATTTACGAGCAACTTGAGGAATAGGAAATAAATCGTTATGACAGAGTACATGGTAAATATTTGAATCTTTCAGTGTATCTTTATCTTCATCGCCAAAATTCACTAATCCCGTTGCAAAAGTGCTGTTTGCTTGACTGTCTAAATCAACAATTAACACTCTTTTGCCTTGTTTACTGAAGGTTGCAGCCAAATTAACAACCGTTGTTGTTTTGCCAACGCCACCTTTATTGTGATAAACCGCGATGATTTTCATCGTTTGTGTTCCTTGAGTGTGGGAAGAAATCAGGGAATAACGACGCATGAGTGCATCTTTTCCAATTAAAGTATTCAGATAATCAATTTGAGTAGATAGTTGATTGATATAGCAGGTAAAAATAAGGTGAATTATATTGTTTTTAGTTTGATAAACACGAATTTCTCGACCATTTGTCAGCAGACCATATTGAATGTTTAGGTCTTGCATATAGTCAGAGAGTTGTTGCGTACATTCATTTAAATTCTTATTGGGATGTTTCGCTTCTATGATTAAGCTATGTGTCGTATTTTCATGATGAGTATTTGAAAAAGCAAGAAAATCTAATCGAAACCGATTAAAACTTTTTTCTTGTCGCCACATATCAATTTGATACCCTAACGCGGGTAATAAATAGCTAACAATGAGTTTACTTTCTACTTCACGCTCATTAGCACAAAATTTTGCATCAAAAATTAAATGATTAGCCATTAATTTATTCTATTGAAAATGATTTCAGTTATTTTACACTTACGTTAAATTATAAACTATCTATTTGAATAAAAAACTATTATGCATTGCATTTAAAATATTGGTTGGCGATACCTTTTGACTTTATGAATGATAATACTTATCATTTGCATCTGATAAAGTTCAGAGGAATAAGTAATGTCTAAAAATAAATATATCATTGGATTATGTTTAGGTGTCGCGCTGGTCGCGCCTAATGGGTTTGCAGCGAAAGTCACGCCTAAAGCGGTGGTAGAGCATTACACAGATATGATTCACGCTGTTTATGATGATGCACTCACAACAGCGAAAACCTTAGATGAAAAAATTGCCCTCTTTTTAAAAGAGCCTTCAGAAAAAACCTTAGCCGATGCTCGTTTAGCATGGAAAGCTGCACGTGTGCCTTATCAACAAAGTGAAACGTTTCGTTTTGGTAATAAAGTCATTGACGACTGGGAAGGTAGTTTAAATGCGTGGCCGTTAGATGAAGGACTTATCGATTATGTCGATACAAGCCATTATCAATTTGAACAAGGCAATGCGGGCGCGACAGCTAATATTATTGCGTCAAAAACCCTAACTATTGGCACAGAAACGATTGATACCAGTAAATTAACCCCTGAATTATTGGCAGGATTAAATGAAATTGGCGGATCAGAGGCCAATGTTGCAACAGGCTATCATGCAATTGAATTCTTACTGTGGGGACAAGATTTAAACGGAACTGGCAAAGGCGCGGGTGAGCGTCCTTTTAGCGATTATATTCAAACCGATGATGGCTGCACCAACGGCAAAGTAAAAGCAGGGTCTAAATTAACATGTGAACGTCGTGCTGAATACTTACGCACCCTTTCAACCCTATTAATCAGCCAATTAAGTGAGATGACTACACTTTGGGCAAAAGAGGGGGCGGCGCGTAAAGAATTATTGGCAACCGACCCCACGACAGGTTTACGCACGATTTTATTTGGCATGGGCAGTTTATCGCTAGGTGAACTCGCAGGCGAGCGTATGAAAGTCGCGTTAATTGCTAACTCTACCGAAGATGAACATGATTGCTTTAGTGATAACACGCATAACTCCCATTTTTATAATGGCTTAGGAATCCAAAATGTTTATTTAGGTAAGTATAAAACCGTTGCGGGTAAAACCTTAACAGGGGCAAGCCTTGCGGAGTTAGTTGCAGCAAAAAATGCGAAATTAGATAAAGACATGCAAGCAAAATTCGCCGATAGCATGGCTAAATTACAAGCCATTGTCGATTCTGCGGAGAAAAAAGGCGTTGCATTTGACCAATTAATTGCTGCGGATAATGCAGAAGGTAATACCATGATTAAACAAGCAATTGATAGTTTAGTCGCTCAAACCCACGCCTTAGAAAAAGTCGCGGAAGCCCTAGGCGTAAAAGAATTAAACCCTGATACGGCAGATCATACTTTCTAATCCAATACAACAACCGATTTTTATAGCTGTTCTCAAACAAACCTGACGCATTGCAATACAGTCGTCGGGTTTTTTCACTTCCAACCCACAGCGATTTAATAATGATTAAACAATTAGGTGTTTTGACTCTGCTCTTAAATAGCCCTTTCGCCTTTGCCATCGATTTCAGCAAAGCCGAACCCAACGAAGCCTTATCAGGCGGTGCAACGACGGTTACGAATACCACCGTCAATGCCTTTTCTTTACCTGCTGCCAATATGCCCATCAGTCGGCGTGATAACTTTTCCATTGGTAACGCTTTTTTCCGTCAACCATGGGTTACAGCCCCATCAACCACGACCGCCCGCGACGGCTTAGGCGCGTTATTCATCACGAACGCCTGTCAAAACTGTCATATTAAAGACGGACGCGGTAGCCCCCCCGCAAAAGCCGATGATGATTTTATCTCCATCTTATTACGCCTAAGCCTGCCTGCTGTGACTGAGGAACAAAAAGCCCAAGTGAAAAAAACAGGCGTGATTCCTGAACCCACTTATGGCGACCAATTACAAAATTTTGCCATTCAAGGCGTACCCGCAGAAGGCAAGCCCATTGTCACTTACACAGAAATTCCCGTGAGCTTTGCCGATGGCGAAGTTATCAACCTGCGCAAACCGCACTACGACATTAAAAATTTACAATACGGCGAGTTACACAAAGATGTCCTGATGTCTCCGCGTGTTGCACAACCCATGATAGGGCTAGGTTTAGTCGACGCAATTCCTGAAGCCAGCATATTAGCCAATGCAGACCCCGATGATAAAAATAACGATGGCATTTCAGGTCGTCCTAACTACGTCTGGGATGTAGAAAAACAGCAAAGTGTAATGGGGCGCATCGGCTGGAAATCCAACATGCCCAATATTCACCAACAAACCGCAGGCGCGTTTAATGGCGATATTGGTATTACCTCCGTCCTTTTCCCTGCCAATAATTGCACCGAAA
Source organism: Beggiatoa alba B18LD (assembly GCF_000245015.1). NCBI lineage: Bacteria > Pseudomonadati > Pseudomonadota > Gammaproteobacteria > Thiotrichales > Thiotrichaceae > Beggiatoa > Beggiatoa alba. The sequence continues at coordinate 3,339,985 of NZ_JH600070.1, read as the reverse complement.
AACAAACCGCCTGCCAAAATGCAGCAAATGGTGGAGAGCCTGAAATCACTGCCGAACTCTTAGACTTTGTCACCTTCTACGCCCGCACCTTAGCCGTGCCCGCAAGACGCAATGTCGACGACCCCACCGTCTTAAAAGGCAAATCTATTTTTTACGGACTCAACTGCATCGCTTGTCATACCCCCCAATTTCAAACAGGCGAACTCACTAACTTACCCGAAGTCTCTAACCAAACTATCCGCCCCTACAGCGACTTTTTACTACACGATATGGGCGACGGTTTAGCCGATGGTCGTCCTGATTTTGACGCAACAGGCAACGAATGGCGAACACAACCCCTCTGGGGAATTGGCTTAACTGAAACCGTCAACGGACACACCCAATTTTTACACGACGGTAGAGCGCGAAATTTAATGGAAGCGATTTTATGGCACGGTGGCGAAGCAGAAACCATTAAACAAAACGTGTTAAAACTCGCAAAACCCGACCGCGAAGCCCTCATTAAATTCTTAGAATCGCTATAAATAAAGACTTTTTCATACAGGTGCGAATTGACATCGCACCTGCTTCTTTTTTTAGGATGATACGGCATGTTAAAAAAAACACTCTCAATACTCAGTCTTTGCCTCTCTACCAACATCGCTATTGCAAAAGACATCCCCGCCCCGCCAGAACAACTCTTTACCGATATCACACAACAAGTGGTACTCCCTGCCTATCAAGCCTTTATTGACCAAGCCCAACAACTCCAACAACAAGCCAATACCTTCTGCACAAATGCCAGCGATGCCCAACAACTCACCGCCACACAACAAGCCTTTCATGCCACCCTCAACGCATGGATGAAAACCCAAGCCATCCGCTTCGGCGCGGTTAAACAACACAATACCGATAGCAAAATACAATTTTTTCCCGACCGCAAAGACACCGTTAAACTCAAAGTCACCACTTTACTGGCCAGTGCCACCCCACTAACCCAAACAGATATTGAAAAACAAGGCAGTACCGCGCTCGGACTTTCAGCCCTTGAGATACTACTCTTTGAACCTGCCGAACAAACCCTAAACGCCTTCACCGACAAACAACGCTGTACCTATCTCACCCTTGCAACCAGCACCCTCTTACAAGACGGCAACACCTTATTCAATCAAGCCAAAGAAGCGGAAAAACCCAACCTCACCACCCTCATAGCCAGTTTGATAGAAATCACCGAAATCATGAAAGACAGCAAACTCGGTGCACCACTCGGTAAAAAAACCAACGGCATGGTAAAACCCTTTTTCGCCGAAAACTGGCGCAGTCACGCCTCACTAAACAACCTACAAGCCAACCTAGAAGGATTACAACAACTCTACACCGCAGGCAAAGGCTACGGCATCGACGACTACCTACAATCCCTCAAACACAACGAACTAGATACAGAAATACAACAACAAATTCAATCGACAATAGATGTCATTCAAACGATAAAATTACCCCTCAATGATACGCTCACAGTAAAAAGCGAAGAACGCGCCAAACTAGAACGACTCTTTTTCGAACTCGACATTCTCACCCGATTAATAAAAACCAACCTCACAGAAGCATTACAGATTACAACTGGTTTCAACAGCTTAGATGGGGATTAAACCGTGTTACGTCGCCACTTTTTACAACTCAGTGCGGGCTTACTCGCTAGCCCTGTGTTATCCGCTCACGCGAAGACACCCGCCAACACAACGACAAACGCGCTTTACCTCTCCGCACACGACGACAAAGCAGGACAACACTACATTGCAGGCTTTAACCAAAACGGCGAAAAACGCTTTAGCTTACCAGTGAATCAACGCGGACACGGTCTAGCCATACACCCCACCCGCCCAGACCTTGCCGTCCTTATCGCCCGTCGTTCTGGCACAGAAGCCACCATTTTCAACCCACAAACAGGCGACAAATATCAAGTTTTACAATGCCCTGAAAAACGCCACTTTTTCGGACATGGCTGCTTTTCTCATGACGGAAAAACCTTTTTCACCACCGAACACCACTTTGACTTAGGAACGGGCGTAATTGGCATTTACGACGCGAATACCTTTCAACGCCTGAGCGAAATGCCTACCTACGGCATAGACTCGCACGAACTCTGCTTAATGGACGACGGAAAAACTTTAGTAATTGCTAACGGCGGAATAGAAACCCATCCCGAATCAGGACGCGAAAAACTCAACCTCGACCACATGTCGCCCTCGCTCACCTATATCGACAGCCAAACAGGCGAATTATTAGAAAAACAAACCCTCCCACATCCCAGCCTTAGCATTCGCCACTTAGCGATTAATGCGCAACAAGTCGCGATTGCGTTACAAGAAGAAGGTGAAGACAGTTTACCGCTGGTTGCTCTTCATCAAAGTCGAGTCACCGCTAACGGATTTGCCAAACAAACCGACGCGCACCCAATGACCTTTTTACCGATTCCTGACGAAGTTTTATTACAAATGAAAGCCTACACCGCCAGCGCAGTGATTGCCCCGAACAGTCAAATACTGGGAATTACCTGCCCACGCGGTAATTTTGTTGCTTTCTGGTCGTTAGCTGAAAAACAGTTTTTAAAAACCCTGCCTCTAACGGATACCGCAGGCATCACATTAAGCCACGACCAACAACAATTTGTCGTTACCACAGGCATTGGAGAAATGGTTTGGATAGATGCGTTGAATCTTGTTGAACAGCAACGCACGCAATGGGAAAACATCCGCTGGGATAATCATTTAAGTGTTGTTTAAAATTCAAATAATCCCCTTTTACGAAACCTGCTAAGTTTTTAAAGATTTAGCAGGTTTTTATTTTGTATCGGCTATAAATAGCGATGGTTCAATGTAATAATAAAAAAACTTTGTAGCCTGTTATTTTGGTGCATTTTTCTAGGGGAGAAATTATGGGCATCGAATTCGTGGGACGTGTCGCGGAGCTTCAGCGGTTTCAATCTTTATTAAATAAAAAACAAGGGGAGTTATGGGCAATTTGTGGCGAGGGTGGGTTAGGGAAATCTAGCTTATTACGCGAATTTGTAACGCATTGCGAGCGACAAAAGCGGGATTATTTATTTATCGATGTTGAACAGTTATCAACTTATAAAACGGCTGCCGAGTTTTTATTAAGTTTATCCGCTACGCATTTGCCAGAGTTTGAGAAAGCACAGCAAAAAGCACACGGTATTTATCAAACTGTACAAACACAATTACAAACAGGGTTTGAAACGTTTAAACCTGAATGGCAGGGTGTGATAACAGGCTTGAAAGAGACATATATAACAGAAGAATACGAAAAACAATTCGCGGCAGTTGTCGATAAACATTTCACTTTATTTCTCAGTGCCGTTTCTAAAATGTGGCATTCAAAAGCAGATGCGGAAAAAAAACGCATTGCTGAAAATATTGAAGGTTATTTAATTAATAGTCTAAAAACTTTGTGCAAAGCACACCCTATTATTTTTATTGATACTTATGAGCATTTAGAGGTAAAAATAGCATTAAATGAACAGTTTATAGCAACACAATTAACGCAACAGTTTGAGACATCTCAACACATCACAACCTGTTCGTTAAAAAATTGGATAAATCGCTGGTTAGATTTTTTAAGTCAACATGGTGCAATTGTGATTGTTACAGGACGACAATTTAAGATATGGCGAAATAACGTTACTTATCTGTCCCGTTTTACCGACAGCGAAATTTTAACCGTTATCCGTTTGTCTCCCTATCCTATTCTTAAACAACTGATTGAACATAAAGTTATTGCTTTAATTAAAGCAGGACATCATTTTAATTATTCCCAGTTTCGCACCATTTTAAAGACCGATACACAATGTCAGAAAAATGCGTTAATTCAAGTTTTAAAAAAGTTATCTTTTGATGGCTCACCCTTATGGTTAGCAGTGGGATTAAATTTAGTGGCGTTGTTATTAAAGGAAGGCAAAGACATCATTGCATTAGCCCAAGAAGATGACACGTTAAAACGTTGTTTTGAGGAAATTGACGGCACATTAGAATCTGATGAAATTCAACATGCTTCTTGTAAAATGGCAATTTTTAATCGAATTACGCGCCAATTACCTGATGAAGTTGTAGAAAATGCGTGGCGGTTAGCATTACCGTGTTATTTAGATAAAGACATTTTACAGACGCTTTTAGGTGATTCTGCCGAGTATTTAATTGAGCTGTATAAAAATCTACAAATTTTGAATTTTAAACGCAGTGAAGGACAATTTTTTTTACATGAATCGATTCGAGATTTATTAGTGTTTTACGCCAAAAGTAAAAATTATTGGAATTCCGAGCTAACAAACCAGTTACATAAACAATTAGCCGATTTATTTGCAAAAAAAGCCAAAAGAAACGCGGTTTTTTTAGAAAAAATTACAGTGGAATGGTTGGATTTATCTTTAGCTGAGGAAATGTATTTTCATCAACACGGTGGACAAACAGTCGATTTAGAAAGTTGTCTGGGAAAAGAACAATATTGGTTAGCAAGAGCTTGTCAGGCAATTGAGAAAAATAAAGGAAATGCGTGGGGATGGTTTTGGTTAGGATATATACTTAGTAAGCTAAACCGTTATGAAGAAGCCCTAGCGAGTTATGACGAAGCGATTCAATTCAAGCCTGATAATGCTTTAGCATGGTTTAATCGCGGGAATGTACTATCTAACTTAAACCGTTATGAAAAAGCCCTCGCGAGTTATGACAAAGCGATTCAATTCAAGCCTGATGATGCTGAGGCATGGCTTAATCGCGGGGTTGCTTTATGGAAGTTAGGATTATTTACAGAAGCGGCTAAAAACTTTGATGACTGTTTGAAAATACAACCTAACAATCTATTAGCTTTAAGTAACGATATTGAACTAGCACTTGTTCAAAACGATTTAGAACGAATGCAACGACGTTTAACCGTTGCGTTACCTTTATTAAAAAATAATGATCAAGCGTTTGTTGTTATTCCTTTTCTTCAATGGGTTGCAAATCCAGAATCCTCTTTGCAAGCGTTATTCTTTGCCATTCAAGAACATTTACCTATCATTAAAGTTGATGGGGATTTTAGCGATATACAACCCGCTATCCTGCGTCTTTCTCCTGTACATCAGCAAATTGCCCAGCAGTTTATAGATTATTTTCAGGGAAAAATCTCTGTTGAAACTTTGCAGGCAAACGTCACTGTAGCAAACGCATCATAAAAAGAGCTTAAGCAATAATCTATTTAAACCTGAGTTCGGCGAGATTTTTTTAAAAAGACAACAGCTTGTCTAAATCAGGATTAGCAGGATTAAAAAGCGTGATTCACCTGACTTTTTGGTTTGAGGGTTTTAAATCCTGTTAATCCTGATTCAGACAAAGGCTTCGCAGTGCTGGGGTTAAAAACTGACCTTCCTTATTTTTCCCGAACACTGAATTCTACTTGCCAGCGTTCTGAGCCTGTGCGGGGAATCGCTTCTAAACATAAAATGCCGAGTTCGTTGACGCGGGCGTTGAGTCGAACAGGGACAACTTCACCTGTTTTGCGTCCTTCCGCAGGTAAGTTGGCTTCAATTTCTGGCAGTTCAACAAGTTCCTCTTCGTTCCATGATTCTAATAAAGTGCCTACGTGGTCGTCTCGGCGCACGGATGAGCCAAAAAAGCGAAAGCGTACGGCTTCGCCGACGACTAAGCCGAATTCTTGTGGGGGTAATTCGGCACTACTGCCTTCTTCCATGCCAAAGGGGGCAACACATAGGGCTTCTATCGGTGGTTCTAGTCCAGGTACTGCGGGCATAGAGCCTTCAATCCCAACATAATAGGCATTGGCTAAACCACCTCGTATCCGCACGCCATGCCCTTGGCGAACATAGCTGTAGTAAGCTGCGCCTTGTCCGACGGCTAAATCTAAATCGCTACCTGTCAGCATCCGCACAGGTTCGGCATTTTCTGCGCTTAACCATGAATTGATGACTTGTAGTAAGCGGTTTGTGAGGGCTTGGGCTTTAAAAACGCCACCGTTTAGTAGTATTGCGCTAGGGTGGATAAATTGGCTATTCGCGGGGGCGGTGTAGCCGTTGTATTCCGTTATGGCATCGATTTGACGGCTTAAGAAGTTGGCTAGATGGCGCGTTACGCCTGCATCTTGTGCGTAGGGTAAGCCTAGTTGTGTGAGTGCGGTGCGGGCGCGGGAAACAGGGCGGGCAGAGATTGGTATATCAGGAAAGAAGCCATTAACCAGTGTTTGGGTGACTTCGTCGCGGGTTAATTCTGTGCGGAGTGTGCCACCAATGAGGCGAGAGCCACGACTGGGGACGATAACGGGGACGTTGTCTAAATTGGTATCGGCTAATAGGCTTTCTTTTGCGATTCGACAGCCGTGTGTGAGGGCTTGAATTTGCCAGTTTTCTAGTTGTTTGCCTTCTTTGGCAAGTTTGGCTTTTAGGACGTAGGCAAGGGCTAAGTCCATATTGTCTCCGCCTAGCAAAATATGGTCGCCCACTGCAACACGGTTGAGGATTAAATTGCCATCGTTTTCAGTGACGATAATTAATGAGAAGTCTGTTGTTCCGCCTCCCATGTCAACGACAAGAATAACATCGCCGACGTTGACTTGTTTTCGCCAGTCGCCTTGTGTGGATTGTATCCAGTTGTATAGGGCGGCTTGGGGTTCTTCGAGTAAAACGGCATGTCCCATGCCTGCGAGTTGCATGGCTTCGGCGGTGAGTTCGCGGGCTGCGGGGTCAAATGATGCGGGAATGGTGATGGTAAGGCTTTGTTCTGCTAGGGGGTGGTCTGGGTGGGCAAAATCCCAAACTTGGTGTAGGTAGCGGAGGTAGTGGACGCTGGCTTGTAGTGGGGATAGTTTGTTAATTTCTTCGGGTGCGTCTAAGGGTAAAAAGGGGGCGCGACAGTCTGCGCCTGCGTGACAGAGCCAGCTTTTTGCGCTGGAAATAAGGCGAATAGGGGTTGTAACACCAAGTTGTCGCGCAAATTCGCCTGTAATGACTTCCGTTTGTGTGACCCAAGGTAGGGTTAATTCTTGTGGATTTAATTCGTCTGGATGGGGTAAATAAATGAAAGAGGGGAGTACGAAACGTTCATCTATTGCCCCGACATTAACCAGTTGGGGAATGGCTTGTACTTGTTGTGCAACTTTTTCGCCGTCGGATAGGCTTAAATCAATGGCGGATAAGATGCAGTGTGTTGTTCCTAAATCGATACCGACGGCGTAACGGTTCATAGTTCTACCTCAGCGGGGACGATGATTTTTAAATCGTGTCCTTCAATAATTTTCGGTAAGTTGATGGCGGTAACTTCCCATCCGCGATGGATGAGTTTGCCGTTGAAGGGGGGCGAGCCAACAACGTTACCTACAAGGCGCACGCGCTGACTATCAAAGCCTGCGGGCAATGTGAGGCGTGATTCTTCGCTTTCAGTGCGGATGGTTTGGATGGTGAAGTGTTTGCGTAGGGTTTTGCGACTGCCTTCGTGTATCACTCGCGCTGCCGCGCCGATGTCTGCATCGGTGTAGCTGGCGATGTCTTCCTCGATAAAGTCTATAAAACGGGCTTCGCTTTGGAGTAAGCCTAAGAGTTGTAACGCTGCGTCGGGGCTGGCTTCTTTGAGAGAATGGGCAGGCGTTTGGGTGTTTGTTGGTGCGTTATTGGGTAAATCAGATGGGTTAGTCGTTGGCGTGGTGAGTTGTTGTATTTGTTGTGCAAAGACATCATCGGTCAGTGTTCGTAAAAACAGTTTGATAGCTAGCGATAAACGGTTGATAAACGAAGCCATTATTTTATCCTGTTTTGTGGTTTGGACGGGTTTTATAAAGTGTTATCGGGTTTATTATACTGTGATTTTTGTCTGGCTATCAGCGTGTCAGTCGTGTTTCTAGGTCTGCATAGTGTATGCAGGTCACGGGGATTTGTTGGCTATAGCGGGGTAAGCAAGGGTCGATAATGCCTTGTTGTATGAGTTGTTCTAACGTTGTGTTTGGGGCGGGTGTGGGCGCGGATTTGACTAGAATTAAACGGCTGGCTTGTAGTTGCTGAGCTAACCATGCGGCTAAACTGTCGGAGGTCATTGCCCAAGATTCTTCGATGTCGGTTTGTGCTTGGGTCATTTGGTAAGGAAACCAGAGCGGGATTTTATTGTGGGCAGTCAGTTTTTGTATGTCGGCTAAGGTTCGCGCGGGGTGTAGGTTGGGTTGTATGCTGTGTAATAACCATGCGTATTGTTCCATTGCCAGAATTGCCATGTAGTGCGCATGGTGGTCAGAAAAATGCCAAATAGTTTGCGCATGGCGAACGTGGTCGGCAAACAGACCTCCCCCCGCGACTAAAACAAGTTGTTGTTTATTGAAACGGGTGAGCATATCCAGTAATGGCGGTAAATTGGCTGAATTTGCCAAACTACCGCCTAATTTAACAACCCACATTTATGAGGCTAGTTGTTTTGCTTGCCACATGCGCCACGCTAAAATTCCTAGCGTCAGTGCTGTTAGGGGGATAATAAACCATATCATGGCAGCCGAGAAAAATTCTAGCCAAGAATGTTCGGTAGAAAGCATAATTAAATAAACAAGATAAGCGACATAGTAGAAGAGGAATAAACCACCTTCCCAACGGTCAATTTTGTGTCCTGTAAAGAATATCGGTAACGCGGCTAAGGCAACGCCTATCATGATGGGAATATCAAAATAAATTGCTGATTCAGCAACGGGAATGCCTTGTGGTGAAACGAGCGCAGATAAGCCTAATACGGAGAGAATATTAAAAATATTACTGCCGACAACATTTCCCACCGCTATATCTGTTTCTCCCTTCCAGCTCGCTATCGCGGATGTTGCTAATTCAGGCAGAGATGTACCAATAGCTACAATGGTTAAGCCGATAATTAATTCACTGATACCGAAATATTTTGCTAAAGCAACCGCACCATCAACTAGCCAATTAGAGCCAATCACTAATAAGACTAACCCCACTAATACAAAGGCAATTTGTTTGGCAATATTTTTTGTACTTTTATCAACATGCTTCACATCGCCTAAGGCTTCCTCATATTCTGCTTCTACAGCGGGATTATTTTCTTGACGACTTTTTCTAATGGAATAAACCGTATAAACAATAATCCCTGTAAACAGAATTAAACCATCTATGCCACTGATGATGCCATCAAACGCTAAAAACCATAACAAAAATGAAATTCCTATCATTAAAGGCACATCTAAGCGCAATAATTGCTGACTCACGACTAACGGCGCGATAATCGCCGCAATCCCTAATATCAGTAAAATATTCGCAATATTACTGCCAACCACATTCCCCACTGCAATATCGGCTTGTCCTGCCCATGCGGATTGTACGCTAACGGCTAATTCTGGCGCGCTTGTTCCAAAAGCAACCACGGTTAAACCAACAACTAATGGAGAAATTCCTATAATTAACGATAATTTAGAAGCTCCAGCAACTAAAATATCTGCCCCATAAACGAGAAACACTAAGCCAATGATAAAGAAAATAAGCAATTGAATATCCATAAATAACCTCATTAATAAACGATGACAAAATACCGATAGCGATATAAGGGAATATTTGAGTATTTTAAATGGGTGATTTTAACGTCATTTCACCAATTAAGATTTTGGTTTAATATTTTCCTGTAAGATAATCAAATTACTTATATAATTCAGACTCAATCATCACAGGTTTAACACCTGTTCAATAGTCCAAATAAGTGCATAATAATGAAAAATCTATTCATGGAATCAGTTGCTATGTACATCCAATTGCAGAATGCCTTTTCCCTTGCTTATCACAAGCGACTGATTTTATGGCAGAGTATGGCAGTATTTATCTAAAAATTATCCTTAGGGATTCATGTTTATGGCAAACCCAGAGCATTTATCTATCCTACAGCAAGGGGTAGTTGCGTGGAATGCGTGGCGGGCAAAGGCAGCTGAATGGCCTGATTTATCAGGTAGCAATCTAGCAGGGCTAAACCTCACGAAAGCGGATTTGTTTCGCGCGAATTTAAACAAGGTAGATTTAACCAACGCTAATTTATCTGGGGCAAACTTATCAGGCGCGAACTTGAGCGAAGCTAATTTAAGCAAAGCGAATTTAAGTAAAGCCGACTTAAGCGAAGCCAATTTAAGCGAATCCTATTTAGCCCGCACCAATTTAACCGATGCGAATTTATCCGAAGCGAATTTAACCAAAGCCTATTTAATAGAATCTTACTTATCAGGCGCAAATTTATCCGAAGCCAATTTATTCCGTGCAAATTTATTTGAATCTGACCTATTCCGCGCTAACTTAACAGGCGCGAACTTATTTAAAACCAATTTGACCGAAACTAATTTAATTGAAGCCTACCTCACAGGGGCAAGTCTGTTTAAAGCAACCATGACCGAAGCCGATTTAACAGGCGCGAAAATGGATGATACACATCTCGATGAAAATGCCATTAAAAAATAAATGCGGTTTTATCTGAAACAATACACACATTGATTTTTAACAATAGATAACTATTTTAACTTTTTAATATCATCATTACTTTTTTGTCAGCGAGGAAATCATTAATGCGTGGTGGATTAGGTAGTTTAATGAAGCAAGCCCAAGAAATGCAGGCAAATTTACAAAAGACACAAGAAGAAATTGCTAATTTAGAAATTGGTGGTGAATCTGGTGGCGGTATGGTTAAGGTGTTAATCACAGGTCGTCACGATGTGAAAAAAGTCACCATAGACCCAAGTCTGATGGAAGACCGCGAAATGTTAGAAGACCTGATTGCCGCTGCCATGAATGACGCGGTTCGTAAAGCTGATAAATTAATACAAGATAAGTATGCAGGCGTTACCAACGGTTTAAATTTACCCACAGGATTTAAACTGCCATTTTAACCGATTATAAATCATCAACTAGACTACTGAATAATGAGCCAACGGGCTTTACAACTTAATCGTTGGTTTGAAACAGCGGTAGGACAACGATTACTTAATATAGAAGCCAATACTTTAAGCAAAGTATTACCCTATCTATTTGGTTATCATCTTGTACAAATTGGCGGTATGGGACAAGGGCGTTTACTAGAAAGCAGTCGCATCCGCCATCGTTGTATTATCAGTCGTTACGCAGATGTTTTACAAACATCCTATTCTAAAGTTTCCAGTACCATTGAATCCCTGCCTTTTGCTTCCGATAGCATCGACGTTGTTGTCCTCCCCCACCTCCTAGAATTTGAAGACAATCCTCACACCATTCTACGCGAGGTAGAACGCATTTTAATTCCTGAAGGACACATTATTATTATCGGCTTTAATCCCCTTAGCTTATGGGGCGTTTGGCGATGGTCATTTGCCCAACGCAAAGCCGCACCATGGTGCGGGCGATTTATTGGACTTTTACGCATTAAAGACTGGTTAGCCCTTTTAGGTTTTGAACTGGTTGAACAACAAACCCTTTTTTATGCTCCGCCGTTTTACCATGAACGCTTAATGACCCGCTCCCCAATTTTTGAAAACATGGGCAAACGCCTTGCGGGACGTTTTGGCGCGGTTTATATCGTCGTTGCTAAAAAGCGCGTTGCCACCTTAACCCCTTTACGCAAGCCCGTAACATGGTCAAAAAGACGTAAATCTCTCATCACTTCAGGGGTTATCCCCACACGCAACGACTCATCCAATGCCGACTAATTACTCCAGCCATCGCGGTACTGACGAAACGTTTTACCAACTCATGCAACTCAGTGGTAGTGGACTTTTAAAACTCTTAGGATTCCCCCCTGAAATTGCCGAACACTACACATTTAGAGCCGTAGAGCTTAAAGAAAAACGCTTACGCCCTGATGTAGAAGGCTTACCCGCCCTAGAAGTTGCCAACGAACGTATTTTTATCGAATTTCAGGGCTACGTGGATAAATTCATGCGCTATCGACTTTTAGGCAACTTAATTCAAGCCTGTGTACAAAGCCGTGATGAAAAACCCATAATTGGTATTATTATTTATACTCAAGAGGCTTACCAACAAGCCGCTTTACCCTTACACCAACTGATTGATGGTTTAAACAACCCATTAAGAGAAATAGTATTAACCCACTATACAGAAGCACAATTAATCGAAGCAGACCCACGTTTAATTGTTCTAGCCCCGTTTACAGTTTCCCCACAAACGGACACCACAACGCTCACGATAAAAGCACAACAATGGGTAAAAGCCATACATCAAACCTATCCCGCAGACCAACAAGCGGAAGCTGTTAATATCATCGGTTTGTTTTTATTTAGTTGTTTTAAAAAGTTAAATCGTCAGGAGGTTCTCAATATGTTAAACCTAGACTTAGTCAACACCGTTGCAGGACAAGAAGTGTTACAACTGGGCAGAGCCGAAGGCAAATTAGAAGGGAAAATTGAAGGGAAAATCGAAGGACGAATAGAAACTGCGCGTCTATTTTTAATAGAGGCATTACAAATGCGCTTTTCAAGCATTACCCCTTCAGTTTTAGAAAAGATTCAAGCCATCAATTCTCCAGAACACATAGAACACCTGTTTAAATTTGCGATGCGTTGCCAAGATTTAAACGAATTTGAACGGCAATTACGCTTGAATTAACGCTACTTGCAAATCGCAATAACCTGTAAGAGAAAACCAAGAAGACGGCATAATGAAATGAATGATGAAATTGTAGAAGCCTTTACTGATGGAGCTTGTCGCGGTAATCCTGGCCCTGGTGGCTGGGGCGTGTTGCTACGCTACAAACAACATGAAAAAAGTCTTTGTGGTGGAGAACGAGAAACAACCAATAATCGCATGGAATTACTCGCCGCCATTATGGCATTAGAATCTTTAACCCGCCGTTCAAAAATTCGTATCACCACCGACTCGACCTATGTCCGCGATGGAATTACAAAATGGATTCATAACTGGATTAAACGTGGCTGGAAAACGGCGGATAAAAATCCCGTGAAAAATGTCGACTTATGGCAACGACTCTACCAAGCAACACAACAACACGATGTAGAATGGTGTTGGGTGCGCGGACATACAGGACATCGAGAAAACGAAATAGCCGATACGCTTGCTAATCAAGGACTGGATGCTGCCTTAAAAACCCGTCAAGCCAGCGTTGCGTAAATGCAGGATAAATTATGCAGGGTAAATTTATAGCTGATGCAAAACCCATAAAATGCTACAAATTTACCCGCTAACCACTTAAATATACAGCGTGATATCTGCCTCGCCCGCAAATTCGAAAAAGGTTGCCGCACCCCCGAACTCAACCGTTGGTAAGAAATCCTCTTTATGCAAATCAAATAAATCAACTGTCATTTGACAAGCGATTAATTTAACTTCTGCTTCAACACAAATTTCACGCAACTGTTCAATACTAGCAACGCCTTTTTGTTGCAACTTCTTTTTCATCATTCCCGTCATAAAACTCTGCATACCAGGTAATGCTTGCACCAAAACAGGAACAGGAATCGGCATTTCCATTGCAGGATTACCCAACGAGGTCACTTGTAAATTTAGCTCCTGTTTAAGTAACTGCAAGCCGTAGAAAGTAAAGAAAATCTGTACTTCATAACCTAATGCGGCCGCCGTAGAAGCTAAAATAAACGGTGGATATGCCCAGTCTAATGTCCCCTTGGTTGCGATAATCGCTAACTTTTTCGTATCGGACATGTGCTTCCCTCCTTGCTGTACAAAGAATGTGGTTATTTTGCTTTTTCAATCAAAAAAGAATACTTCCCATTTTCTTCTGTAGAAGATAACAACTTATTCCCTGTCTGACGGGCAAACGCATCAAAATCTTTAACCGAACCAGGGTCAGTCGTTAGAACATGTAAAACTTCACCGAGTTGCATTGTATTTAATACTTTTTTAGCTTTTAAAATCGGTAAAGGACAGTTTAAACCACTTGCGTCCAGTTCTTTTGTAAATTCAACCATATAATTTTCTCCTAACATTCTAATATAAGCATTTAGCCTAACACTTTTTCGTAGAATACGAAAATAACAAATTTAGCTAGTCCTACAATATTTAAGTATTACAGATTATTCTTATATTCAAAAAGTATAATATTCATTAACACAGTATAATTAATTGATAAAAAAGTAAAAAATAATTTAACTTGCTACTTAACTTTGTCTTTTTCAGAGACGCTATTATTAAAAGAGAATTCACTGATTAAATGCGACCACTGAAGGGGCTTAGAATGGATTTTTTCCCTATATTTTTAAACTTAACTCACCAACCCTGTTTAGTCATTGGGGGCGGATTTACCGCAACACGCAAAATAGCGTTATTACAGCAAGCAGGAGCGGATATCGATGTTATTTCTCCAACTTTGCACGATAAACTACAGAACCTCCAAGCAACAGGAAAAATTCGTTGCTTTTTACGACCCTTTCAACAAACCGATTTAACCCTAAAAACCTATCGATTAATTATTGCGGCAACCAATGACGATGCGGTAAATCGCCAAGTATCACAACAAGCCCAAGCCTTGAATATCCCTGTTAATGTTGTCGACCAGCCTGAACTGTGTAGCTTTATTGTCCCCTCAGTTTTAGACCGTTCCCCGCTACAAGTTGCCATTTCAACAGGGGGAGCTGCGCCTGTACTGGCTCGGATGCTACGCGCTAAATTAGAAAGCGTTATTCCCGCCGCATTTGGGGATTTAGCCCGTTTAATGGCGCGTTTTCGACACAAGACACAAGCGCAATTGAGCGATACCCGCCAACGCCGTGATTTTTGGGAAACCGTTTTAAGCGGACATATTGCCGAGTTAGTGTTATCAGGACAAAACAGCGCGGCAGAACACGCCGTCGAACAACTCTTAACAGAACGAACAAACACTGATTCGCAATCTATGGGCGAGGTTTATCTTGTCGGTGGTGGGCCGGGCGACCCTGATTTATTAACTTTTCGGGCATTACGTTTGATGCAAAAAGCCGATGTAGTGTTATATGACCGTTTAGTTTCCCCCGCTGTCTTAGCCCTTGTCCGACGCGATGCAGAACACATTTATGTCGGTAAACGTCCTGACAAACACACCTTACCGCAAGAAGAAATTAATTTATTATTGGCGCGACTCGCAAAAGAAGGGAAAAAAGTCTTGCGTTTGAAAGGCGGAGACCCGTTTATTTTTGGGCGAGGAGGGGAAGAAATTGAAACCTTGATGACGGAAGGTGTTCCCTTCCAAGTCGTTCCAGGAATTACTGCCGCCTTAGGCACGGCAGCTTATGCAGGCATTCCCTTAACTCACCGCGATTATGCGCAATCCTGTTTATTCGTCACAGGACATTTAAAAGACAACACCATGAATTTAAACTGGGCAGCCTTAACCCAACCGCATCAAACCGTTGTCGTTTACATGGGTTTAAAAGCCTTAGGCTTATTCTGTGCAGAAATGATAAAACACGGTATGTCAGGTGAACAGCCCGCCGCGCTAGTGCAGAAAGCAACTACTGCTGACCAAAAAGTCATTATTGGTACGTTGCAAACCCTGCCCCAATTGGTAGAGGCGGAAAACGTGAATTTACAAAGTTTAATTATTGTCGGTGATGTCGTGAAATTACACGAAAAACTGAAGTGGTTTAACCCTGAAACCATGGCAAGACAAAATGCGTCTGTGATGTAAGTATTTAACTAAAAGAGTTCAGCGAGTTTCTTTATAAAAAGATAAAAACTTGTCTGAATCAGGATTCACAGGATTTTCAGGATTAGCAAGATTAAAAAGCGTGATTCACCTGACTTTTTGGTTTGAGGGTTTTAAATAAGGTTTTAAATCTTATCAATCCTGTTAATCCTGATTCAGACTATCACGCCTGCCAATTTGTTAAAAATTCTTGCAGATGTTTTTTGGTCTTATATTTTTCAGAAACGAGTGTGTCGCGGATTAATTGCGTTTCATGCTGATATTCTTCTGGTTTTAATCTCCCACGTATCAACTCAAAGCGCAGGAAAATCAAATAGGTATTTAATACATCTGTTTCGCAATAATCCCGAATATCCTGAATACCGCCGACTTGATACACATCCCAAACTTGATCGCCACTCATTCCCATCTTGCCGGGAAAGCCTAACATCGTTGCAATTTCATCCAAGCGAGCAAACGCTTTATTTTGATAACCCGCCAACACATCCATTAAATCCGTGTGTCGTTCATGAAATCGACTTAAATAATTATTCCAACGAAAATCGCCATTTGTTTCCCAATAGCGGGGCGCGGGAATACCATGCAATAAGGTTCGATAATGTAAAACAGGTAAATCAAACCCACTGCCATTCCAAGAAACTAATGTCGGCGTATATTCTTGTAATCCCTTATAAAAACGTTCAATTAATTCTTCTTCAGGTGCGTTAGGTTCGCCCAAAGACCAGACTTTAAAAATATCCTGCTTATCATTCTTAACGCGCAAAACGACTGAAATCGCCACAATTTTCTGCAAATGATGGCGTAATATTTCTGTCTGTCCGTCTGTTTCCTGCTTACGATAATGAAACATGACTTTCGCCACGTCTTTATCACTGAGTTGCGCCATTTCTTCAGGATTGCCATACAACCGCCGACCACTCGCCACATCAGGAATGGTTTCAATATCAAAGACAAAAATATTCATTGTTGAGAGCCTAAAGCGTGGAAAAGAAAGCCTTAAAAACAGGGTAGAAAGGATTCACAAGCCTTATTTCTACCCCGATTTAAGCCCTAAAGTGATTATTTACGTTGTTGCCACTGACCTTTAGTATCTTGATACCACCAACCTTTAGGGGAGCGTTCAATCCAACGGCTTGCAAAGGTTGCCCGTATTTCCGTTTCCCACTCAGGATGCCCATTGGCAAGGGCTAATTCTTTATATAAGGCTAAACGGTCATTATTTTCTTCCACGACCCAACGATTGACATTATTACGGGCTTTTAAAGGCACAAGACTAGGGTCGCGTAAGGTAATCAACGCGTCATAGGTTAAACCAATCGCGCCATTGTCATAATAAACCTTCAAATCTTTAAAACGGGTTGCCATCGTATTCTGCAACACTTGAATGGTGGGGCTAGAAATATCGATATTGGCTTCAGCGTGTGCGCTGGGGATGATTAACTCAAATGCCCACGCAAACCAATTTCCATTAGCGGGCTGAATGGCTGACTGCTTATCGGGTGCGGGTTTGGTCTCTGTGGCGGGTGCGGGCGTTGTTGCAGGGTCAGTAGGATTACCCGCTTTATCTCCCCAAACTTGGTCAATAATTTGGTCGGCCGCTTTTTCCGCCGCCGCCGCTGGAAAATAAACATTAATTGTTACACAAGCCGTTAAAAATAAACCGAATAATGCAAGCACAAAATGAATAGGTCTTAACATAAAAGCTCCTTATGTGTACGCTCAAATACGTTGCAGACAGGGGATTAATGCCGTTTATTATGACAGAAATCAATTAAAATTCAGGCATTCTCTTTTAAATCCTGCTAATCCTGAAAATCCTGTGAATCCTGATTCAGACAAAATATGGCTGGTTTTTTCCTCGCTTACTCCTCCCGCATTCGGCGCACCGAAATTTTTAACGTCTTATTATCCCGTTCTAACTCATCCAACGCCCGCATTAATAAAATAGGGACAGCAATTGCTAAATTCCCTAAAACCATCTGTTGCAAGCGTTCATACTGCTCTTCGGTCAAGGGAATGCTTAAACGAGTTGCTACTTCCGCACGACTTCCGCGCCCAATCACCTGCACTAACGGTTCTTGTCCTGCCCGTTCATCCAATAACTGAATTTTTAACGTATGCTCATACGCTCTACGCCCATCTTTTTTAATACTTTCTTGCTCATCCGACATAAAAAATTATCCCTATTTGCTCGCCATATCACCGCTAAAATTTTACCGAAATGCTGTTTTTAGTGCTATTGACGCTATTTAATGTCACTGAATGCACGAATTCCAGCAAATAGCCCGTCGACTTGGTAAAATAAATAATATTTGTTCCTTATTAATTCGCACGCTTGAGGTTCTCGAATGCCCCGTTATACAGGTTTAATTGATAAATATCGCGACCGCTTACCCGTTCATGATGACACCCCGATTATTAGCTTAAGTGAAGGCAATACCCCCTTAATTCGCTTAGCCAATATTCCTCGCCAATTAAAAAAATCCGTCGATATTTACGTCAAATATGAAGGCTTAAACCCAACGGGCTCGTTTAAAGACCGTGGCATGACCATGGCAGTGACGAAAGCCGTAGAAGCAGGCAGTAAAGCCATTATTTGCGCCTCAACAGGCAATACCAGCGCGTCCGCTGCTGCCTATGCCGCCCGTGCAGGTATTTCCGCCTTCGTACTGATTCCAGAGGGAAAAATTGCACAAGGTAAACTCGCTCAAGCCATGATGCACGGCTCTATCATTATTCAAATTCAAGGCAATTTTGACGCTGGGATGCAATTAGTCAAAGAAATTGCTGACCATGCCCCTGTGACAATAGTCAACTCTATCAACCCATTCCGCTTACAAGGGCAAAAAACCGCCGCGTTTGAAATTATCGAAGCCCTTGGACGTGCGCCTGATTTTCACTGCTTACCCGTTGGCAATGCGGGCAATATTTCTGCGCACTGGATAGGCTATTCTGAATCAGCCGCCACTTGCCCCGAAAAAGTCACCGAAGCCTGTGCCTTCTGTAACGGACATTGTCGCTTTGCCACAGGCATTACCGTGAAACGTCCGCGCATGGTTGGCTATCAAGCCAGCGGTGCCGCACCATTTTTACGCGGTCACATGGTCGACCATCCTGAAACCATCGCCACGGCTATCCGCATCGGTCATCCGCAAAGCTATCACCAAGCATGGGCAGCCGTGCGCGAATCTAACGGCTGGTTTGATGAATTCAGCGATGACGATATTCTTTTAGCACAGAAATTATTAGCGGAAAAAGAAGGGATTTTCTGCGAACCTGCATCCGCTATTTCCATCGCAGGCGCGGTGCGTGATATTCAAAATGGCAAAATTCCTGAAGGCAGTACTATTGTTTGTACACTGACAGGACACGGCTTGAAAGACCCCGACACCGCCATTAAACAAAGCACAGCCCCCTTATTAAAAGTCAAGGCAGAGCTAAATGAAGTGAAAGCCGCGATTTTAGATAATATGGTGAAGTAAATAACCCTTTGAAAAACGGTTGAATCAAGTTAAAAATAACTCGATTCAACCATCATTCTTTTAAAAAAATCTGAGTAATACCACAATGTCTAATCGTTGCGCGACGGTCAACCGTAACACCCTAGAAACACAAGTTTCAGTCACTCTTAACTTAGATGGAACGGGTAAAAGTCAACTCGCTATCGGTGTGCCGTTTTTAGAACACATGCTTGAACAAATCGCCCGACATGGCTTAATTGATTTAGAAATTAACGCCAAAGGGGACTTACACATTGATGCACATCACACCGTTGAAGATGTAGGCATCACTGTAGGGCAAGCATTCACGCAAGCATTAGGCAATAAAAAAGGCATTTATCGCTACGGACATGCTTACGTCCCATTAGATGAAGCCCTTTCTCGTGTGGTCATCGACTGCTCAGGTCGTCCCCACATGGACTACTTCGTCGACTTTCCCCGCGATAAAATTGGCGATTTTGATGTAGAACTATTCCGCGAATTCTTTCAAGGCTTTGTTAATCATGCCTTAATTACTCTACACATTGATAATTTACGCGGACGCAACGCCCACCACATTATCGAAACCGTTTTTAAAGCCTTTGGGCGAGCCTTACGCATGGCGATAGAACGCGATGAACGGATGCAAAACATTGTCCCCTCGACCAAAGGAACACTATAAAATGAAAACCGTCGCCATTCTTGACTACGGCATGAGTAACTTACGTTCAGTGAATCAAGCCTTTAGCCATGTTGCAGAACGCGATTGGCAAGTTATAGTGAGTAACGAAGCACAAACGATTTTACACGCTGATAAAGTCGTTTTTCCGGGACAAGGGGCCATTGGCAACTGCATGGCATTGCT
Organism: Beggiatoa alba B18LD; assembly: GCF_000245015.1. Taxonomy (NCBI): domain Bacteria; kingdom Pseudomonadati; phylum Pseudomonadota; class Gammaproteobacteria; order Thiotrichales; family Thiotrichaceae; genus Beggiatoa; species Beggiatoa alba. Next base: position 3,319,994 of record NZ_JH600070.1, on the reverse strand, counting down.
CAAACAAACAGGCTTAAGCGACATTATCCGCCAAGCATTACAAGAAAAACCCTTTTTAGGACTCTGCTTAGGCTTACAAACCCTCTTAAGCCACAGCGAAGAAAATGGCGGGGTTGATGGCTTCGGCGCGATTGCGGGCAATGTCAAACTATTTCCAGACCCATTACTCGACCCTGTGACAGGTGAACGGCAAAAAGTTCCCCACATGGGTTGGAATCAAGTTAAACAAGTGACAGACCACCCACTCTGGGCAAATATTCCTGATAACAGCCGATTCTACTTTGTGCATAGCTACTACGTAGAACCCACAGAACCCAATGTGACCACAGGCGCGACCACCTACGGCAATATCACCTTTACCAGTGCCATTGCCAAAGATAACTTATGTGCGGTGCAATTCCACCCCGAAAAAAGCCAACACACAGGCTTGCAACTGCTACGGAATTTTTTAGCGTTGTAAATAACAAGTCGGGTTTTACACGCATAAATCCTGATTCAGACAAAAAGATGTAGATTAACGACTAAAACCCGACTTCTTTAGCACTACCCTAAAAACAACGGAGACGCAATGACAACCCTATACGACTTAATCATTATCGGCGGTGGCTTAGTCGGTTCAAGTCTTGCCTGCGCTTTGCGTCATACCGCGCTTAAAATTGCTCTCATAGAAACCAAAGACTGGACAGCAGAAACAGGCGCATCGCATTATGATGACCGCGTCTTAGCCCTAACTTATACCTCACAACGCATTCTACAAGGTATCGGCATCTGGTCAGCCCTCGCACCACAAACAACCACGATTCAACAAATTCACGTTTCTGAACAAGGCGGATTTGGCATGACACGCCTGAATGCACGAGATGCCCAACTGCCCGCTTTTGGCTACACCATCCGCGCCAAACAACTCAGCCAACACCTACAACAAACCGTCAGCCAAACCGCCTGCACCATTCTTGCCCCCGCCCAAGTTGAACAAGTCTATTTCAACGACCAACATATCGAATTGCACCTTCAACACCAAGGGCAAACAGAATGCCTCTGCACTCGCTTACTTGTCATTGCTGATGGCGGACAATCCAAAATCCGCGATTTTGTCGGCATGAATGCCCAAATAGCCAACTACGAACAAACAGCAATAACCTGCAATATCACCCTCTCAAAACCCCATCAACACATCGCCTATGAACGCTTTACCCCCACAGGACCTATTGCGTTATTACCCTTAGAAAACCAAGATTGCTCACTGGTTTGGACAGTTAAACAAGCCGACGAAACACAAGCAATGGCTTTAAATGACAAAGACTTTTTACACACCGTACAACAGATTTTCGGCTGGCGAGCAGGACAATTTACCCGTGCAGGACAACGCACCGCCCACCCTTTGCGCTTAGTCCGTACTGAAATCACAGACTATCCTCGTTTAGTCGTGATTGGCAACGCCGCCCACACCCTACACCCCATTGCAGGACAAGGCTTTAATTTAGGCTTACGCGATGTTGCAAGCCTTGCCCAAGCCATCGTCGAAACTCTACAAACCCAAGAAAGCGACATCGGTAACACTGCGACCTTAGAACGTTATCAACATTATCAACAACCTGACCAAGATAGAGTTATTAACTTAACCAATCAAATGGTAAAAGTTTTCTCTAACGACTTTCTACCGCTGAAAATTTCACGCAATTTAGGCATGTTAGCCATAGACACTTTACCATTTGCAAAACAATGGCTTGTGCAACAAATGACAGGGTTACATGGACACCCTTCACGTTTGTTGATGGGTTTGCCGTTAGTTTAGTATCAACCTGAGTTCTGCAATATTTTATGAGTTAAATAGTGAGTTAAGGCGTAAAATCGCTTTAGCTGTTTTAATCGGATAACTTACTTTCTTCCTGCTTATTTTTCATCAGGATTTATCAGACAACCTGTTGTCTTTTTAACAAAAACTCGCAGAATTTGGATTATTGCGTATCTTCTTGATGTCCTAATTTTTTGACTTGTGCTAAATCATAAGTTGCTTGTAGTTGGGTAAAGCCTTGTTGTGCTTCTCGTAAATGGTAATCACGTTGTGTATGAGTGATTGCTAAATGGCGAGCTATTTCATAATGGGTTAAGGCTATGTCATAAGGTGCATTTAGCCGTTGTGCACTGTCTAAGGCTTGTTTCCAATAGGCACGCGCTAGATTGGGTTTACTGCTTAACCATGCATAAAGTCCTAGCCAGAGTAATGCGCGCGGTTTTGCTATGGGGAAAACTTGCGCGTAACGTTTTAATGTTTGGCAAGCCCGTTTTGAAAGTTCGTTAAACGCATCATATTCTTTCGCTGATAAATTTGGCGTGTTTTCCCATTGTTGCAAATATAATTGTGCAACACAGGCGTAGCTTTCAAAGGTTTCTATATGGCTGGGTGGGGCTTTGGCGATTAAATGCGCGGTTTTAGTTGCCATTTGGATGGCTTTTTGATTAAACCCTTGTTGGTTGTACACTAAGCCTAATAAGCCACAAACCCATGTTGCTTCTACTAATTTCATTTCTTCACTGGGTAGGGCTTGTACGGATTTTAAACAGTCCACTGCATTATTTAATTCGCCTAAACGTAGATAGCCTAAGGCTTGTCCGCATAATCCCCAAACGCTTGTTTGTATATCATTTTGTTGTTGTGCCAGTGCATAAGTGTTGCGGGCTTTTTTGATGGCTTCTTGCCAATCTGCTTGGCAGTAATGAATCCAGAATAATTGATTTAAACTTTCTATTTGTTGTCGATTATCGCCAATACGTTCTGCAAGGAGTTGGGCTTGTAAGGCTTGTGCTTGGCTGACTTGCCAGCGTCCATGGCGTAAGTCGTGGAGACTGAGCAGTAGTAAAATACGGGCATTAGGTGGTGCATGGTATTGGATAGCGCGTTTACTGTAGCGTTCAGCAAGGCGGTTAAATTTGAAACTCCCGACGACAAGACAAAGGCTTGCATAACTGTGGGCTAATAAATTTGAAGGTTGTTGTGCTTTTTCGGCAAGATTGAGGGTTTTTAATTCGGCTTGTAAACCACGTAGGACATCTTGTTCTGCCCATGCGATATGGCTTAGGTGTTCATAAATGTGTGCGGTTTGTAGCAGGCGTTCTCCTTCTGTGATGCTGAGTGTGCTGAGTTGATTAGGAAATAATAAATGCCAGAGTTGTACGCCAATTTGATGGCAGAGACTTAGCCCAAGTCCTAAACGGGTCGTAGCTAAAGGTTCTTTAAGGAGTTTTAGGGCTTTACTGAAAAAAGGACGGCTTTGATTAAATTCGCCTAAATTAAAGTAGGCTTCTCCAATCTGTAACGCCCATTTGGCGCGTTGTGTTTGATTACTAAATAGCGTTTGTTGTTCTGCAAGGTTTAATGCTTGTTGAAAAAATTGAATGGCTTCATGGTTTGCGTAGTAGCGTAATGCGTATTCTCCTGCTTTTTCAAGATAAAATAGGGCTTTTTCTAGGACGTTGGCTTGTGCCCAATGATGCGCGAGTAAAGGATAGTAAACGCTTAAGTTGTCGGCGTGTAGCGTTTCATACCATGTTGCTAAGGCGTGGTGAATTTTAATCCGTTGTGCAGGGTCTAATTGTTGGTAGGCAACTTGTTGAACAAGGGCGTGTTTAAATAAGTAGTAGCTGTTTTTATCGGCACGGTAACGGCGATAGTCGTATTGGGCAATAAAAAATTGTTTTTGTAAATAATTTAGCTGTTTGGTTAATTCTGCTTTTTCAATCACGGCAGGGTAAATACCGTGTAGCGTGCTGAAGTTAAAGGTTTGCCCCATCGCGCTGGCTGTTTTGAGTGTGAGCACGTATTCAGGCGGTAGTTGAGCGATACGTTGCATAATCATTTCTTCAACGGTAACGCTTGTATTTAAATGGGTTTGTAGTTCTTGTTGTAAACTTGGGCTGAGATGACACATGCCGTCTAAGCTACGCACGGCTTGGCTTGCTAGTAAGGTATAGGCAAGCTCTTCAATACATAAGGGATTACCGTTGCTTTTTTCTTGTAGCCAGTAGCCTAATTCTACAGGTAAGCGGGTTACGCCTAGACGTTGGCAAGCTAAAACATGGGTTTCTTGTGCAACTAGGGGTTTTAAGCGTAAATGGCGCGTGCCACTGTATTGGCTTAAGGCTTGGGCATAATTAGGCTGGTTGGGGGTGTGTTGTGTTTTGGGATTGATGACGATAGGGCGTGATGTCAGGATGAGCAGTAAAGGTTGTACATGGCGACTGATTTGATAGAGCAGGGCGTAAGAGGCTGAATCCAGCAGGTGTATATCATCTATCAGGAATAAATAACGGTGTTTACTGCGTCGACAAAAATCTTTTAATAATGCACAGAGTAAGGCGTGTGTATTTTCTTCGCGGACATTGCCTTGCATTTGGGTTGTTAGTTTATTATCAGGCAGGTTTAGCGCGAAGATGGTATTTAGTAAGGGAAGGCGAGAGAGTAAGGCAGGTTTAGATTGTAAACGGCTGAGTATCATTGCCATTTTAAATTCAGCAGATACGTCGGGCGGTTCAGCGGGTTGTCCATAAGCACGCACGCCTGCCATTTCATAATTGAGTAACGCATTAAACAGGTGTCGCCAAATACTATAAGGGTTGTTCACAATTTGTTTAGTATTTTCAGTGATTGAGGCACTGCCATATAAGCAGATAACGGATGAGTTATCCGCATGTTGTAGAAAATCTTCGCATAATAAGGTTTTTCCTAGTCCATCCTCAGCTTCGATTAGAATCACATTGCCATTTTCCCCTTGTTGAAACGCTTGTAACTGACGCAGTAAAAATTGCCGTTCTTGTCGTCTGCCGAACATTTGTGCATGAAAAGGGCGACGTGGTGAGGCTTTTTTATAAGCGAGGGGACGATAAACAGGAACAGCAATTTGACTGGCAGGCAGGTGGAGTGCGGGCAGTGGTTCAAAGTCGATAAAGGCTTGCGCTGCGCGATAGCTAGCACTGTCACAGAAAACGGTGTCGTGTGCAGATTGCATTAAATAGGCTGCGCGTTGCATGGTCATGCCAATTAAATCAAAGTAGCAACGGGTTGTATTTCCCCGATTACTACAAAATACTTGCCCTGTACTAATGCCGATACTGCCACGTAGTTGTTGTTCATGTAGCATCAAGCGAACCGCTTGCGCTGCTTGTAGGGCATAAAAGGCATTTTCTTCAACTTGATGTGTCGGCACAATGCTATTGTCTAAAGGCACACCCCAAGCGGCAATAAAGCGTGTTCCGTAGTCATTTACAAGAAATTGAATGACTTGCCCTGTAAAGCGTAAAACGATTTGTTGTAATTCGTATAAAGCATCTTGAATTTGTGTCAGCACAGAGGCGTTGTGATAGTCCAAGCCTTCAATATTGAGAAATAACACGCTGACTTGTTGTAGCTCTGCAAACCATTGGGTTTTACCCTTGTCTAACCGTGCCAGAATAATCGGGGAAATATAACGCCGTAAATAAATTGCGGTCTCAGGAGGTAGTGTAATTTCTGGCGTATGGCGTGGCTTTAATGGACGGATTAGGCTTTGTAGGCGAATATAATGATTTTCTAATAGTTCTCCTTTGGCATGACGTTGTAAATACTGCCATGCCGTTGGCGAAATGGTGACTTCTGCGGGCTGTGCGTGGCGTTGTCCTGCGCTTAAGCGTAATAATGATTCTCCCGCGATAAAAAACTCCCATTGTCCTTCAACTCCGCCGACAGTTGCCGCCCAAATATCCCCTGCTTCTAATAAAATGCGTAAGGCAATCCCTGTTAAAGACGCATGTCTCACTACGGAAAAAGGGGTGTTTTCAGGTGCATAAGGCAAAATTGTTGGGGGGTTATGTTGTTGCCATGTTTGCAATGCTAATGCGCATAGGGCAGCTCGACGGGTAACAACGGTTAAATCTTTACCTGTTACCCCAACAGGCCAAAGCACCAGCAATGCATCGCCTGAAAATTTTAAAACCTCGCCTCCATGTTCGCTGATAATGTCTATGATTTGCCCAATGTAACCATTTAACAATTGCGTGAGAATATCAGAGCCTGTGTTCCCTTGTTCTAATAGCTGTTCTGCAATTGGGGTTAAACCATAAATATCGACAAATAGTGCAGCAGTTTGTAACTGTTCTGCATGGGGCGAAGGTTGCCAATCAGGTTGCATTGCATAATGGCGTTGAACCAAGGTCGGCGTATAACTGATTAGCGTTTGCAAAGGGGTTGACGATGACATAGATACATCAAAAATTCTCAAGGGCTTTTATTAATTTTAACCCATCATGAAAGACAAGAAAGCCTTTTTTGTCTTAGATTTGCTCGTGTAATGAATAAAAAACTGCTTGGTTTAAAACGCAAAATTTATTCCATGACTGAAATTGTTAGCGATGAAATAAATTGTCATTGTTAGAAAATATCTATTTAGGTGATTGAGAAAAGTCATGCAGTGCATCAGTGAATAGCAATATCCTTATCTCTTCAGGTTTTTCAGGGGATTTGGGCTACAGTTTAAGATAAGTCTGATAATAGAATCTGTATAATGACGGGCTAATATCCATCATATATCCATCACATATGAATCAATAAGAAAGGGGGATAGCGTGTCGCAAAAGCACGGTTTTGTATTGCTATTCGCTTGCTTCATCATGAGTTGTTCATTCATGACATGGGGAGCAGAACGGGATAAACAAAGACAAGTAACCACTGCACGCCCTCTTGTGTTTGGGATACTCCCCTTTATGACACCTGTTGCGATTTTTACCCGTTTCGCGCCGTTACGAGACTATTTAAGCCAACAAATTCAAATGTCAATGTTTTTAGAAACCTCGCCAAATTTCTCAGCGCATTTAAGCCGAATTTCACAACGCCGTTATGACCTATTAGTCACAGCCCCTCATTTTGTCCCTTTAGCTATAGATACAACGTATTACCATGTGGTTGCAAAAAGCTTAGACAATATTGCAACTTGCATCGTAGTCAAGCCGAATAGTGCCATACAAGAGTTAAGTGATTTATCAGGAAAGTCTATTGCAATACCGCCAGAAACAGCGATGGTGACGATGGTCGGGCGAGAAATGTTCCGCGATGCAGGCTTAATTGGAGAAAAAACGCCACAGTATATGAGCTTCTTAACGCATAACGCTGCTTATGAGGCTTTAACAGGGCAACAAATCTTTGCGGCGGTGGTTTCCAGCAATGTATTAACAACCGTGTCAACAACAGACTATCGCCGTTTAGCTTGTCGAGATTCTTTTAGTTCGTTGGGTGTTTTAATCTCAACAGAACTTCCGCCCTTGTTACAACAACAGCTAACAACGGCATTTTTAGAAATAGATAAAAATCCTCAGGGATTAACTGTGTTAAAAACCATGAAATATACGGGGTTCAAAGTCAGTGAAAATGCTGACTTTCAAGCGATGCGCCCCTATGCTGATCGCTTACAAGAATTGGAATTAATGTCCACGCCGAGTCCTTAAATGTACTTAAAATTATCAACTCGCCTCATTTTAGGGGTTGTTATTATTGAAATTGTGATGTTAAGCCTGTTGGTTTGGAACAGTGTCCGCTTGATTAACTCCAGTCATTCAGCATTGTTAGAACAATCCATTCACCGCGAAACAGACTTATTGGCGTATGCCTTAGCGACAGGATTAGCATATCAAGACCGTGAAACCTTGCAGGACGTGTTACAACTGGTCAAATCTTCCAGTAATTTGGTGTATGTCGTTGTCTTAAATTGGCAAGAGCAAGTAATGGCAAAAATTGGTAAACCACCTGCTCAAATGCCAACATTAGATAAAAGTTATCAAGATGCCCGACAAGATGGGGTGTTTGATGTTGAAAAAAGTGTGGTGTTAGCGGGGCAAATGTTGGGTACGGTACGCATAGGCTATTCCATTGTTGCCATTGAAGAATTAACCGCACGCACGCGCTTACAAAATACGGTGATTGCCTTATTAGAATTATTATTATCGGTGAGCGTGACGGTATTTATTGGCATGTTATTAGTCCGACGCTTACAGCGTTTAGAAATGGGTGCACACGCTTTGCAAAAAGGCGAATTTAAACATCGTATTAATTTACAAGGAGAAAATGAAATAACGGATTTAGCCCGTGCGTTTAATGCCTTAGCACAACATTTAGAGGAGACACAATCCGCCCTTAATGTAGAACGGAGCAGTTTATTACGGGAAAGTAATCGGTTAAATACGTTATTAATGGGAATTCGTGGCGTTGTTTGGGAAGTTAATCCTGCTACAAAGCGGGTGACATATATCAGTCCTTTTGTAGAAAAACTATTAGGATTTGCGCCTGAGCAATGTTTAAAGAAAGGCTTTTTATTACATCGGGTACATGCCGATGAGCGTCAGCAATTGCGCGATATTTCGCTAGGGCATATTGCTGAAGATACCTTTATGTTTGATTATCGGGTTTTGAATGGGCAAGGCGAGTGGTTATGGTTACGTAATATCGGCATGGTAGAACGTGATAAAGCTAGAAATTCCTTGAATGTATTAGGGATTGTTTGGGATATTTCCGAAAATAAACAGTTATTAGAACAGGTACATCAGGCAAAAATCGTTTTTGATAACACGAATGAAGGCATCATTATCACCGATGCACAACGGCGAATTACGTCTATTAATAAAGCCTGTTGTGATATTACGGGTTATCAATCTGACGAACTCATTGGACAAACACCACATATTTTATATTCTGGTCAACAAGATAACGAATTTTATGCACAATTATGGCACGCATTAAATACAACGGGACGTTGGCAAGGAGAAATTTGGAATAAACATAAAAACGGGCAAATTTATCCAAGTTGGGAAAGTATTAGCGTTGTTAGAAACGAATATAATGAAATTATTCACTATATTGCTGTCTTTTCTGATATTAGCACGATTAAAAATGCAGAGCGTCAACTAGAACATCTTGCCCATCATGATTTATTAACAGATTTACCCAACCGTTTATTTTTTAATCTTCGCTTAGAACAAGCGTTAAGTTATGCGCAGCAAACAAGAGAAGAAGTAGCAATTTTATTTTTAGACTTAGATCGATTTAAAAATGTGAACGATACGCTGGGGCATCTTGTGGGTGATCAAGTTTTGCAAACTGTATCACGTCGATTAAAAGCGTGTTTACGTCCACAAGATACATTAGCGCGTTTAGGAGGGGATGAGTTCATTTTATTAATTACAGGCACGCCAGATATTCATAAACAAACCATTGCCATTGCACAGCGATTACTTCATGCAATTCAACAAGTCATTTTGATAAATCCGCATGAAATTGTGGTGACAGGCAGTGTAGGCATTAGCATTTATCCCTGCGATGGGACAGACGCGCAAGCATTAGTAAAATATGCTGATGTTGCTATGTATCGTGCTAAAAGCTTAGGCAATAATCAATATTGCTTCTATACCAGTCAATTAACCACCGAGATTGAACGGCGGTTTTCTTTAGAAAATGAATTGCGTCATGCCATCGAACAAGAGAAATTACAACTTTATTATCAGCCTAAAGTAGATTTAATGACGGGTCGCATTATTGGGGCAGAGGCGTTACTCCGTTGGGAGCATCCACAACAAGGCTTTATTTCTCCAGAAATTTTTATTCCATTAGCGATTGAAACAGGGTTAATTAATAGTATCGACCGCTGGGTCTTATTCCAAGCTTGCCAACAAATGCAACGCTGGCAAGTTGAACAGGGCTATCATGTGAGTATTGCAGTGAATTTATCCAACTTTATTAATCACGATAGTTTATTAGTCGTTTTAAAACGCTGTTTAAAACAGACACAAATTGACCCTGTTTATTTAGAATTAGAAATTACAGAAGGCTTTGTGATGCAAAACACAGAATCGGTGATGGAAAATTTAAATGCCATTAAACAACTGGGTGTACGTTTATCTATTGACGATTTTGGAACAGGATATTCTTCTTTAAGTTATTTAAAACGCTTACCTTTAGATACGTTAAAGATAGACCGCTCTTTTATTCGAGATATTCCAGACGATACAGATGACACAGCGATTGTGCAAACCATTATTAATCTTGCCCATAATTTAAATTTAAGCGTTATTGCCGAAGGCATAGAAAACCAAGCGCAATTGGCTTTTTTACAACAACATGATTGTGATGAAGGACAAGGGTATTTATTTAGTAAAGCCGTTCCCGCAGATGAGTTTGTGCAATTATTGCAAGACTCATATTTATTGTGTGAACCTCAAAAAACCTTAATGTCCACAAAAAATTATCCATAACAGACCGCTATAAACACAGCTATCATTGCATCCATGGATAGTTACTCATTCATTTTCTGTTTCGTTTCATTATTTTAAAATTGAAAATCATATGCGCGATTTATACCCCCCAATAGAACCTTATCAAACAGGTCGCTTAACGGTTTCAAATATACATACTTTGTATTATGAACAAGTGGGAAACCCGCAAGGTATTCCTATCGTTTTTTTACATGGGGGACCAGGCGGCGGAATTGAGCCGTTATATCGACGTTTTTTTGACCCTAGCCGTTGGCGGGTTGTGTTATTTGACCAACGCGGTAGCGGAAAAAGTACCCCACATGCATCATTAGAAGAAAATACAACATGGGATTTAGTTGCCGATATTGAACGCTTGCGCGAACATTTAGGAATAGAACGCTGGACCGTATTTGGGGGCAGTTGGGGCAGTAGTTTGGCACTGGCTTATAGTCAAACACATCCAGCCCGTTGCACAGGGCTTATTCTCCGTGGCATTTTTATGCTCCGAAAAAAAGAACTAGACTGGTTTTATCAAGCAGGTGGTGCTCACTATATTTTTCCTGACGCATGGGAAAAATTTATTGCCCCGATTCCTGTAGAAGAACGGCATGATATGATTTTTGCCTATCACAAACGCTTAACCAGTGCTAACCCACAAGTACGGACACATGCCGCAAAAGCATGGAGTGTTTGGGAAGCAACCACCAGTAAGTTGCATCAGGATACCTCACTGATTAAACGCTTTGTTGAAGATAATTTTGCGGATGCGTTTGCGCGAATAGAAAATCATTATTTCTTGAATAAAGGCTTCTTGACCACAGAAGACCAATTATTACACAATGTAAACAAAATCCGCCACTTACCTTGTGTCATTGTACAAGGACGTTATGACATGGTTTGTCCGATGATAACTGCATGGGACTTACATCTGGCATGGCAAGAAGCTGAATTTATTGTAGTATCAAATGCAGGTCATTCTATGACAGAATTAGGTATTCAATCAGCCTTGCTAGAAGCAACTGATCGCTTTGCGCGTTGTCAGTGGGAATTAACTCACGTTTCGCCCATCAAGGGATAACATCACGCGCTATTGTGTTATCAATCTAATAAACAGGCTTAGAGCCACTCAATAACATGAACCCTGAAAGGATAACGATAATGAAGGAAAACAAAATATTAACGCACTATGTATTTCCAACCGTTTTATTACTGGCACTGTCCCCACAATTGTTTGCGGCGGGTGTCGGTGGAAAACAAATCAAGTGCTGGACAACAGAAGATGGTGTGACTGAATGCGGTGACAGTGTTCCACCTCAATATTCGCAACAAGGCTTTGCTCGATATAATGATAAAGGACAACGAGTTGGTGATGTAGAGCGAGCAAAAACAAAGGCTGAAATCGATGCCATTAAATATGCGGCACAACAAAAAGAGGAAGAGGCTTTGCGTCGTCAAAAACAAGCAGAAGATGATCGCACCTTATTACTGCAATTTGCGCGAGAAGAGGATATTCAAGTACAACGCGAAGCACGGTTAAAATCCATTGATTCTGTAGAAGAGTCGATTAACTCTTATATTAGCAGCTTGCAAAAGAACTTAGCAGATTTACAAAAAAACCTTGCTGATGCAGAAAAAAATCCCAACGTGAAACAAATAGAGAAAGACCGCGCTCGCCAAAACTTAGAAAGTGTTGAACGCCGTATTGCGGACAGTCAAAAAACCTTGCGGGAAAAACAACAAGAAAAAGTAACAGTGAATAAGCAATATGATGAATATTTACTACGTTTCCGTGATATTCAAACTCGTCTTATTAAACAACAAGACGAGGGAGATGCTCCAACTGAACAAGCAGGTAATACCAACACCGCTCCTAAGCAATAATAAATAACGGGTAAACCTAAAACAGTCTAAACCTTGCCCAAGCATTGAAGATATAGCATATCAATGATGAAAATCTGCATCATATATCTAAATGATTGGGCTTTTATTTTCATTTTCTCTTCAGGGATACATTGCTAATGCTTATTTTTGAACACAGTAGTCATGGACGTTCCACCCCTAGCCAATATCCAGCGCAACGCGCTAATGCCGATATTCCTACACAATTTCTACGTAAAAAGCGCGTCGCATTACCTGAAGTATCTGAATTACAAGTTGTTCGTCATTACACCAATTTATCGAAAAAGAACTTTTCTATCGATACCCATTTTTACCCGTTAGGCTCTTGCACCATGAAATATAATCCACGTGTGTGCAACACCTTAGCGATGTTACCCAATTTTTTAGCTCGTCATCCCGCTGCACCTGATAGTCACAGCCAAGGCTTTATGGCGTGTTTATACGAATTACAAGAAATTTTAAAAGCAGTCACAGGCATGAAAGCGGTCTCTTTAGCTCCTGCCGCAGGCGCAAATGGCGAATTTGCAGGCGTTGCCATGATTAAGGCTTATCATGATGCCCGTGGCGATACAGCACGGACAGAAATTTTAGTGCCTGATGCGGCACACGGGACTAATCCCGCCTCGGCGGTCATGTGTGGTTATAAAGTGCGAGAAATCCCAACACTGGCAAATGGGGATGTGGATATTGATGCACTGCGCCAATCCGTTGGTTCACAAACAGCAGGGATTATGTTGACAAATCCTTCTACTGTTGGCGTATTTGAACGACAAATTACAGCAATTGCAGAATGTGTGCATCAAGTGGGTGGCTTACTGTATTACGATGGCGCGAATTTAAATGCCATTTTAGGAAAAGTTCGCCCAGGTGATATGGGATTCGATGTCATTCACATTAACCTACATAAAACCTTTTCTACGCCACACGGTGGCGGTGGTCCTGGTTCTGGTCCTGTTGGCGTGAGTGAACGCTTAAAACCTTTTTTACCTATTCCAATGGTTGATTATGATGGAAAAACCTATCGTTGGTTGACAGAAAAAGACTGCCCACAAACCATAGGACGCATGATGGCAAGCGTAGGAAATGCAGGGATTTTATTACGAGCCTATATTTATGCGCGTTTATTGGGTAGCGTTGGTATGGCGCGGGTTGCCACTTTTTCCACACTTAACGCAAATTATTTAATGGCTAAGCTAGCACAAGCAGGATTTGAAGTCGCTTTCGCGCCTCGACGGGCAAGTCATGAGTTTATTATTACCTTGAAAAAACAAGCGAAAGAATTAAATGTGACTGCAATGGACTTCGCAAAACGCTTGCTAGATAAAGGATTTCATGCGCCAACAACCTATTTTCCATTATTAGTGCCTGAATGTTTGCTCATTGAACCAACAGAAACAGAAGCAAAAGAAACCTTAGACGATTTTGTCACGGCGATGACGGAAATTTTACAGGAAGCAACGACGGATGCCGCTTTCTTAAAAGGTGCGCCTTATCGCTTACCTGTTCGTCGTTTAGATGATGTTCGTGCAGTTAAAATGCTAGACGTTGCGTGGAAAGCATCAGAATAACTCATTAAAATTAATGAATAATCGTGAGCATGATTATCCCCCCTTAGAATTGGGGGGATAAAGTGGATTATTCATCTCCTGTCGCGGATGTTGCATCAGCCATTTCATCGGCATTTATTTCTTCTACTTCTTCTGTCGGTTTGTCAGTGTTTTTAACATAACGACCATGAATATATATCCTGACATCAACACGACGACTTTCAGGATTTTTGGTTTCATCACGTCCTTTTGTTTCTCCTACCGCAACCATAACGGTTGTATTAGCAGGTAAACCCTGACGACGTAATGCGTCCAATACTGTCGCATTACGACGAGCAGCTAACTTTTTATTATGCTCTTTAGTGCCAACAGTATCCGCATAACCTGTTAATTTAATGGCAAACATAGGATGTTCTCTTAAGAAATTAACCGCCTCTTTTAGTTTTGCCCGTTCATTGGCTCGTAAATTACTGTTACCAAAGTCAAAATAAATACTTTTATCAGGGATAATTGTATCTGGCTTTATATGTAAAGTTTCTAACCAAGCTAAACGGGCTTCTTGCGCTTCAATATCCTGATTATTCTCATCTAAGTTTTTATTAATCGGCTCTAAAAACCGTCCAAAGGCATCTTCAGCATTTGTCCTATGCACAACTGCCTGTACAGCGGCAGCTTGCCCCTCTCCGAGATTCACTGATTTACCCGCAACTGCATCATCATAGATACCTTGCGCTTTATCTAATTGATTTTCAGCGCGATGTAATTCTGTCATGAAAATACCAAAATCATCTGCTTTGACCTCATCTAACTTCGTTTGTAAGTTTTTCAACGTAGCCTGCTGTTTTGTACCTTCTTCAGGAACGGATAAGGTTGAACAACCTTGTAGCAGTAGCATGATGAGCAGTATTTTTACAAAAGCATTCGTTATCATTTTCGATGTCCTCAATAAATCAAGTTAGCGTATTCAAGCGGTTTCACGTATTAAGTACGTTGTAACCCTATAAAATTACAGAATACAATCAGTAAGATGGTTGATTTAGAGAGACTGCACAAAACACGCCAATGCGTTAGTTTTTATTATTTTTAAATAATTACGTTAAATTTAACGCTTTTTTACTTCACAACTTGCGTTTTTGGCTGTCGAAAAATAAATAACCTGTTGTCATCTCAAAATAGGCTTGTCTTTTTTGCAACGATTCCGTATAATTCCGCACTTTCCTATAGTCCCTTAGTCTAATCAGTGAATTAGCGAGACGGAGAACGAATTTATGTACGCTGTAATTAAGACCGGCGGCAAGCAATACAAAGTTGCTGAAGGTGATGTATTAAAAGTAGAAAAACTTGCCGCTGAGGAAGGCACAGCTGTAGAATTCAGTGAAGTTCTATTGCTGGCTAATGGCGACAATATTACTATTGGAACCCCTGTTGTTGTGGGTAGTAAAGTGACCGCAACGGTACAAACACAAGGGCGTGGCGACAAAATCAAAATTATGAAAATGCGTCGTCGTAAACACTATCGCAAACAAATGGGGCATCGCCAGTATTATACCGAAGTGAAAATCACAGGTATTGTGGCGTAATAACATTAGTCAGAGGTAATCGCAGATGGCGCATAAGAAAGCTGGCGGTAGTAGCCGCAACGGTCGTGATTCCGAGTCGAAGCGACTTGGCGTAAAACGTTTTGGTGACCAAGTCGTAAGCGCGGGCAATATTTTAGTCCGTCAACGCGGTACAAAGTTTTATGCAGGCGTTAACGTAGGTATGGGTAAAGACCATACTTTATTTGCCAAAGTAGATGGCAAAGTTAAATTTGAAGTAAAAGGGGCTTTTCAACGTCACTATGTGAGTATCGTTCCTAGTGAACAAGCATAATTAGCCTGTTTGTCTCGCCTTTTTCCGTAAAAGAACCCCGTCAATGGGGTTTTTTTATTTATGGTCTTTCTGTTTTTTCTCTCTGCATTCACGTTACAATGAAGCGTAAAATAAACCATTTTTTATGATACCTTCATTCGTATGCCACACGATAACCTTCATTCCCTCGCGCATCAATTAAGCCAACAATTATTGCGCCATCATTATCGTCTCGTTACTGCTGAATCTTGTACTGGTGGCTGGATTGCTCAAGTCATGACGGCTATTGCAGGCAGTTCAGATTGGTTCGAACGGGGCTTTGTCACGTATTCCAACGAAGCAAAACAAGAGTTGTTAGACGTTCCCGCTCAAATTTTGACCGAGCAAGGGGCGGTGAGCGAACAAACCGTTTTAGCAATGGCATCGGGCGCATTGAAACATAGTCATGCAGAAGTTGCGATTGCGGTCAGTGGCATTGCAGGGCCAACAGGGGGAAGTCGCACAAAACCCGTTGGAACGGTATGGATTGCATGGGCATTGCCTCAAAAAATTTATGCAAAGTGTTTTTTATTCAATGGGGATAGGGAATCTGTTCGTGAGCAAACGGTCATGACTGCTTTATCAACATTAATAACAGAGTTGGCTTAAATGTTTTTTGTGTTATACTGTAAAAATAAACATATCTATTTGAACATGAGAAGATGGCTATGGACGACAATAAACGCAAAGCATTGAGTACCACATTAGGACAAATTGAAAAGCAATTTGGTAAGGGGTCTGTCATGCGCTTGGGAGATGTCGGCGCGGTGATGGATGTTGAAACCGTTTCTACAGGCTCATTAGGGTTGGACTTAGCTTTAGGTGTTGGCGGTTTACCGATGGGGCGTATTATAGAAATTTATGGCCCTGAATCTTCAGGTAAAACCACGTTAACCTTACAAGTTGCCGCAGAAATTCAGAAAAAAGGTGGCACCGCCGCATTTATTGATGCAGAACATGCTTTAGATAGAGCATATGCAGAAAAAATAGGGGTTAATGTCAGTGAGTTATTATTATCACAGCCTAATAATGGGGAAGAAGCGTTAGAAATTACCGATATGTTAGTCCGTTCAGGCGCAGTCGATTTAATTGTCATTGACTCTGTTGCCGCCTTAACGCCTAAAGCTGAAATTGAAGGCGAAATGGGTGATTCTCATATGGGTTTACAAGCCCGTTTGATGTCTCAAGCCTTGCGTAAATTGACCGCAAATATCAAGCGATTTAATACGATGGTGATTTTCATTAACCAAATTCGTATGAAAATTGGTGTTATGTTTGGTAATCCTGAAACAACAACTGGCGGTAATGCACTGAAATTTTACGCTTCTGTGCGTTTAGATATTCGGCGAATTGGGGCGATTAAACGGGGCGAGGATATTATTGGGAGTGAAACGAAAGTAAAGGTTGTTAAAAATAAGGTTGCTCCTCCATTTAAAGAAGTCACTTTTGATATTTTATATGGTGAAGGAATTTCCCGTGAAAGTGAAATCATTGATTTAGGCGCGAAGTTGGGCGTTTTAGACAAAGCAGGCGCGTGGTATAGCTACAATGGTGATCGTATCGGGCAAGGTAAGGAAAATGTCCGTAATTATTTACGGGAACGTGTTGAGATTGCACAGCAAATTGAAAAGCAAGTACGGGATAAAGTGCTTGTTTTGCCTGCTGCGATGAATACCGCAAAAGATGCTGATGATGTTAACGAATCAGTCGATGATGATTTAGACGTATAATTACCTATGCTCGACGCTGCAACTTATCAACAAGTTAAAAATAACGCCTTGGATATTTTGTCACGACGTGAACACTCCGTCGTTGAGCTACAACATAAATTATTGTTACGAGGCTATCTCTACGCATTGGTTGAGCAAGTTGTAAACGAATTACAAGCACAAGATTTGTTGAGTGATTCACGTTTTTGTGAAAGTTTTATTCGTTCGCGCATTAATAAGGGCTATGGCTGGTTGCATATTCAGCAAGCCCTTAAAATGCGTGGCGTTCAACAGCAAACTATCATGGCTTGTGAGTTATTACAGGATGTTGATTGGTTTAATTTAGCCAAGCAAGTTCGTATGAAGCGTTTTGGAAAAAAGCAACCAGCCACACTACCAGAACGCGCAAAGCAGATGCGATTTTTACAATATCGTGGCTTTAGCCATGAACAAATTCGCGGCGCATTAGACAATCTTGAATGATGTGTATTTTTTGTTAAGAAAAATTAAAATTTAACTGTGGTCGTTACTGTTCTATACTGCAATATAGTTGCTGATTTACTTAGATTGTCACAGTATTATTATTTTTCTCATTCATCAGTTTCACGATTATCTTCTCATTCTATCTGCTATGTCTATCCGTTATAGTTTTTTGTTTTTTCTTATATTTCCGCTAACTGCTCATGGTTTTGATTTGTTTGATGCGCAACGTGGTAAAGAAAAAACGCCACCACCCGCACAAACTCAAACACCAGTTGTTCAAGCACCAACGCCACCGCCTCAGCCAGTCGCACCACCAGCCCCGCCCCCGCCACAAGTTGATTTTGCCTTAGTGGGGACTAGCCGTATTGGTAATAAAAAAGCGGTTATTTTACAAACAAAAGAGGGAAAGCAGTTTGTTCAACGCCTTAAAGGAGCGAGAACACCTATTGATGGCTATCAGGGATATTTTTTATTAGATATTAATTCGCGTGAGATAAAATTAGAGTATCCATCAGAGTCTCCTTGTCGTGCTTCTAATGCACAAAAAGGGGTGCAGTGTGTTGATAACGGTAAATCGGCTAAATTGGCATTAGTGCGTCAAAATGCCTTACCCCCGCCAGCACCACCACAACCCGTTGTTGCTCAACCCACAGGGCAAGTACCAAATTTACCCCCTGGTGCTGTTCCACCAGGACCTTTACAACCTGTACAGTTTGGTCCTCGTGAGTTAACACCTGAGGAGGCGGCAAAGCGTGAAGCTGAAATAAAAAAGCGTCAGGAGATTTACAAGAATTTCCAACGTCAAGAAATTAAAGATGAAGATGTCCCACCAGGTATGCGTGTAGTCCGCACACCTTTTGGGGATAGGTTAGTACCTCTCACTCAATAATATTTTTATAGAGGCGATATTATGCGTTTAGCAACTGTCGCCTTTTTTTTAGGTGTGTTACTTAGTCAAAATCTTCCAACATTACCCACCTTTTCTGTTGTTTGGTTCATTATTCCGTTACTTATCCTCAGTTTTTATACTCCTCGTTTACGATTTATTTGTTGGTTTACATTAGGAGTTTGTTGGGTGGTGTTCAGAGCCCAATTGTTTTTTGCGCAGGCATTACCTTTAGTATTAGAAGGACAAGAAGTGCTTGCTGAAGGGTATATTATTGATTTACCTAATCGCAAAGGGAATGGCTGGCAATTTGATTTCGCACCCACTCGTCTTATTACTAAAGATAAACAGGTTATTAGTAATGTTGGTCATATACGCCTAAGTTGGTATAAAAGTTCGGCAGAGTTACGGACAGGACAACAATGGCTATTTACCATTAAGTTACAACGTGCACGTGGTTTTAGTAATCCATTTACGAGTGACTACAGTCAAACTTTGTATCAACAGGGTATTCAAGCGACGGGTTCAATACGTCCAAAAGGTAAACAACAATTATTAAAAGAAGCAAGTCGTTGGCAGATTAATGTTTTGCGAGAGTATTTTGCAAAACAAATTCAGGTAATGACTGAGCATCATCCTTTTAGTGGAATTTTGATTGCGCTCTCTGTTGGGGAACAACAGTGGATTAGCCCTGAACAATGGAATGTCTTTCGTCAAACGGGTATTGCACATCTTGTGGCAATTTCAGGGTTGCATATTGGGTTATTAGCAGGATTAAGTTTTTGGTTAAGTCGTCAATGTTTAGGGTTTATGATTTACTGGTACGGTTTTGTCTGTCACCGTTATGGATTTGTTTGCTCAGGTAAAATTTTACACTTGCCCACAATGTTGCCTGCTGCAATGGTTAGTTTATTTGTGGCTTTCTCCTATTCCCTGCTTGCAGGTTTTTCTATTCCCACCCAACGCTCATTAGTCATGATTAGCGTGTTTGCAATCGCTTTATTGGGGTTGAGACAATTATCAACGGGGAGTGCATTTAGTTTAGCGTTGTTAGCCGTACTGATTTATGATCCTACCGCTGTCTTAAGCAACGGTTTTTGGCTTTCATTCGGTGCAGTTGCTTGTATTTTATTAGCAATACAAGGACGGCATGTTCCAACACATAAAATATTGCGGATTATTCACCAATATGGTTATGTGCAACTTGCGGTAACATTAGGATTAATCCCTGTTACACTCTATTTTTTTGGTTACTTTTCACTCAGTAGCCTTTTAGCCAATACCATTGCTATTCCTATCTTTAGCTTTTTTCTTGTGCCTTTAAACCTGTTTGCAATGCTATTGTCAGATATTTTCCCAACACTGAGTTATTTACTATTCCAACTCTGCTTATATGTATTAGGACATGTATGGCTCTTAATGGAATATCTCGCATCTTTATCATGGAGTAGTGTTCACACCAGCGTCCCGCCTTTCTGGACGGTTTTAACTGCATTAATTGGCGTTATGATTTTATTGTTACCAAAAGGATTTTCTGCTAGATGGATAGGTGGAATATGGTTACTCCCATTATTTTTTATGCCAATTCAACGTCCGATGCAAGGAGAAACTTGGATAACAATATTAGATGTAGGGCAAGGTCTTGCCGTTTTTATACAAACAGCAACTCATACTGTGTTATATGACACAGGAATGCAATCCTATACAGGATTCAATACAGGAAAAATTGTTGTTGTCCCTTTTCTTATTGCACAAGATATTAAAAACCTAGATACCTTAATTGTGAGTCATGGAGACAGTGATCATAGTGGCGGGTTAAATGAAGTATTGAAACAAATCACGGTAAAACAACTGATAAGTACAGATAAAATCGTTAAAAAATATCCACAAGCACAACGTTGTCAAGCTGGGCAACAGTGGATATATGATGATGTCCACTTTCAGATATTACATCCTGCCCAAGGTTTTTATAGCCAAGAAAATAACATGAGTTGCGTCCTAAAGATTAGTACGCCGCAACAGAGTATTTTACTAACGAGTGACATTGAAAAACTAGCCGAAAATAACCTGTTACGAACAAATGCTGAAGCCTTAAAAGCCGATATTTTATTAGCACCACATCATGGTAGTAAAACATCATCAACCCCTAGCTTTGTAGAGAAAGTAAACCCACAATACGTTGTATTCTCCACAGGCTATAGAAATACTTATAAATTTCCACATACTGAAGTTTTAATACGTTACCAAACCCATGGCGTTATGATGTTAAATACAGCCACTGATGGTGCGATTCAATTTCGTTTGAATCAAACAGGCGAGTTATTACCGCTTAAAAATAAAGAAGAACAAAAACGCTATTGGCATTACTAACAAACAGATAGGGACTCAATCAAAAATTGGCACATAAAAACTCAAAAATAATTTGACACGAATCACGATGATGTATAGAATGCGCGTCTTTCCGAAGCACAGAAGTTAGTTAGAATTAGAAAGTGAAGAGGTTAAGCGGAGTAAGAAGACGAAGCGAGACCGAGAAAGTTAAAGCGGATGGAAAAAAAGGATTGACAAGTTGTTTGTGTGATATATAATGAGCGACTTGCTAACGGCAGTAGCCGAAGGCGAATAAGTAAAGTCAACGAGATTAAAAAAGTAGTTGACAAGGGCGAATAAAGATGTAGAATATGCGCTCTCTTAAGTTAAGCAGGATTGTTTAACCCGTATCAAACGAAAGTTTGAAGCTGATAAAAAAGTTAAACAAAAAGCTTGACAGAATAAAAAAGCAGTATATAATGTTGTCTCTCTTGAAACGCTGCAGTAAACGACGTTAAGTTGTAAACATGATAGCGAATCAATATGACAAATCAGTTAAGGCGCGATAGTCTTAATGATAAAGCTCTTTAAAAGTAGAATCAAGTAATTTGTGTGGGTACTTGCCAAAAAACTCGTCAAACGAAGTATTTTAGGCAAGAACTCTGTCAAAAGAGCAAGCTTGCGAATGAACATGAGTTTAAACTGAAGAGTTTGATCATGGCTCAGATTGAACGCTGGCGGCATGCTTAACACATGCAAGTCGAACGGTAACGGGTTAAGCCGACGAGTGGCGGACGGGTGAGTAATACATGGGAATCTGCCTGATAGTGGGGGACAACCTAGGGAAACTTAGGCTAATACCGCATAATCCCTAAGGGGGAAAGTAGGGGACCTTCGGGCCTTACGCTAACAGATGAGCCCATGTCGGATTAGCTAGTTGGTAGGGTAAAAGCCTACCAAGGCTACGATCCGTAGCTGGTCTGAGAGGACGACCAGCCACACTGGGACTGAGACACGGCCCAGACTCCTGCGGGAGGCAGCAGTGGGGAATATTGGACAATGGGGGCAACCCTGATCCAGCAATGCCGCGTGTGTGAAGAAGGCCTGCGGGTTGTAAAGCACTTTAGGTTGGGAAGAAAAAGCACATGCTAATACCATGTGAAATTGACGTTACCAACGGAATAAGCACCGGCTAACTCTGTGCCAGCAGCCGCGGTAATACAGAGGGTGCAAGCGTTAATCGGAATTACTGGGCGTAAAGCGTGCGTAGGTGGTTAATTAAGTCAGATGTGAAATCCCTGAGCTTAACTTAGGAACAGCATTTGATACTGGTTGACTAGAGTGTAATAGAGGGTAGTGGAATTCCACGTGTAGCGGTGAAATGCGTAGATATGTGGAGGAACATCAGTGGCGAAGGCGACTACCTGGATTAACACTGACACTGAGGCACGAAAGCGTGGGGAGCAAACAGGATTAGATACCCTGGTAGTCCACGCCCTAAACGATGAGAACTAGATGTTGGGAGAGACTGTCTCTTAGTATCGCAGCTAACGCACTAAGTTCTCCGCCTGGGGAGTACGGTCGCAAGATTAAAACTCAAATGAATTGACGGGGGCCCGCACAAGCGGTGGAGCATGTGGTTTAATTCGATGCAACGCGAAGAACCTTACCTGGTCTTGACATCCTAAGAATCCTGTAGAAATATGGGAGTGCCTTCGGGAGCTTAGAGACAGGTGCTGCATGGCTGTCGTCAGCTCGTGTCGTGAGATGTTGGGTTAAGTCCCGCAACGAGCGCAACCCCTATCCTTAGTTGCCAGCGTAAAGTCGGGAACTCTAAGGAGACTGCCGATGACAAATCGGAGGAAGGTGGGGATGACGTCAAGTCATCATGGCCTTTATGACCAGGGCTACACACGTGCTACAATGGTAGGTACAAAGGGTTGCCAAGCCGCGAGGTGGAGCCAATCCCAGAAAACCTATCGTAGTCCGGATTGAAGTCTGCAACTCGACTCCATGAAGTCGGAATCGCTAGTAATCGTAGATCAGCACTGCTACGGTGAATACGTTCCCGGGCCTTGTACACACCGCCCGTCACACCATGGGAGTGGGCTGTACCAGAAGTAGGTAGTCTAACCGAAAGGGGGGCGCTTACCACGGTATGGTTCATGACTGGGGTGAAGTCGTAACAAGGTAGCCGTAGGGGAACCTGCGGCTGGATCACCTCCTTTAAAGAAGTGACGAGAAGGCAAGTATCCACACAAATTACTTGATTTGAAAGACACTGGGTCTGTAGCTCAGGTGGTTAGAGCGCACCCCTGATAAGGGTGAGGTCGGTGGTTCGAGTCCACCCAGACCCACCAAGATGAAGGGGCTATAGCTCAGCTGGGAGAGCGCCTGCTTTGCACGCAGGAGGTCAGCGGTTCGATCCCGCTTAGCTCCACCAGTACTTAATGCTAAATGGAAAGATTTAGCATTAAGTATTAAGTTCTTTAACAAAATGGAAAATGATGTAAAGGTGTATATTGCATGTCAGCAATGACCCCAGAAGATTTGGGGTTATATGGTCAAGTGATTAAGTGCACACGGTGAATGCCTTGGCGATAACAGGCGATGAAGGACGTGGTAGCCTGCGAAAAGCTACGGAGAGTCGGCAAACAGACATTGACCCGTAGATATCCGAATGGGGGAACCCACTGCTTAGGCAGTATCTTTATCTGAATACATAGGGTAAAGAAGCGAACGTAGGGAACTGAAACATCTAAGTACCTATAGGAAAAGAAATCAACCGAGATTCCGTCAGTAGTGGCGAGCGAAAGCGGAACAGCCTGTAACTTATAGCAAGCTTATTAGTAGAATGGTCTGGAAAGTCCAGCGATAGAGGGTGATAGTCCCGTATACAAAAATAAGCATGTGGAACTAAGGTTACGATAAGTAGGGCGGGACACGAGAAATCCTGTCTGAAGATGGGGGGACCATCCTCCAAGGCTAAATACTCGTTATCGACCGATAGTGAACAAGTACCGTGAGGGAAAGGTGAAAAGAACCCCTGATAGGGGAGTGAAATAGAATCTGAAACCGTGTGCATACAAGCAGTGGGAGCATGATTTAGTCATGTGACTGCGTACCTTTTGTATAATGGGTCAGCGAGTTATTTTCAGTGGCAAGCCTAACCGAGTAGGGCAGGCATAGGGAAACCGAGTCTTAATAGGGCGTTAAGTCGCTGGGAATAGACCCGAAACTGAGTGATCTATCCATGACCAGGGTGAAGGTGGGGTAATTCCTACTGGAGGCCCGAACTCACGTCTGTTGAAAAAGACGGAGATGAGTTGTGGATAGGGGTGAAAGGCTAATCAAACTCAGAGATAGCTGGTTCTCCTCGAAAGCTATTTAGGTAGCGCCTCAAGTATCACTCTCGGGGGTAGAGCACTGTTACGGCTAGGGGGTCGTCTAGACTTACCAACCCGTTGCAAACTTCGAATACCGAGAAGTGCAAGCATGGGAGACACACGGCGGGTGCTAACGTCCGTCGTGAAGAGGGAAACAACCCAGACCGCCAGCTAAGGTCCCAAAATATAGCTCAGTGGAAAACGATGTGGGAAGGCACAGACAGCCAGGATGTTGGCTTAGAAGCAGCCATCATTTAAAGAAAGCGTAATAGCTCACTGGTCGAGTCGTCCTGCGCGGAAGATGTAACGGGGCTCAAGCTATATACCGAAGCTGCGGATTTGCCGAAAGGCAAGTGGTAGAGGAGCGTTCTGTAAGCCTGCGAAGGTGTCTTGAGAAGGATGCTGGAGGTATCAGAAGTGCGAATGCTGACATGAGTAACGATAATGGGAGTGAAAAACTCCCACGCCGAAAGTCTAAGGTTTCCTCGCGCAACGTTAATCGGCGCAGGGTGAGTCGGCCCCTAAGGCGAGGCAGAAATGCGTAGTCGATGGGAAACAGGTTAATATTCCTGTACTTCGCTTTATTGCGATGGGGGGACGGAGAAGGCTAAACCAGCAAGTGATTGGTAGTACTTGTTTAAGGTCGTAGGTAGAACAGATAGGCAAATCCGTTTGTTTAATACCGAGAGCTGATGACGAGTCTTCTATGAAGACGAAGTGGTTGATGCCAAGCTTCCAAGAAAATCCTCTAAGCTTCAGATAAAGAGAAACCGTACCGTAATCCGACACAGGTAGACGAGATGAGAATTCTAAGGCGCTTGAGAGAACTCGGGTGAAGGAACTAGGCAAAATAGCACCGTAACTTCGGGAGAAGGTGTACCTTTATTATGTGAAGTGCCCGCGCATGGAGCAGAAAAAGGTCGCAGTGGTCAGGTGGTTGCGACTGTTTATTAAAAACACAGCACTCTGCAAACACGAAAGTGGACGTATAGGGTGTGACGCCTGCCCGGTGCCGGAAGGTTAATTGATGGGGTTAGCGAAAGCGAAGCTCTTGATCGAAGCCCCGGTAAACGGCGGCCGTAACTATAACGGTCCTAAGGTAGCGAAATTCCTTGTCGGGTAAGTTCCGACCTGCACGAATGGCGTAACGACAGCCACACTGTCTCCACCCGAGACTCAGTGAAATTGAAATTGCTGTGAAGATGCAGTATACCCGCGGCTAGACGGAAAGACCCCGTGAACCTTTACTATAGCTTTACACTGAATCTTGAACCTGTTTGTGTAGGATAGGTGGGAGGCTTAGAAGCTAGAACGCCAGTTTTAGTGGAGCCATCCTTGAAATACCACCCTGATATGTTCGGGATTCTAACCTAAGTCCATAAGCTGGATTGGGGACAATGTATGGTGGGTAGTTTGACTGGGGCGGTCTCCTCCAAAAGAGTAACGGAGGAGCACGAAGGTACCCTCAGCGCGGTCGGAAATCGCGCACAGAGTGCAATGGCATAAGGGTGCTTAACTGTGAGACAAACACGTCGAACAGGTACGAAAGTAGGTCATAGTGATCCGGTGGTTCTGTATGGAAGGGCCATCGCTCAACGGATAAAAGGTACTCCGGGGATAACAGGCTGATTCCGCCCAAGAGTTCACATCGACGGCGGAGTTTGGCACCTCGATGTCGGCTCATCACATCCTGGGGCTGTAGTCGGTCCCAAGGGTATGGCTGTTCGCCATTTAAAGTGGTACGCGAGCTGGGTTTAGAACGTCGTGAGACAGTTCGGTCCCTATCTACCGTGGGCGTTGGAAATTTGAGAATGAGTTGCTCCTAGTACGAGAGGACCGGAGTGAACGTACCTCTGGTGTTCCAGTTGTCATGCCAATGGCATTGCTGGGTAGCTATGTACGGACGGGATAACCGCTGAAGGCATCTAAGCGGGAAGCCTCCTTCAAGATAAGATTTCCCGAGAGTTTAACTCTCCTCAAGGTCCGTTGAAGACTACAACGTTGATAGGCTGGGTGTGGAAGTGCAGTAATGCATGTAGCTAACCAGTACTAATTGACCGTGAGGCTTGACCATATAACACCCAAATGTTTTGGGACTGCAATATACATCCATCATTTTCCGAATTCTGGGGCATATGCCCTAACCGTTTTTCTTGGCGACCATAGCAAATAGGAACCACCCGACCCCATCCCGAACTCGGTAGTGAAACTGTTCTGCGCCGATGATAGTGTGGATACTCTCCATGTGAAAGTAGGTTATCGCCAAGAGCCTTATACCAACCCTCTAAGTTTTCTTAGAGGGTTTTTTTTTGGGTTGCGTTCCCAGTGTTGAAGTTTATTTAAACAGGTGTGGGACAAAACGCGAGGAGTTCTTCGTTATCGGACTCACGTCCTCGCGAACGCCTAAACCACTTGCAATATCTCCTACTATCCATGTCCCTAGTACTGGGTAGTTACCTTCGTAGTTTTTGGTAATCATCAATTTTTTCTCATATCCTCTTCAAGGACATGAAGTTTATTTAAACAGGTGTGGGACAAAACGCGAGGAGTTCTTCGTTATCGGACTCACGTCCTCGCGAACGCCTAAACCACTTGCAATATCTCCTACTATCCATGTCCCTAGTACTGGGTAGTTACCTTCGTAGTTTTTCAATGGGTTATACTTCTGATATATCTTGGTTTCAGTACCATAATCTCCTGTTGTTTCAAGTTTTACATTCCCGTCAATCACTAAACGAACATTGCTACCTTCACGGGAAAGCGTTGGTTTTTCTATAAACGTGCCTTGTAATGGGGAAGGTTCAAAATAACTGGGTAAAAGGTTTGGGTGATTCGGGTTTAATTCCCATAAAATCGGTAAAATTGCTTTGTTGGATAGTAAAATTTTCCAAGGTGGTTCTATCATTAAAACTGTATCTGTTAGCAAATAAGGGCTAATCGGTTCTCGCATTAACCATTCCCACGGATACAGCTTAAACAGTGCTTGAATCCTTTGTTCTTGTAAATCCGTGAAGTATTCACCATTCCAACCAATCTCATCTATATATAGTAATGGAATATCCAAGTCTGCTTGTAAGGCTGTATCACGCAAATAGTCGACAGTTCCTTCATCTTCAGGATGATCACGTACTACTGTAAAATAGACTTGTTCTGTGTGATAAAAACGAAACTGTTGCCATACATCTATCAATTTTTCATGAATAGAATTAAATTGATCTGCTTGTGGAAATTGTTCATTCAGCCAATGCCATTGCACAACACTTGCCTCGTATAATGCTGTTGGTGTGTCTGCATTAAATTCTAGTAGTTTAGGTGGTGTATCACTGCCATCCCATGCTAAATCAAAACGTCCATATAAACTGAAGTCTTGTCTTTCCCACGATGTTTTTATAAGCTGTTGATATTCTTTTGACAGTCCAAAAGGTTGAAAGTAATTATTTTTAATAATGTACTCAACAGCAGCAAGACAACGTTGATAAAGCTCGTTTGTAGCATCTTCTAAAGTATCAATCTGAGCAGCATTGAATTCATAATAAGCCCGTTCATCCCAATAAGTTGGATCTGCACCCTCGGCATATTCAATCGTATGAAAACGAAAACCTATTGATTCACAGCGTGCTTGCCAATCAGGGCGAGGTGTAATAGGTACTCTACGCATATTTATCCTTTTGTCATTGCGCCATAAAAAAGGGCGATTTACTCGCCCTTAAAAATTAAATTAGCCTGTATTTCGCATTCCTGCCGAAATGGCATTAATTGAGCGAATCAACGGATCAAACCAACGCTTTGCTTCTTCAGTATCACCATGTGCAGTCGTTTGACGATATTGTCCCAACAAATACACTTGTATCGCATTTAAAGGGTCGATATAAGGCAACCGCCGTTCTATTGATAGTTGTAAAGAAGGATTATCTTCAACTAAATCAGTAATATCAGCGACTTTTAACACATATTGTTCAGTACGATCATACTCAGCCTTAATCATGGCAAAAATTTTCGTGGCTTGTTGTTTGTCGCTACATAAATCAGCATAACGGCGAGCAATATCCATGTCGGTTTTAAACAAAGACATTTGAATATTACTCAACAACGATTTAAAAAACGGAAATTCTTTATACATTTTCTGTAGTTTTAATAAATTATCCGTCTCTTTATCGCAAAATTTCTCTAAGGCTGTGCCTAAACCAAACCAAGCAGGCAAGGTATAACGCGCCTGTGACCAGCCAAACACCCAAGGAATTGCTCGAATCGAGTATTTTGAAGGATTATCAGACCGACGACGGGCAGGACGAGAGCCAATATTCATCAATCCTATTTCTGCAACAGGTGTTGCATCGTAGAAAAATGGCATAAATCCTTCTGTATGATCGGTTAATAAACGGTATTGTTTTTCGCCTTGTTTGGCGAGGTAATTCATAATTTCTATGTAATGGCTATCAACATCAAAAGACTTATGTTTATGCATCAACATACTACTGGCTTTTAATAATCCCGCAGCACCAACAGTCAGTTCATACATTGCCGTTTCAGGATTACTATACTTATAAGCTAAAACTTCCCCTTGTTCGGTAAACTTAATTTGTCCATGTACTGTACCTGCTGGCTGAGAAATAATGGCTTCATAAGTAGGGCCACCACCCCGCCCAACTGCACCACCCCGTCCATGGAAAAGACGACAAGCAAGATGATGTTTTTCTGCTAAAACAGTGATCTTTTTCTGCGCTTCATACAGTAACCATGAGGAAGTCACAATCCCCCCATCTTTACATGAGTCTGAATATCCCAACATGACTTCTTGTAAGTCACCTGAAGCATGTAACAATTGACGATAGAATGGGAGATGAAATAGCGTTGTTAATACTTGTTCGATATGATTTAAATCGTCAATCGTTTCAAATAACGGAGAAACACCCACATGGCAATAATGCCCTTTTGGGTCAACAAGCTGATACTGTTTTGCGAGCAACAAGACTTCTAACACATGACTTGCACTATGTGTCATTGAAATAACATAACTACCAAAGGCTTGCGGGCTAATTTCTTCCTGCATGTCATGCATAATTTGGAAGACTGCCAAGGTTTCAGCTGTTAACTCAGACCATTGCGCTGCGGGTGACAATAAAGATTGTTCTGCCTGTAACCATTGCACTAATAACTTTAAGCGTTCTTCTTCTTTCAAGGCTTGATAGTCAATGCCTTGTGCCTTTAACAATTCTGCAACTGCATCACTATGACGTGTTGATTCTTGACGAATATCTAACTTCATCAAATAAAAACCGAAGGTTTCTACTAAACGAATTAAATCTTTAAATGAACCATCCGCAACAGCCTGATCATCATGGCTTAATAAAGACTTATAAATCAACCGTAAATCGGCTAAAAATTCTTCCTCGTGGGTATAACCAATCCGCTCCTTATCCGCAATCATCATTCCCGTTAATGTATTGTTTAAACGGGCTTCTGTTGCTTCTAAATTATTTTTGATACGAGTATGCATCATTAACAATTTACGGCGGTAAATTTCAAAAATATGCTCGTTATAAGCATATAATCCATTATGAGTAAGTAAATCAGCATCACGCTCAATGCTTTGTAACAACTCCTCAGTCGGCTGACAAAAGGTTTTTGAATGAGTCACAATATCGCTTAATTCAAACAAGCGATGCTCATATTCTCGTAAAATCTCAACTTTTTGTAATCGTAATGCTTTAATCGTTGTTGCAGGCTTAACAAACGGATTACCATCTCTATCCCCCCCAATCCACGAGCCAAACCGTAAAAAACTTGGCACAATAATGGGTGTTTGGGTTGAATCATTATATAAACGTCGAATTGTTCTTTCTGCTGCACGATAAGCTAAAGGGACTGCTGTAAATAAACTTTCACGAAAATAATTCAAGCCGTTACTGATTTCATCCTCGACATGCATTTGACGCAAGCGAACTTCATCCGTTTTCCATAAAATATGTAATTCCGCCTCTAATGCTGCCTCTAATTCAGCCTGTTCCACCCAACTCAATCCACGTTGATCAATTTTTTCTGCGGCTAAGAAAACCCGTCGCAATGCTAACATCAATGTACGGCGACGTATTTCTGTTGGATGTGCGGTAAAAACTGGAATATAAAGTAAATTATCAAATAATGCCTGAATTTCCTGCGGGGATAAACCTGCCTTGATTAACTCACGAAAAGTGGCATCAAATGACTCTTCCCACAATGCCCCGCCTTTATGCACCTGCTCACGACGGCGTTGATGTTTAAAAAGTTCATCGGCAATATTGGTTAAACTGAAATAAATATTAAACGCACGAATGACTTCCGATAACACTTCGGGAGACAATAAAGTAATCATTCGCTCTAATTTATGCTGTTTCGTGGCATCAGGCGTTTTGCGCAGTTGAATATAACCTTTTCGTAACTCCTCCACTGTTGCATAAACTTGCCCATGGGCACGAGCGCGTAAGACCTTCCCCACCAACTTACCGAATAACTTTACACGCCGCCGCAGGGGTTTATCTTTTACGAGGGTCTTCATAGCCTAAATCCTTATTTTGGTAGATATCTGTAGGGGTAAACAGATGATAAACTTAACTTATTAGGTGAAAGTTAGGTCCTGCTGTCCTGTTGGATAAACAGGTATCAGTCCTTTAACCGTCCGTTATCGCTTATTCTTTCGTGCTAAAGGTGATAAGGTTTATTCTGAATAGCTTTGTCTGAAGGTGCAAGTGCTTATCTGCGAATTTCCACAATGTTACTAATGAATTAACTAAACAATTGCCATGAAAACAATTTTAAAAAGTAAACAAGGAATTTTCCCATGTTAGACAACATTGCCTTACAACCCCAACAACGTTACAACGGCGTTTTTACCCTTATTATTATCAATTTAGGATTTTATATCCTAGACCATATCTTACAACTCCCCTTAGAACGCTTATATTTAAATCACCATCATCCCGAATGGTATCAATTTGTCACTTCCCTCTTTTGCCATGCAAGTTGGCAACACTTATCAGGAAATCTCTTTTTCCTCTACTTATTTGGCAAATTAATTGAAGAACAAGAAGGGGCTAGCGGTGTAGTTATTAGCTATTTAATTTGTGGGATTGGAGCAAACATCATGAGCTGGCTATTACAATCAGGCTATTTCAGCTCTTTAGGCGCATCAGGGGCTGTTTTTGGTTTATTTTCTGTCAGCGTTTTAATACGCTTAAGCTGGGACTGGCGCAGACTCTTAGAAGTTTTAATTTTAGGACAATTCGTATTAATACAAGTGATTCAAGAAACCCAACAACTAGGGCAAGCTGATGGTATTAACCGTGTTGCTCATTTAGGTGGGGCTTTTATTGGCGTGCTACTTGTCTTAAGTTTGCTACACATCACAAAAAACACAGGGACAAAATAACCCTATTTAAAAAACACGATAATTGACTACTGAATATAAAAATATCTACTACATTCACGGATTTTCTTATGTCTCGTCTAAAAAAGATAATACTTTCTCTATCTATTACCCTGTTTTATCTCAATAATACCTTTGCAACAACAACTACCGATGAATGGGAAAAAGAAGCCAGTGGTTTTGTAGAAACTCTCCAAAAATTTTTAGAATGGTTCATTGATAAACCGCTCTATGCCATCATTACGCTTTTTTTGGTTGGACTTGTCCTGATTCGCAAAAAATTAGAAGAACGCTTTTCAGGACTCTTTGATAAAGCCATCGATGGCTTTTTTGGACTTTTCGGCAAACTCTTTGCCCATTTCAACTTTGAAACCCGTTACTGTCGAGACATCCTTTATAAACACCGCGTGTTTAACGTGCGCGGATTACGAGTCATGGGAACTTTCACCCTAGAACTCGATAAAGTCTTTGTTGAACTCCGTATAGCCCCCTCCTCAAACCCCAATCAAGCCAACGTCGATCCCCTTTCTAACAAAGAACTTGCAGGTAATCGCCCCATCTGGGACTTTATCCAACACGGAGACAAACAACACACACGCCTAGTCCTCGCTGTGCTCGGCTCACCAGGTTGCGGTAAAACCACATTACTACAACATATTGCCCTAACACTTGCCCAACATCGCCAACAATACTACCGACTTTCGCACCGTATTCCCCTGATTCTTGCCTTTCGCAACCACATAGAAGACATTCTGCAAGAAGCCACCGATGCCACAAAACCACTTTCACTAGAAAACTCCCCAACCCTTGCCGAACTCGCTTACAAACACTTTAACAACCCTAAAAAATATCCCGACCTCAACCCACCCGCAGACTGGTTTGACCGCCAACTAAAAAATGGACTTTGCATTATCCTACTCGATGGATTAGACGAAGTCGGCGACGTGACTCAACGTATTAAAATTGCCCAATGGCTAGACGCACAAATCCAAAACTATCCCCGTTGCCACTTCATCATCACCGCTCGTCCACACGGCTACCGTAGCGCACCATTACAACACGCCAACATCCTTGAAGTTCAACCCTTCAACATGGAACAAGTCCGATCCTTTGTTCATGCTTGGTATTTAGCCAACGAAATCATCAGCTTTGGAAAAGAAGATGCTGGCGTAAAACAAAAAGCCCAACAAGAAGCAGAAGACCTACTCACCCGCCTCCATAAAATTCCCGCGCTCAGTGCCTTAACCGTCAATCCGCTACTACTCACCATGATAGCCATGGTACACCGCTATCGCGGACAACTACCTGGCAGACGAGTAGAACTCTACGCCGAAATCTGCGACGTATTCCTAGGACACTGGCGACAATCCATCGGCATTCATGACAACCTCACCGCCGCACAAAAACGGGTTGCCCTACAACCCCTTGCCGCCTACATGATGAACAAAAACATCCGCGACATCAGCACCCAAGAAGCCCTAGAAATCATCAATAAACCCCTAAAACGGGTTGGTCTAACCGACGACAATGTTAATCGTTTCCTCCCCGACATCCAAGAAAGCAGTGGGCTAGTCCTAGAAAAAGAACACAACACATGGCACTTTGCCCACCTCACCTTCCAAGAATACCTAGCCTCCGCCTACCTCCTAGAACGCAAAGACAACATCAAATGGGAAAACTTCGTACACCGTAGCTGGTGGCAAGAAACCCTACGCCTCTACGTTGCCCAAGGCGATGCAACCCCCGTTGTCAAAGCCTGCCTAGAAAACGCCTCACTCGCCGCCATGACCCTTGCCGCCCACTGCCTAGAAGAAGCGAGAGAATTAGAAGAAGACACCCGTAACGCCGTCATTCACAAAGTCCTCGGCAACCTAGATGCCAACAACATCGAACAACGCGAACTTGCCGCAGAAGTCCGCATGAGCCAACGCCTCAACACCCTACAACGCATCGACGACGACATAGAAATAGACCTCCACTTCATCAGCAATGCAGAATACCAACTTTTCCTAGACGACACCCGCCAACAAGGCAAATTCCACCAACCCGACCACTGGCAACAACCCCGCTTTCCACAAGGTCAAGCACAACAAGCAATTGCAGGCACTCAAGGCAAAGATGCCGATGCATTCTGCACATGGCTCACCAACAAACGCGGCGGCGGTGTCGCCTACCGACTCCCCACCCCATTAGAAGCCCAAAGTCACCCAGCCCTTAATACAGGACTAGCCACATGGTGCAAACAAAACAACCACTACCAACTACAATGGAATAGCAACACCAACGAACAAATCCTTGCCCAACGCCTTCAACGCCTTTCCGACCTCCCCTTAACCCTCCACTTTGACCGCATCCAAGAACAATGCAAAGCACTCTCACACGAAATAGACCTTTCCCGCGCCCGCTCCAAAGCAAGCACCACCTCCCGTGAACCGCGCCACTACCGCTTAACAGAACCCGCCGAACACCCTGTTTTAAAAGCCCTACTCCTTGCCCTAGAATATACCGAGCTACCCAATAGCGCGCTAGAAATTGCCCGTTTCCCCAGACTCGCCAGCGTATTAGAATTTATTTTCGACCGGACACGCCACCTACACGACACCAGCATACTGACCCAAAACCGCGCCCAACGCCTAGACTCTAAAGAAATCCACGACAAACACACCTACTTAGAATACGAATACTACAACGCGATTCCCCCCAACCTACAAACCCAAGCCCAACAACTCCTATTAACCATGCAAGCCGTTACCGACCCAGAACAACAACGAGTTGGTGTTTTACTTGCTGACTTACTAGACTGCGCGACAGCCCAAACCCCTGCCACAGTCCGCCAAGCATGGCGCACCTACTGCCTACACCTTGCCGAATACACATGGCGCGGTTATGAGCTACTAGAAAATCAACTATCCCCTAAAAGCTGGCAACGTTTATTGAAGAAAAAAGATAACCAAGAACAATTATTTGGACGGGAGGTTGTACTGCATTTATATTGGTTTTTACGCATTACCCTCGCCCGTGAAACGGGCGAGTTATCAGCATGGGAGGGAATACGAATAGTGAGGGAGAGGAAGGCGTTTTGAGTAAAATAAAAGGATTAATTCAGTATGGATGATATGCTCTATTCTTATAGCAATGTTTTCACTAAACTTAATTTAAGTGAGCAAACAAGAAAGTGCATTATTATTGATATGAAAGAATTTTAATTCTTCATTAAAACCAGAACCCTGACAAAAAGGACATGTTTTTTCAAAAATAGTAATATCTTGAGAAAGTGTTTTATCAAATTTTGAAATATTATCTCGAATATAAAAATATAAACCTTTCCAAGCAATATAATCATTTTTATTGTTTTTTTGTCCCATTGGTTTTAAAAAATGCTTATGAATAAAACCATACAGAAAAATGTTTTTTTCTTCTTCATTTAACTGGCTAAAGCTTTTTGAGAAATCAAACAAACCCTCTTCCCTAAGTTTTTTTATTGCAGGTTTTATCTCTAAGCGCATTGTCCCCTTTAATTTTTCTGCAATTTCTTTTTTAAGGAAACCCTCATCTAAAATAGATAAATCAGCGTTTTCTATAATTTTCGTATTCTCTATACCTAATAAAAAACCTACCCCATAACATTCCTTACAAGGATTTAAGTAGCGGTTAAACGTTGCAGGTATAATTTGAGGAGAGCCAATAATTTTGTGTTTTATAGATACTAAGCGAGTGCTTAATTCTACTATTTTATTAGATGAAACTATTATGGATAACCAACCTTGTCCGTAAAGGTATGCTTGTTCACTACTATTAGTAATAATTTTAAATTCCCAAGGGTTTTGTAATAGTATATTTTTTAAGTTGTTTTTTATAGAGTAAATTTCACCTGAAATATAGAGTGCATCAAAACCTATTTTAGAGAGATTTAATAGTTTTTGTTTTAAATCGCTTTGAGCAATTCTGTTATAAATAAAAAAATTTGTAACAAATGGGTTAAATCCATAATATTGAAATTCTTTAATTGTACTTACGCTTTTAAAAAGTTCTTCTTTTGATTTAAAAACATTAAAATTCTGATTATCTAAAACTAATGTATAATTTTCTAAAAGCTGTTTTTCCAATTCAAAGTTTTTGCCAGTTAAATATATATTTTGACAATTATGTAATGTTTTTTGCTTACCTAAAATAGCAAAATCACTTTGCTCATTAAAAGAAGATACCTCTAACTCTAAATCACGCAAAGGGATTTCATCCTTATCATAAGTGTCTTGCAATGCTTTGGCTGTGACTGAAGAAGGATGTTTCAACAAATCTGTGGGTATTCCAGAAAAAAGATTATTTCCACCTAATTTTCCTGCACCTAACCCCATGTCTATAACATAATCAGCATGTTTGATAATTGTTAAATTATGCTCAATTACAATAATTGTATTGTTATAACTTAATATTTTTTCAAAAATAGAAAATAATTTATTTATATCTTTATAACTTAATCCCGTTGTTGGTTCATCTAGAATATAAATAAAATTTCCTTTTTTTATTTTATTTTTTGATTCAATCAAGCTTTTTGCTAATTTCAAACGTTGTCCTTCGCCTCCACTTAATGTTGGTGTAGCTCGACCTATTGTTAGATGTCCTAATCCTAAACTAATCAGGGTATTAAAATAGAAAACTAATTCCTCATCATCCTTGAAAAAAAGGAGCGATTCATCAATAGTCAAATTTAGTACATCAGCAATAGAACAAGATTGATAAATGACTTCTAATACTTGAGGTTGATAACGATTACCTAAACAACTTGGACAAATATTATTTTCTACTTCGCCCAAACCTTTACAATATTCACATTGCCCTTCTTCCTCATTAAAACTAAACATTGTTGAGGAAAAGTTAGACAACAATGCTATTTCTGTATTTGCAAATAATTTACGAATTTTATCGAAAAAACCCATATAAGTTGCAATAATAGAACGAGAATTAACCCCTATTTGGGATTGATTTAGCTCTACTAAACTTTGTAATTTATCAAAATTTTTAACAGATTTTACATATTGTGTATTGATTGTTTTATCTGCCAAATATTGCTTGATAATAGGAGATAAAACATGATGGATAAGAGAGGATTTTCCACTACCAGAAACACCAGAGATAGCAATTAATCCATTAAGCGGAATAATAAAATTTTGATTTCTAATACTGTGATAACACACATTTTCTAAATATAGCGCATTATTTAAATCTATTGTATGATTTTTTCTATTAACTTCTATAGAAGGAAGTTGGTAACAATTAGCAGTGTCACTAAAAATCACATTTCCGCCTTTAATCCCCCCTCCAGTCCCTAGCTCTATTAAGTAATCTGCATTTTTTATGTAGTGCTGATTATGTTCAGAAATAATAACGGTATTTCCCTGTTGTTTTAAACACTTAATTAAGTTAATAAATTTAAGATTATCATAAGCATGTAATCCAATTGAGGGTTCATCCAAAATATAAAGTAAATTTTTATTATTAGTATTAAGTTGTATTGCAATTTTTATGCGTTGTAGTTCTCCACCGCTTAATGTATCTGTGGAACGTTCTAATGTTAAGTAACCAATGGTTGCTTGTATGAGAACAGATAAAATATGATGAATTTTGGTATGATGAAGTTTTTTGTCTTTCAGGAAAAAAAATAGTTCTTCCACACTGAAACTTAATAATTCACTAATATTTTTTCCATACCATTTTACTGCATTTGCTTTAGTATTTAGGCGACTACCGTGGCATGTTGGACAGGTTATTTTTGTTACAAATTTGCTAATTGTAATATGATTTTTTTTGAGCAATTTTTCTTCTATAAATTGTTTTAGGTGTGTCTGGTGTTCCTTTGTTAATTCAGAAAAGGTTTTATATGTTTCTATCTTATTTTCCTTGCAAAATCTTTCAAGGGTATCATCACATAACGAAGTGTATTTATAACAATTTCCATTATGTTCTAAGTTTAAAAAATGTTCATTTAATGGTTTATTTGGAATAATGAGTTGTTCATAATTTAACGTTTGTAATTCTCCTTGTCCTTGACAAATTTCACATACGCCAGATGTTTTTGTGGAGGAGCTACTATTGAAAGAAAGAAGATTTGAAGTGATTGGGTGATATAGTTGGGTGCAAGACGGACAAATATAGTCGTATTTAAAATGGTAACTTTTATGATTAACGATAATTTGAAAACTATCAAATGCAATAGATTTGTAAGTATCTATCGCTTTTTGTAAAGATGCAGATGTATTAAATTTACCTAAATTAATTTTTATAGTATTAGCATATTGATTATTTAAGTGTTTTAAGGTCTTAACTTTTTTTATGCGTTCTTTTTCGTCGTATGAGCTAAGAATAATCACTTCTTCTATATATTGTGCTTTTAATAAAGCAATTTCTCTTTCACAATCGCTGTATTTTTCATCAGCAACAATGGCAATTAACTCTATTATTTCTGTTGGAAAATTTTTATTGATGAAATTAATTATGTCTGAAGGGGTTGGCGGATGTACTTCAGTACCACACTGGCAAATAATTTTGCCGTCTTTGACAAATTCATCTCTAAGTAATTCATGCAATCCTGTGACAGTTGCAAGTGTTGATGCGTGGCTTTGTTGCAAGCCTCTTTGTTTAACGACAATACAGTAGGGAAGGTTTTCTATTTTGTCGAATTTAGGACGGATAGCATAGTCGCGACATTCGGCAAGTCCCTTGTCGATTTTTTCTCGTCTTTTGGCTTCTTCAGCAATGACTTTGTAAATTAAACTTGATTTGCCTGAACCACTAACACCAATAATCGTCGTAATTCGATGTAAAGGAATTTCTACATCAATTTGTTTGAGATTGTTTTCTTCTGCGCCAAAAATGAGTATTTTATTATTCATAATTTCAACTGTTTTTAAATCTTCTATATTCTTCAGTATATTGAAAACAGTTTGGATTATTATGATAAATAACGCCATATTTTAATTCTGGACATGCTCTAAATGTGTTAAATTTAAGTTTGCTTAAAAATAACATTTCATTCAATTGTGCGCATTTTATTTCTGTTGTTCCTATAAATTCAGCACCTTCACATTCTGCATTCTCAAAAGAAGTCTTTTCAAGAATACAATTTTCAAAACTAACCCCCCATAAGTTTGATTGAGAGAAATTACAATTTGTTAAATCACACTTAATAAAATTAGACAAACTAATATTCATTCTTCCAATGATAGAATCAGTATCAACTTTTTTTGTTGTAAAAAAATCTATTTGTTTAGATTGTTTCTTAGACGAAA
Source organism: Beggiatoa alba B18LD (assembly GCF_000245015.1). Taxonomy (NCBI): domain Bacteria; kingdom Pseudomonadati; phylum Pseudomonadota; class Gammaproteobacteria; order Thiotrichales; family Thiotrichaceae; genus Beggiatoa; species Beggiatoa alba. Next base: position 3,280,927 of record NZ_JH600070.1, on the reverse strand, counting down.
AATTGCTATGCAAGAATGTTATTCTATCTGATTTCTCAAAAATTTTTGATAGAACTAGATTTTTATCAAAATTAATATCTGATTCAAAATCTAAATTAAAGATTACTAGTCCAGATAAATTAATTATTTTATTATCTACTTCCTGTAAAGCATAAATAAATAATTTCTTATTTAATTCTAAAGCAATAGAAGCCACTTGCTGACATGGGTCTCCATTTTCTTTCCATTCATCAATAGTTCTTTTTTCATTAGAAATTATTTCATAATAAGAAGGAATAACATATCTGTTCAATACTTTCATTACCTTCTCTAAATTGTCAGGATATTTCTTTGCAAAATCATAAAGCAGATACATTGCTGAAATTTGTGCTGTAACATTGTCTTTATCAGCAGAAGTTAGCATTTTTGTAGCTTCTAGGAAGTTTCTGAATTCGCTATCTTGATAATGACGTTCTTTATCTTGATGAGAGCGCTCCTTTTCATTTTGTATTTGTTCTGCTAAAGCTGAAATCTGCACGACTACAAAAGAAAATCCTAAAGCAGTAAGAATAAAACCAGCAAACGAGGCTATAAAATCTGTCAGTGTATTGGTAATCAAATCTTTTTTAAAAAAAATCCAAACGAACTGAAATACAACAATTACTAGAATAAAAGCTAACATATTATTTTTATGGTTGAAAACCATTTTCATTTTTTCTATTATACCTTTCATTTAATTAGGTCTCCTTCCAAAATAAAAACAACATTTTATTCTCATAAACACTATTAACTAAATCCAAATAAGATTTAGAAAAAGCCTTTGTAATTTCTGGATGATAAATCACAAAATACTCAACAGGTAAACGTTTCAATCCAACTTCAAACCCAACCTCAAAAAATACATTTGCAACCTGTTCTAACGAATAATCACATACAGGATAACTTTCTTCCCGTCTAATAATTTCCCGCCGATGTGCCCACAAAGGATTCTGAATATGAGACCCCATCGTTGCAAAATAATACCCTCCCTTTTTTAAACAATTAAACATCTCTTGAGCATGTTTCTTCAAATCGGGCAAGGTATATAACGCTTCTTGTGAATACGCAATATCAAAATAGTCCTTATAATTAGCTAACTTATCATAATGAGCATAACTAATCTTACTATTTTGATTACGTTCTTTTGCAATAGATAACAACTTATCATCCACCTCAAAGCCTACCCCTGTTTTCAAATCATCCATCAAATCAAAAACAGGCAAAAACTTACCTTCACCACACCCAAAATCTAACACAACTTTCGAAGTATCTGGCGGAATAACCATTTGTGAGGCTTTTATCATTGAAATCCAAAAAGGGAGATTAGAATGAGTACCAATCAAATCATGGGCTTGTGAAATGTGAAAATCAGTTTTTTTCATATGCAAAACTCACTAATATCTCTCGGGAAATAAAACGACCATCTTCGTCTAACTCTAAAGTAGTTTCTTCACGGTCATGTAAAGTACGATGATTATCAACAATTAAAATATCACCACAGCTCAAATAATAACGCTTACGAAACTGCTGACAAACTGATAAGAATTTATCTAAAATCAATTTTTCCTCATCAGGCATGGCTATTTCTTTTTTAAAATAAAAATGCTTAATTCGAGATAAATCAAAACGTACTTTTAAATAGCCACGATGATAAGTAAAAATAGGTTCTCGTAAAATAATTTCTTCCCGACTTTCCGAATAAGCAGAAACTCCATACGAAAGCATCGGAAAATGATAATTAAATAATTTATCTAATAACGCTTTATCGTGCAGCGTTAAGTATTCAAATACATCATCAATTCTAACTACCCCATTCCAACCAAAATTAGTTCCATTTGGGTCTTCTGATAACACTTGAATGAATGTATATTTTGGATTATTTAAATCAACAGCATCATCATTATGCAGAGTCAAGGCATTATAACTACAGCCTGTATAAGCACAATCTACTTTAATCCCTGTATATTCAACAACGCCATAAAATCGTCCAAATAACTTAATGAAAGATTCAAAAATGGCCCTATTTCTATTAAAACCAATATTTTTAATTACAACAAAACAATTTTTATCTAAAATTTTTTCAACAGATTGATAAATTAATAAAAAATATTTATTTTGTTGAATAAAACTATCAATATCTGATTGTACGAAAACATTAATATGATGAGCAATAGAAGAAATATGTGCTCGTAATGGAGTTGAAATAGATAAAATCGCCATAAATGGAAAACCAAATCAAATAGCAGATATTTTATGAGTATAAAATACCTGCTATCTTTGAGAAAAAGAGAGGAATTAACGACAAGAGGTTGAGCTACAACGATTTGAAACACCTATTAAGTCATGTCCAAAGTGTTTAATAAATAAATCGCGTGTACGTTGAAACGCATTGTGCAAATCTTCCGCTGTCTCTGCATCAGTTAAACCAAAGTAAGGATAATGATGTAGATAGCTACCAAAAACTAAATTGCAATCTTGCATGTATTTTCTGGTGTCTAAAATATGAAAGTGCCAATATTCATCCAACTGCTTGTTTGGGGCTAATTTGATTTCTTGGTTATAAACTTTGTGCAAAACCAACCATTTTCTGTAAATTACTTCAGTTGCTAAGACTTTCTCAGCTTGCCAACCATGATAAGAAATTAACGTGGCATTTTGGTCAGTAAAATCAAGTTGATTAACTAAACGTGTAGCTTCTACAATTGTGTTTTTACTAGGTTGAAATGTAGCTTGTTTAGAAAGTAAAGCTTCTTGTGATAAATGGCTTAACAACATAATTATGACCCCCATGTCTTCGTGTTCAACATAAATAGAGCGATATAGATATTAAGGTAAGAAAACAGATACTACTATAAAGCTAAATGCATTGAAAAATAATAGCATCTGTAAAAGATAATTTCTAATTATTGCGGCATTAATTCAACATCCACCTGCCACAAGGTTTGTTTGTCTTTACCTTGGAAGTTTTCCCATAATTCAGCGTAGGTTTTGCCTAGTGTTGGGTGTTTTAGGGTGGGGGCTAGGTCGGCTAGGGGGAGAAGGACGAAGGCGTATTTTTCTATTTCGCCTCTGGGAACTTCTAGCTTGTCGGTGGTGTCTTGTAGTACGAGGTCATCGTAGAGTATTAGGTCTAAATCCAATGTTCTGGATGAGTAGCGTTGTCCGTCGCGGGTGCGTCCGTGATTGGCTTCTATCTCGTGTAGGTGTTGGTTGACTTGTCGGACAGGTTTATCTGTTTGAAAGGCAAGCACGAGGTTGTAGAAGTTTTCCCCTGTAAAACCCACGGCAGCACTTTCGTAAACAGGTGATAGTTGTAGTGTGCCGTAGTGGTGTTGTAAGTCCGTTAATCCTGCGCGTATGTGTTGTAATGGATTGATATTACTACCTACGCTAACATACACTGTTGCCATGTTCTGTTTTTGTCCCCCTTTCAATGATGATTCCAACATCTCTCGCTCCTCTGACTGCGCCTTGTTTGTTAAGTTGTAGTCTGACCCAAGGCACTTGAAACTCACTTAATATAATTTCTGTTATTCGTTCTGCAAGGGTTTCGACCAGTTCAAATTCGCTGTGTGTGACGAAATCAATCAGTCGTTTTGCTACAGCTTTGTAATTTAAGGTGTCTTCAATATGGTCGGTTGCTGCCGCTTTGCGTATATCGGTTGCCATTTCGATATCGAGTACAATGGTTTGTTTTACTTGTCTTTCCCAGCCGAAAATACCAATAACGGTGTCTATGCGTAAATCACGTAGGTAGATGATGTCCATGTTATCGTTGTATATGCGTTAAAAGGGATATGAATAGGGGTTTTGTCCGCTATTTGTGTCTTGGATTTTGTGAAACTGATTGTATATCTTTTGTTTTAATACTTTATAAAATAGATAATTGCATAATTTTTAGGGCGTGTTTCTGTACCACCCGTATTATCGGTGAGTAGTTGGTGTTGGTGGTCTCCGCCGATGGGGGTGACAAAGTTGTGTTTGTGTTCGCCGTCTAGGGTGGTGTTGTAGGTTTCGCCGTCGTCAACTTCGTTGGTGATAGCTCGACGTTCTAGCCAGCTTTTTGTGGTGTACCAAAACCCTGAGGCTTCTAGTTTGTGGTGGTGTTCGCCACCGATGTCTGTTGAGCCTCGATGTTGGTGTATGCCTGATGTGGTGGTCGTTCCTGTGTGTTGGTGGGCTTTGTTGTCGTCTAGTTGCATTGTGCCGAGTGTGCGTTGTGCATCAAGTTGTCTGTCTAAGTCTAGCCCGCGTAGGAAAACACCGCGAAAGTCTGGTAGTAGAAAGGTTTGTTCAGTTGGTGCGCCGTAGAGGGTGGAGATGGCTGCGAAAAGTTGGGGGTATTGTTGGCGTGGGAGTTCGCGTCCATCACAGAGTAGCCAGCCGAGTTGTTGAAGTGTTTGTTGTTGTTCGGCATTGATGTTGCCTGCATAGCTCATGATAGTGCCAGCGGGAACGCTGTGGGCGGTATTTTTTTTTAAGTTGTCGACCAGTTCTATGAGTTTGTTGATGGTTTGTTTTAGGGTGGCTATTTGTTCTAAAACAGCGGTGTGTTGGTCGGCTTGTTTGTTGACTTTGTCGAGTAGGGTATCAGCTAAACGGTAGGCGTTATTGACTTGTGCTGTGAGGTAAAGATTTTGTTCTGTGCTGGTGTTGATTGCCGCAGATAGGGCTGTGTGTAGGGCTTCATTGAGTTTGTCGACGTATTGGGTTCGGGCGTATTGTTGGTCGAGTTGTTTAAATTCGCGGGTTTCTAGGGCTTGAACTTGGGCACTAAGTTCATTGAGTCGGTTATTAAAGAGTAAATAACTGCTCATTAGTGTCAGTATTATGCTGAGACTAACGGCTATGGCTATTTGTTTCCATGCCATGACGCATTATCCTGTAGGGAAACGACGGTATTTTGCACAAGATTGCGCACAAAGGGGAGGGTCAGTTTTCGACGGTTAGAAAGGGATTCGTAGTCGAGTTGGCGCAGCCATTTGAGCAGGGTTTTCATGTCTCTTGGACATTGGTGAACGAGGTATTGCGCGACTTTGTCAGAGAGTTCCATGCCCCGCCCTTTGGCATGTTCTTGTAAAGCTTGTAGGGTGCTTATGTCGTCTAAGGGTTGAAGCGCGAACGCCCCGCCCCAGTTTAAACGGGAGACTAAATCAGGCAGGTGTAAACCCAGTTTATTGGGAATGGTGTTTCCTGTAATAATTTGAGGAATCCCATTTGTGCGTAGTTGATTGTAAAGGCGGAATAAAGCTTCTTCCCAATGGGGTTGTCCAATAATGGCGTGTATATCGTCGATACAAACGAGGTCGAGCGCGTCTAGCCCTTCTAGTATGTCAGGGGTAGATTGCGAGAATAAAGCGAGGGGTAAATAAGCGGGTCTGCCACCACGTCGTGCCATTTGTTCACAAGCGGCTTGTAATAAATGGCTTTTTCCTGTTCCTGCATCACCATAAATATATAAACAATTTTCCCATTTTCCATCGATAATCTGCTGTAATATGTTGAAAACAGCTTGATTAGGACCAGGAATATAGTTGGTGAATGAGGCGGACTCTGGCAAACCAATGCCTAAAGGTAGTTGAGTACTCATATCGACGTTTTATTATGGGGGAAAAGTGATTGAAAAGGAAGTCTTGCAGTAATGAATTAATCAGTCTTTTTCAAGGAGGGAGATAATTGCTTATTATCCGTTGGGTAAGGGTGTTTTAAACGGATACGAATTTGCTTAAAACTTTGTGGCGCGATGGCATCGGCAAAAATGATAAGTGTGTCTATTTTTTTAGGATGATTAGTGTGCTGTAGGCGTAGCACAATGAGATAGGCGTGTTGATAACTACTCGCGTGTATTTGCGCATGTGTTTGGTCTGCATAAATAGCATAGGTCAGGTGCAATATTGCATTCTGTACAGGATGTTGATAATAGAAAGCTTCGTAAATAATGCTATACAGCGCATGTAGCATTAAGATTATAAATAGCGAAATTTTTAACCAGAAAGGAAGTTGTAGCGGTATGAGTAAAACGCCTGCACCGCCGTAAATAATGCTTAACACAATTAAAAATGATTTGGATGGATGAAGTGTTAAAGCAATTGATTCGGTAAATACAGACGTTTTTTGCATGAGTTATGCGTTAGCTGAATTTGAACGCCACATTTGAACAAATCGGGTTAAAAATTCAGGCATAAAGAGGAAAATGACTAACGAATAAATAAGATTTAGTGCCCCTAAACTGAGGAAGATAGTGCCAATACTGACATTAAAACTTAATAAAAGCATGGCATAAACGGCTGAAAGCACCATGTAAAGTGAGTTAATAATATTATTGGCAGCAATGATACGTGAGCGGTGTGCAGGATTGCTACGGGTTTGTACAATAACGTTTAATGGCACAATATAAAAACCACCAAATAAGCCAATTAACACTAAATCCGCTAATATTCGCCAACTGGCAAATCCTTCAGATAAAAAGGTGGATACAGTTATTGTTCCTACAGGATATTCAAGGGCATAAAAGTAATAACTGGCAAAGTAAACATCAATAGAAAAAATGGTGATGCCTAAAGCCCCTAAAGGCACTAAACCAGCCTCTAATTTTCCGCGAGATAGGCGTTCGCACAGTAATGAACCAAGACCAATGCCCACAGAAAACATGGTTAATAATAAAGTAATAACGTTCTCATTACCTTTTAAAATATCTTTTGTGTAAATAGGTAGTTGTGATAGATAAGTTGCCCCAATAAACCAGAACCATGAAATGGCTAATACGGATAAGAAAACGCTCCGATTTTCTAATGCAAAGCCCATGCTGTGAAATGTTTGTGAGAAAACATTCCAATTCACTGTAATATTAGGGTCTGAAGGGGGGACAGGTGGCACATATACACTAGCAACCCAGCCCAGTATCGCAATGACGAGAACAATCGTCGCAACCCAAAGCGCACCATCTTCCCTCGCGATTAAAACGCCACCTAGGATAGTTCCTAAAAGAATCGCTAGAAATGTGCCCATACTGATTAAACCATTTCCGCCAATTAGTTCCCCTTCTCGCAATAATTGGGGAACAACGCCATATTTTATGGGACCAAAGAGTGCCGATTGTGCCCCCATTAAAAAAAGTAAAATAATTAAAAATAAAATACTGTTAAAGAAAAAACCAAATAAGGCTAACCCCATAACGGCGATTTCTAAGAGCTTTGTCCAACGCATTAATTGCGCTTTATCATACTTATCTGCAATTTGCCCTGCAGTCGCAGAAAATAGAAAAAATGGCAAAATAAAAAACCCTGCACTGAAATTAACTAACTGGCTACTGTTCATACCAAGTAAGGCACTACCTTGAAAAGCAATTAAAATCACTAAGGCATTTTTATACACATTGTCATTAAACGCCCCTAAAAATTGGGTCAGAAAATAGGGCAAAAAGCGACGTGTACGGAGAAGATGTGCTTGACTCATGACGATACGCTATTGAAGTGAATGAGGATAAAGAAGACAAATGCAATAAAACGAGTAAATTATCTATTTTTAGATTATTTAAGCGTTTTTTTCTGAATTGCTTGTAAAATACCCGCTAATAAAGCATGTGGTGTTGGTGGGCATCCTGAAATTGTGACATCGACAGGAATCACTTGATTGACTGCACCACAACTTGCGTATGATACGCCAAATTCCCCCCCACACACGGCACAATCCCCCGCCGCAATAACGAACTTCGGTGCTGGCGTTGCGGTGTATGTCCGTAATAATGCCGTTTGCATATGACGAGAAACAACACCCGTGACTAATAATGCATCTGCGTGACGCGGTGATGCAACGAAATGTACACCAAACCGTTCAATTGCGTAATAAGGATTATTCAGGGCATGAATCTCTAATTCGCAAGCATTACAAGAGCCTGCATCAACTTGGCGAATCGCTAAACTGCCTGCAAATAAACGGGCGATTTCTGCTTGCACTTGTTGACCCACTATTTCTATTTCATGATCAGATACGATGGTAGAAAAAGATTCAGTCACAATACCCGTTTGACGGATTTTATTTAAAATACGTAGCATGACAGCCTCGACAAGGTTTAATAAAGAGCAGGTTCTGCTTACTTCGATAATATTTCAATGTATTATAACAGCCTCTATCTTGTCCATTCCAAAGGACTATGAGGTATTTTTGCAGTTTTTATCTGGGGTAAATAAGTGATGATTTGGCATCGTACTTTATTTTTAATCAGTTGGTTATTTTTAAGTGTTTTGCCCGTTTATGCAGAACAGACGCTATATGAGGCAACTGTGCCAATTGCGAGTCGTGATGAAAATTTATTGGAAGACGGTTTTGCAAGAGCTTTTGCACAAGTCATGGCAAATGTGAGCAGTGAACAGGCTACGACTGACCCCGAAAAATTGAAAAAACTATCCGCAAAAGCTAAAAGCCTAGTTGCACAATATGAATATCGAGAAAAATCAGATAAACAATTGATGTTAGTTGTTGGTTTTGAACCACAGGGGACAAAACGTGCTTTAAGAAATGCCTCCATTAATGTCCCACGTACTAACCCAAATCGAACACCACTACTGACTTGGATTGTACTTGAAGAAGATACAAATAGCCGTATTATCAATGAAGAAGAAGGCAGTGAAGCAGTAACCATTTTAAAACAACAAGCAACACAACGAGGCATTCCCCTCTTATTTCCTGTTTTAGATATTGATGACCATATTGCATTACCATTGACTGCTGTGAAAAATGCGGAAGCCTCCTCAGCAACCAGTGTTGCAAGCCGTTATGGTGCAGAAACCATGTTAGTGGGTTGGATTAGTAAGCAACCAAGTATGTGGCAAGGACAATGGGTTGTGTATGCAAAAGGGGCTGTTATTAAAAATTGGAAAAACCAAGAAACAGCACTGCCATTATTATTGCAACGAACCATTAATGAAGCGATAACAGAAATCAGTAAAGTACCTGCGACACCTGTTGTCATTAGCACACCAACCACGAATAATGCACCGACTCCTGCAAATCCACCTTCAACGCCTCCCAGTCAATCTACAAATACTCCAGCGTTCACTAGCAATCCCGCTTTTACGGGAAATCCTGCACTTAGTAATCCTCCATCATCATCAGGGTCAACATTTAGCAGTAAAATTCCTCCTGAAATGGCAACAACACAAAATAATCTAGGCTTAAATAATAATTCAGCATCCTCATTACCCCCCACAAATACGGCTGTTGAAGAGACTGTAGAGTTACAAATTACCGCTGTAGATAATTGGCAAGATTATGTAACCGTGAATAATTATTTAAAAAATATTGAATCATTGCGTAATTTGCAAATACAACATCGTGAGCAAGGACAAATCACGTTTAAAGTGACGATTAAAGGCGGGAGTAGTGCTTTAAATCAGTTATTTGCGACAGATGGCGTTTTAACAATGAATCCACAGGGTCATAACGCAAATACCTATCAATTGGTTAAATAATATTGTAGATAAGATTAACTTATAACAGACTTTTTTGAGTAGAAAGACAATCAATAGTATTTCTTTCTGCTCAAATCAGCATTTAAAATGAGTCATTTCTTTAAAATCGCTGACACTATTTCATCCCTAACTGCTGAAATTTACTTAATACAACGCTGACAAACTTAAGTAAAACTTGTTTTCTTTACTCGAATTTGTTGATGTTGATATCGTCGCCAATATTGTTGCAAACGGGGATACCCCAATAACAAAGCAATAACGATAAACATTAATAAATGCACCCACCAAATGCCAACCCAAATAGGAACTTCTCCCCGCTCAACCCATTTTTTAGCAATGGATAGGAAATTGCTATAAATCAACACAATTAAGATACCAAAAAAAATTTTGCTGTATTGTCCTTGACGTGGTGTTGTCCGTGATAAAGGCACAGCAAGGGCGGACAATAATAAAATGGCAAGTGGTAAAGAGAAACGCCATTGTAATTCAGCTTTATCCTCTATTTTTGCAGAATGCCATAATATTGATGTTGGTAACGCGGCGCGGTTTTCTGTTGGTGTTGCTGCATTTAAATGGCGCGGAATACGAATACTGTGTTCTGTGAAATCGACAACGGTGTAACTTAAAGGGTTCTCATGTGGGCTTTCATAACGATGTCCATTTTGTAGGACTAAAAATAATTCTTGGTCTTTTATCGTCTGATAGGCTTGTTTTGCAGTCATAACAATTCGCTTATCAGGTAGATAGGCTTGCGCAAAAATCACTTCGAGATGATTGAGTTCACTCTCTACAGTCTCCACATATAAAACACCTTGCCCTTTTAAGAATTCTTTAAAACGTCCAGCTTCTATGCCACCAATTTCTGCCTCATTGGCGGCTTGCGTGCGTAAACCCATTTCTAATGACTTTGCCCAAGGGGAAATATACAGGGATAAAACCCCTACAAAAAATGCAAATACTGTCGCAAAAAATAAAATCCCATTTAAAGGCACAGGAATTCCACAAGCAGCTAATGCTGTGATTTCACTATCTTTATATAGTCTGCCTAAGGCAAGCAAAATAGATAAAAAAAAGCCTATCGGTAAAATAAGGGTTAAGTCTCCTAAAATTCTAATTCCAAGAAGTTGGAAGATAAATCGAGCGGGAAGCGCGCCAGATGCTGCTTGTAAAAGGTAGCCTATAAAGCGATTACTCACGTAAATGAGTAAGAGTAGGAGAATGAGCGAAAGTAGGGTATATATAATTTCCCGATAGAGATAACGGTTGATAATCAAAAAAATACCTCACGTTGTCTGTAATAAGTTATGTAAAAAATATAATTTTACAACTTTTAGACGAATGTGTAACATATAAACAATATTAGTTTTATTCGGTATAGCGAGTCTAGCGTACAAATTGTGATAATCCTGCTTCATTTGTACGTTTTTATCAATATAACCATAACAGCGGAAAAATAGCATGGAATTTAATATAAAAAGTGGTCATCCAGAGAAACAACGAACCGCGTGTGTTGTTGTTGGTATTTATGAACCACGTCGCTTGTCTGAGGTCGCTAAACAATTAGATGAAGTGAGCGATGGTTATTTATCCTCTATTTTGCGTCGAGGGGACTTAGAGGGAAAAATAGGACAAACTTTATTATTACATAATGTTCCTGGTACATTAGCCGACCGTGTTTTATTAGTGGGTTGTGGACGTGAGCGGGAATTAGGTGATACGCAATATCGTAAAGTCATTTCACACGCAATTAGAACCTTACACGAAACAGGTTCAATGGAAACGGTATGTTATTTAACAGAATTAAATGTGCGTGGTCGGGATACTGCATGGAAAGTGCGTCATGCCATTGAAACTGCCCGTTATGCGTTATATAGCTTTGATCAGCTCAAAAGTAAGAAAAATATCACTCGTCGTCCGTTACGTAAGATTGTATTTAGCGTTGCCTCACGCCGTGAATTAGGCATTGCAGAGCAAGCCCGTCGTGAAGCAGAAGCGATTGCAGGCGGTGTCGAATTAGCAAGAGATTTAGGCAATTTACCCAGCAATGTTTGCACACCCACGCATTTAGTGGAAGAAGCAAAACGCTTATGTAATTTGCATGATCGTTTAACCTGCAAAGTTTTGACAGAAAGTCATATCGAAAAAGCAGGGATGAATGCGTTATTAGCGGTTGCAAAAGGCAGTGAGCAATCCCCCCGTTTTATTATTCTCGAATATAAAGGGAATGAGAAAAAAGACGCTCATCCAACCATTTTAGTTGGGAAAGGGGTCACTTTCGATTCTGGCGGTATTTCGCTGAAAAAAGCGGAACGTATGGATGAGATGAAATACGACATGAGTGGGGCTGGCAGTGTTTTAGGCACGCTCTCTGCGGTGGCTGAATTACAATTACCGATTAATGTTATTGGCTTAATTCCTGCTGTGGAAAATATGCCCAGTGGAAAAGCCACTAAACCAGGGGATATTGTCACGAGTTTGTCAGGGCAAACCGTTGAAATTCTGAATACAGATGCAGAGGGACGGTTAATTCTGTGTGATGCATTGACTTATGCCGAGCGTTTTAAACCCAGTGCCGTAATTGATATTGCTACGTTAACAGGGGCTTGTGTGACGGCACTCGGTGCTCATGCTCATGGGTTAATGAGTAATCATAATCCTTTAACCAACGATTTATTAAATGCAGGTCGGATGGCGTGTGATCGGGCTTGGGAATTACCAATATGGGACGAGTATCAAGAGCAATTAGATAGTCCTTTTGCGGATATGGCAAATATTGGAGGGGCTGAAGCGGGGGCAATTACGGCTGCTTGTTTCCTATCGCGCTTTACAAGAAAGTATCGTTGGGCGCATTTGGATATTGCGGGAACAGCATGGAAACCTATGCCAAAGAAAGAAAAAGGCTCAACAGGTCGTCCTGTGCCTTTATTAACGCAGTATTTAATTGATCGGAGTTGTGATGATGGAATGCCGCCTCCGTTACCCATTCCGATGGATTTAGGTGAGGACGAATAGTTTTTCATAGAAGCGGGGCATCACATAGCCCCGTTTTTTCTGTTTGTGTTGAAATACTATAACTATAGTAAACGCACTATAAAACGATGCGAAGGACTGGCAGTCCTAGATTTAAATCACTTTATGGTACGGTTACTATAATTAAAATTAAGACGGATTTTATAAATTTTAAAGTTCAATATACTGTCATTTCGGAATTAACACAGTGACCGTCTCGCCCTCTGCTGACTCTCCAATCGCCTCATCTTCTGTGCAAGTTGATTTTTATATTATTCACAAGCACGCACCACAGGCTGTAGAACGTTTTATTTGTCGTTTAATTGAAAAAGCGTATCAGCAACACTATCTGGTTTTCATTCAAGCCAATTCCGCAGAACAGGCAAAGCATTTAGATCAATTATTGTGGGTGGTTAATCCTGATAGTTTTATTCCACATGCACTATTATTAACAGGAGATGTAGAAACAACTTGTTTGAATGGTCAGGGAGATTCTATGGCTTTCCCTGTTTTGATTAGTTATGGCAATCAACCGCAAACACCACGTTCTTTATTGGTCAACTTAACAGCGACTGTGCCAGTTTATTTTGATCAGTTTCAGCGTATTGCGGAAGTCGTTACGCCTGATGAGCCTGCACGTGTCGCAGGACGGCAACGCTTCCGTTTCTATCGGGAACAAAAGTTTACTTTAAGTGCCCACGATATTTCTCTGTAAATCGTAGCATATAGGGGTAATACCCTATATCATAATACACAGCGTTTCGTTCTGTCTCAGTCGCATTATGCAAAAAGATAAAATTGTTGTACCTGTTTTGAAAGATGTTGTTGTTGTCGGACGTGAGGTAAAAAATAACTTACCGCCGATTTTAAATGAGGCACAAGTCAAAGCGTTTCAACAACAAATGGAGGATATTATTCAAAGTCGTTTGCAGGTTGCATTACAAAAAGCGGGTAGCAATGCATTGTCAGATATTACAGTGAAAAAAATAACACAAGATGCAATACAGGACATAAAAGCATATTTAGATAAAAAGCTACCGATTTTAATTAAGGCTGTTGCAAAGCAACCCAGTAAGTGATGGTTTAGCTATTGATTTAGCGAATGGCTTGCAAGGTAGGAAACGTAGCGCGATCTGTTGAAGTGTTTATTGGTATGTATTCATATCCAATAAAAACTTTAGTTTACCCTTCTTTGTTCAGGGCTTTAAAACGATTACAGGTATTTTCATGTTTACCTACTTTATTTTTCTACTCATTTTGTTACTCGGTTGTGTGGTTTTTTTTATCATGCAATTACGGGCTTTTTACGAGTTAGAGGATGATACCGAAGATAACCAGAAGCATTTTGATCCAGAAACAACGACCACCTCTGTTGATACATCAGACTCATCGCCTCCGACTGATTCTTCACCGCCTCCCAATAATAAAAAGGACGATGACGACGACGAGCCACCGAGTAATCAATTTCCCAGTTGGGTTTAATTCCCTGCATAAGCCTGACGAACTACATCAGCAATGGTATTAATTCCTTGTTTAACAACAAATTCAGTTTGTGCATAATTAACACGGATGCATTCATGACGGTGTTGCCATTGTGTATCGGCAAGACCTGGAAAGAAGTAGTGTCCTGCAACAACTAATACTCCCCGCTCTTTTAAACGTTCATAAAGCACTTGGCTGGTAATGGGTAAGTCTTTAAACCAAAGCCAGAGGAAAAACGCGCCTTCGGGTTTGTGTACATAAAAGTTAATGCCGTCTAATGCTTCATTTAACCAACACAGTGCGTTATGCATTTTATGTTGGTAAAACGGTTTAATCACTTGTTGACTAAGACGCAGAATTTCTCCTGTATGAATCCATTCTTCGACAAGGTGTGCGCCAATATGGGTTGGTGCAAGACTCATGATGGCATTTAGCGCACTGATAGCTTGAATAATATCTGGATCAGCAATAACAATTCCTGTTCTAACGGCAGGAAGCCCCAATTTTGAGAGGCTTAAACAGAGCACAATATTGTCATTCCAAATTGGTTTTGCTTCTGTAAAGATGATATTTGGGAAAGGTGTGCCATACGCGCCATCAATAATAAGGGGGATGCGATGTTGACGAGCGAGTACATCTAGTTGATGAATTTCTTCATCAGTTAGGACATTACCTGTGGGATTAGTCGGACGAGAGACGCAAATCGCGCCAATTTCTTTTGAAATAGATAACGTATCAAAATTAATACGATATTTAAAAAGAGGGGGTTCTAAAAATTCAAAATTAGGCTTATTTGCCGTAAACATCTCGCTTTCTAGCCCTAAATCGTTATAACCCAAATACTCAGGCGCAAGGGGCAATAGAATTTTTTTACGTGTCCCATCTGCGTAAGTACCCGCAAATAAATTCATGAGATAAAAGAAAGCGGTCTGACTGCCATTTGTAAGCGCAATATTACTTTCATCAACTTGCCAGCCGTATTCTTGCCGTAAAAGCCCCGCTAAGGCTTTATTAAAGTTGGGTAAACCCTGTGGAACGGTGTAATTACCTAATACCCGTTCAAACTCATCCCCTTGATTGAGCACAGCCTCCATACGTTCTCTCAGGCGGAGTTGTACTTGCGGAATTTGGCTAGGATTACCACCACCAAGCATTAACATTTCTCGTCCTTCTGCTTGAGGCGCGCCTAAGTCGCGCATGAGTTGTAAAACACCTGTATGCGCTGTAAATTTTTGACCAAAATTGGAAAATTGCATAATTATTGAGGAATGGTAAGGGATGTCGTAGAACAGTGAGCGTTTAAATTGTTTACTTGGGGAAATGTGCTAAATATTGAACTAATTCCCGTAATGCTTGAGCACGATGACTGAGTTGATTTTTAATATCGGGTGGTAATTCAGCTGCTGTGCATAAATGGGTAGGAACGTAAAAAATTGGGTCATAGCCAAACCCTTGCGACCCACGCGGGCTGAATAATATACGCCCTTCCCATGTGCCCTGACAAATAATAGGCGTGGGGTCTGTCGCATGACGCATATAAACAATGACACATTGATAGCGAGCCGTGCGATAGGCTTCAGGCGTAGTATTAAGTTTTTCTAAGAGTAACTGAAGGTTGCTTTCATCACTCGCCCCTTTACCTGAAAAGCGAGCGGAGTAAATACCAGGTGCACCTTGTAAAGCATCAACCTCTATCCCTGAATCATCTGCAATGGCAGGCAAATTGCTGTGTTGCGCAGCATGGCGAGCTTTTAAAATAGCGTTTTCTACAAAGGTTAACCCTGTTTCGTCTGCTTCGCTGATATTTAGCTCTTTTTGCGGAATCACTGTAAACGGGGAATTCACCAATAAATTGTTAAACTCGCGCACTTTTCCTGCGTTATTACTGGCTAAGACGATAGTTTGCGTCGTCATGCGTGATTGCTCCTCAAGCCTAAGATGATGATGTTTAATACTGAGAAAAATCTGGATAACTTGTTTAATGTAACAGAGCAACTCATAATGATCATGTCTTTCCCAATTTTCATCATCCGTTAATGACACTCATAACTGGTTTATTATTAATTTGTTTAGGGTTAGCTGGGTGGTTGATATTACGCGCCGCTTACTCAGCACATCAAACAGATTGGAAAAATCCCTTTCTTAATATCTTAGATGGGCTAAATCGCCTATTTTGTCGTTACTATCACCACCTACACGCGCCCGTATTAGCCTTGCCGTCTCAAGGGGCGGTGTTAATTGTTGCGAATCACGTTTCTGGTTTAGACCCATTACTGTTATATGCCGTGACTAATCGCCCGTTACGTTTTCTGATTGATGCGCATCAATATCATCGTGTTGGTTTAACATGGTTATTTCGAGCAATAGGTGGTATTCCTGTCGATTATTCGGGACGACCTGAAAAGGCTTTAAAAGTCGCTTTACAAGCATTAGAAGCAGGGGAAGCCGTTGCTATTTTTCCACAAGGGGGATTTGTACTCCCGACACAATTTCCAAGTAAATTAAAGCGTGGCGCGTTTTGGTTAGCACAACATACAAAAACGCCGATTTATCCCGTGCATATCACAGGGGTTAAAGGAATGGGGTACGCAGTGCGAGGGGTTTTTATTCGTAGTCGTGTCCAACTCACCGCTTATCCACCTGTCTATTGCACCAGCGAGGAAGAAATCACAACATGTGCAACAACGGTACAAGCTTTATTTGAAAACCCAGCCATTACAGCGCAGAAAGTAGAGTAAATCACGCATCCAATCCAATCCGCTACGCTTTTCTCAATGACCAATCATAACAACGTTATCATTACGCACTCAAAGGACTGACACATGACACGTATTGCAGTGATACAAATGGTTTCTAGTACGGATGTTAATACTAATCTACAAGAAGCAGCCCGTTTAATTGCAGAAGCTGCCGACCAAGGTGCAGAACTGGTTAGTTTGCCAGAAAACTTTGCACTAATGGGGCTACACGATACTGATAAAGTGGCTATTCGTGAAAAATTTGGCGCGGGGATAATACAAGATTTTTTAGCAACACAAGCGCGTAAATATGGCGTTTGGTTAATTGGTGGCACAATTCCTTTAGAGGCTAGTATCCCTAATAAAGTTCGCGCCAGTTGCTTGGTTATTAACAATCAAGGTCAATGCGTCGCACGCTATGATAAAATACACCTTTTTGATGTGCAGGTCAGTGCGGATGAAAGCTATTGCGAATCAAGAACCATTGAAGCTGGTCAACAAGTATGCATCGTTGATACACCATTTGCACGGATTGGGCTTGCAATTTGTTATGATGTACGCTTTCCCGAACTCTTTCGCTGCCTAGTCGCACAAGGTGCAACCCTAATCAGTCTCCCCTCCGCATTTACCGCAATGACAGGGAAAGCACATTGGGAAACCCTAATCCGTGCGCGTGCAATTGAAAATCTTAGCTATGTACTTGCCCCTAATCAAGGCGGACGACATGCCAATGGGCGCGAAACATATGGCGACAGTTTAATAGTTGATCCATGGGGACATATCCTGTCACGTTTACCGCACGGGGCAGGCGTGGTTTATGCCGATTTAGACCTAAATTATTTACAAACGATACGACGCAATTTCCCAACCTTAGACCATCAAAAAATCGCATGTCAACAATCCTCAATTTAGCGACAGAACAACTGCTACGCCCAAGTGCGTTAAGCCTAACAGATATTAGTCGCGTCCTAGATGAATTAATTAACTATCAAATTGATTATGCTGATTTATACTTTCAAAGTAGTCACAGTGAAACATGGGCACTAGAAGAAGGTATCGTTAAAGAAGGCAGTCATAGTATTGAACAAGGCGTTGGTATTCGTGCTATCAGTGGCGACAAAACAGGCTTTGCTTATTGCGACGATATTATATTACCCACACTCATGGAAGCGGCAAAAACCGCCCGTTGTATTGCCCAACGTGGACAATCAGCCAGCATCCCTATATTGCAACAACAAACGGTTACACCACGTTATGCATCGCTTAACCCTTTAAATAGTCTAACGGCTAGCGAAAAAGTAAATTTACTCAACGAATTAAGCCTTGCTGCACATAGAGAAGATGCCCGCGTCAAACAAGCAATATTAACCCTTAATGGGGCTTATAAAATCATCCTCGTTGCAGCAAGTGATGGCACACTTGCCGCTGATATTCGTCCTTTAGTCCGCCTAAATATCAGTGTCGTCGTTGAAGAAAAAGGACGGCGTGAACTAGGGGCTGCAGGTGGTGGTGGGCGATTTGGCTATGAATATTTCACGACTGATAATCGTGGGCTTTACTATGTTAAAGAAGCGGTACGACGTGCAATTACCAATTTAGATGCGATTGATGCACCCGCTGGCACTATGCCTGTTGTCCTAGGTGCGGGATGGCCGGGTATTTTATTACATGAAGCAATCGGTCATGGTTTAGAAGGCGATTTTAACCGTAAAGGCACTTCCACATTTGCGGGACGTATAGGCGAACAAGTTGCCTCTCCCCTATGCACCATTGTTGATGACGGTACACTTGCAAATCGTCGCGGTTCACTGACCATTGATGATGAAGGGACATCAACACAATGTACAACCTTGATTGAGAATGGTATTTTAAAAGGATACATGCAAGACAAGCAAAACGCTAAATTTGCAGGTGTCAAAAGTACAGGGAATGGGCGACGCGAATCCTACGCATGTTTACCCCTTCCTCGCATGACAAATACTTATCTATTAGCAGGCGAAGATGACCCAAAAGATATTATTGCCTCTGTAGATAAAGGACTCTATGCCGTCCACTTTAATGGGGGGCAAGTCGATATTACTTCAGGTAAATTTGTTTTTACTGCCAGCGAAGCCTACCTGATTGAACATGGCAAAATTACACAACCTGTCAAAGGTGCAACCTTGATTGGAAACGGTGCTGATGTCTTGACACAAGTCAGTCGGGTTGGTAATGATTTAAAACTAGATGATGGGGTCGGTGTCTGTGGTAAGGAAGGACAAAGTATCCCCGTTGGTGTAGGACAACCTACCTTGCGCGTTGATCGTCTTACGGTAGGGGGGACAAAAACGTGACCGCTTTTTTGCTCTGTTAACGCAAGATATATATACAAACGACTGTTTATATAACTACTTATTTATTTATCGTTCAACCTAACTTACAGAGAATACGATTGTGTCTTCACTCGATCAAGCCAAAGCTGAAGCGCAAAAACTAATCAAGCGTTACAACAAATTACAAGCAGAAGTCAAAACAGCAGACTCCTCTGCTGAAGCTGCACGTAAAGCGAAAGAGGCGCAGAAGTTAGTCTCGCAAATCAGTGCGATGCAAGCCGCAATTGCCAAATTGCAAGAAAAGGACAAAGTCGCTGAAGCAACGATTAAAGCTGTTTCACCTGTATCAACGGAGACAGCAACCTCACTCGCAACAAGCACATCTCCTTTATCGCCTGCTGACCAATTGCGACGCGCAGAAGCAGAAAAAACATTATTAGAAGCACGGATTGCACGGATTGAAACCGCACAACAAAAAACCCGTGCACAAATCGATCAACTTTCTCGTGCAAAAGCTGAACTTGCAAAACTAAAAGCTGAAGCTGAGAAAAATAAAGATAAACGGCATAATGACGAAAAATTACAACAAGAACTTTCTCGCCTGATAGAAAAGAAAGAGGAAGAACAACGACGTTTGCAAGAAGAAGTTGAAACTATTCGTCAACAATCCGTTAAAGAAGCAGAAATGCTCCGTGTTCAACGTGATACTGCACGAGCATTAATGGAAAAACAAAAAGAAATTGAAAAAGAGAAAATTCGAATTGCTTTTCGTCCTAAAAGTGGCTTAGTAGGAGTATTACTAGGATTTTTAGCCGTGATGTTCCTTTTTGTTGGACTGATTGCGGTTATCTTCCTAACCCCTTTATTAGATAAAGTGCCTTTTGTCGCCAGCTTAAAGACTACGCCCTCCACGACGACAACAACTGTTGAAACGCCAGCTGAAAGTACCGAAAAAAATCAACAACCAACAGAAAAAACAGTAAACACAAATACTGAAATTCAACCCGTTAATATTAATGCTATTACTATCGTTCGAGATCGATTAAAAAGTGGTGGAACAGGGCCTGTAATGCTTTCCTTACCAGGTGGTTCTTTTCTCATGGGCAGTCCTGACTCCTCCGTCAATCGTGAAGAACGTCCACAACATAAAGTAACCTTACAACCCTTTGCAATCAGTCGGACAGAAATTACTTTTGCAGACTACAGCCTGTTCACCGCAGCCACTAATCGCCCAGTCCCTAACGATAACCAATGGGGGCGTGAAACACGACCCGTTATTTTTGTGTCCTATGAAGATGCAGAAGCTTACGCAAACTGGTTGACAGAACAAACAGGGTATCAATACCGTGTGCCCAGTGAACGTGAGTGGGAATTCGCCGCCCGTGCAAACGTGAATCAATACGATTTTTGGTGGGGGTATGATCTCAGCCGTGGCAGTGGTAGTGCCAATTGTGGCGGATGTGGCAGCCAATGGGATAATAAACAAACAGCTCCAGTTGCGTCATTTAGACCTAACCCATTCGGTTTATACGATACAGTTGGCAATGTTGCAGAATGGACAAGAACTTGTTTTCGCGGTAGTTATTCGGGGTCGCCCGAAATAGGGCAAAACTGGGAAGGAGGCGATTGTAGCCGTCGGATGGTACGGGGTGGCTCATTCAAACAGTATGAAGCTGATCTTCGTGTGACAAGACGACAAAACTTTAGTTTCCGCACAAAAATGGATTCTATTGGCTTCCGCGTTGTGCGTATAGAATAAACTGCGCGTTAATAGCAACCATATTAAAGAAAACCTGTTCAAAAATTTGAACAGGTTTTTTTATGACTATATAACCTGAATTTGACAATTTTTATAAAAAAACAGAGACCTGCTAAGTTTTCAAAACTTAGCAGGTCTCTGTTTTACTTTATAAAACTCGCCGAACTCAGGTTAATAATTAATTAGCTAATTGTTTTGTAAAAAAACGTAGTAATACATAGCCCATAACCGCAGATAATAATGAGCCTACAATAACGCCAATTTTCACCTGATTGGCATAGTCACCTTCTAAACCAAAAGCTAAACCGCCAATAAATAAACTCATGGTGAAACCAATCCCGCACAAAATCGCAACGCCATACAATTGCAACCAAGAAGCCTGTTCAGGCAATTTCGCAATATTATATTTCACCGCTAACCAAGTGAAACCAAACACACCCAATTGTTTACCCAAGAATAAACCCAGCATGATGCCTAACGGAACAGTACCGAGCAGGGTGGAGAAAGAAACCCCCGCAAAAGAAACCCCTGCGTTAGCAAAGGCAAAAATCGGCATAATGGCAAACGCTACCCAAGGATGTAAGGTGTGCTCTAAATCCTCTAATAATGAATGGTTTTGATTCCCTTTTGTTTTCAAAGGAATAAAAATAGCTAATATAACCCCTGCCAAGGTTGCATGAACGCCAGATTTAAGCACGCAGACCCATAAAATAACCCCAACCACTAAATAAGGAGCAAAACGGGTGACGTGAAATATATTTAACAGGGCTAAGACAACAACCGCGCCTAACGCATAATATAACGGTGTCCATGCAAAGCTATCTCCTGAATAAAAAGCAGCAATAATAATAATTGCACCCATATCATCAATAATCGCTAAGGCTAATAAAAAAATTCTTAACGAATCAGGGACAATCCCTTTTAATAACACTAAAACACCTAGCGAAAAAGCAATGTCAGTCGCCGCAGGAATTGCCCAACCTTGTAAGGTTTCACCATTTCCCCAATTAATCATTATATAAATTACAGCAGGAACAAGCATTCCGCCAATCGCCGCTAATAACGGTAAAATTGCTTGTTGAATAGAAGCTAATTGCCCTTCTAGTAATTCACGTTTTAGCTCTAAACCAACTAAAAAGAAAAATACTGCCATTAACCCATCGTTAATCCACAATAAAACATATTTATCAAGATGGATTTCTGCAATACGCAAGCCTAACGGCATATGCAAAAATCCTTGATAAATATCAGTTAATACAGGCGTATTATTCATAATCAGGGCTAATACAGCCGCGCCTAATAATAAAATACTACTCGCTGATTCTAGTTTAAAAAACTCCTGTAGCGTGTCATGTAAGCGATTGATTGCCATTGGTACTCCTTCAAATAATAAAGTTTTATTACAAAAAAATTGAAAGTTATTTACAAAAAAGGTTGAGTAAACAATACCTTTTTAAAGGGGGAGTCGCAAATTTTTATCATTTTATAGTTAATTATCATTGTATTAAAAAATTTTACTCTCGCAAAAGATTCTTTTTTTAGTATTTTTATAGAAATGCTGATTTTTCAACTAAGGATGTTTATATATTTCTTTTGATTTTATTTAAAAACATTTAATTAAAAATTAAATCCTTGTATAAGCATCCTCTTGTATTGCTTATTAGACAGCTTTTTATGACATTATTTTAATCATTAAACAGGCTTCATTCACGCACGGTGTATGGACAAAGCCTGTAAGAATGTAGGTTTAATCAAGAAGTTTGCTAATCAAACAGGTTTATCCCAATACACCGCTTTTTCAGGTAATATCCAACGAATTCCTCCGCGAGGCTCGGCAACATCTCCTTGATAACGTGGAATTAAATGAATATGTAAATGCGGGACTGTTTGCCCAGCGACAGCCCCATCATTAATACCGATATTGTATCCATCTGGTTGATATTGAACTTGTAATTCTGCTTTGACTTGGGTTAAGACTTGTAAGAAAGCCTGCTGTTCTGCGGTCGTTGCTTCAAACCATGATGCATAGTGACGACGCGGAATAATTAAACTGTGCCCTCGTGAAACGGGGAATTTATCCCGAATGGCGAAGACTAATTCATCACAATAGACAAGTTGTTGTGTAGAATGAGTTGCTAGCTGGCAAAAAGGACATGATGTGACCAACATAAAATAGCCCTCCTAAGATTAATGGTGCACACTCACCACTTAGCGCATGGCATCAAGTGGCGACATCGTTAACACAGGCAATTTTCACGCTAACGCGCTAAACCCTTACTGTTAAATCAATTATGGCGACATTAGATACAACTTCTTCCCTAATGCTCAACCCCTTTAAGACTGCCAAATATTTTGCAACACCAGAATTAACACAACGGCTTAATCTTATTGTGCATTTACTGCAAAACAGTGAGCAACTTTTGTTAATTCTGGCAGAAGAGGGATGTGGTAAAACAACATTGCTACAGCAACTCACAGAAAGGATTCAGGAAAACTGGATTGTTTATACTCCCAATAGTAGCCCAGCATTAGCACCCGATACGTTGGCAAGTTCGCTATTACAAACCATGTTTGGTGTTGCTCGTCAAGAAGGGAAAAATTTACACACGTTGCAGGAACTCTTGCGCACACAAATCGCTACCGCTCGCTATAACGGACAATTACCCATTTTGATGGTGGACGATGCGCATAAGTTACCGCTTAAAACCTTACAACTGATTATTGAACTTGCAATGACAGGCGACCCGCAAACACATTTACGGGTGTTATTAATTTGTGAGCCACAAATCACCAGTATTTTAGCCGCGCCTGAGTTTGAAATTGTTCACAATACATTAATTCATACGCTAGATATTCCCCCGCTCTCGATTGAGCAAATGTTTTACTATATCGATACCTATTTAGCAGATACGCCTTATCAGGGACAAACGCAAAAATTATTTCCTGCGGAAGTGATTCGTAAAATTTTCCACTTATCCGAAGGCATCGCGGGTGAAATTAATTTACTCGCCGAACAAATCTTACAAACCGCACAAACGCAAGCCGTTTTAGCCAAGCAAAAAAATAGTATTATTCAGCAACATAAATTGTTATGGGGCACACTTATTGTTGCAATATTATCGGGTATTGGGCTGTTTTTATGGCATGAACACCCTGAATTGTTTCTAGGAACAGACCCTATGTTACAGGTTGCTAACCCAAGACCTATCAATCCACCTAGTACCCGCCCGCCTACAATTTCAACAATTTTTACCACTGACCCCATTGCCCGCCAATTAGTTCCACAGGTCGCGCCTGATGAACCCGCGTTAAAAGCCCAAGCGCATTCTGCCTTGACACCGTTATTATTAACCGCTCATTCAGCAGAATCTACAACGACAAAAACGGCAGAAGCTTCAACATCACCTACGCATTCACTGCTTGAAACAACTGTATCAACTGTGGATAAAACGATAAAAACAGCATCAACAAATGATGACTTGCTTAAATCTATTGAGTGGTTAAACGCACAAAATCCGAATGCTTACACCCTGCAAATTCTTGGTGCACATGATTACAACACGCTACAACCTTTTTTACAGACGTATCAGTTAAGCGATATTGCTATTTTTAAAACCCATTATCGGGAAAAAGACTGGTATATCGTCACCATGGGGATTTACGCCTCACGCAAATCAGCTGAACAAGCACTTGCAACACTGCCCGCTAGTTTGAAACAGCAAACCCAGCCTTGGATTCGCACACTTGCCAGCATTCAAAATCGAGTTGAATAAGCTGTGTTTAGCGTTAACCCTGTTCTGACAAACAAAGACCTGCTAGATTTTGAAAACCTAACAGGTCTGTTGAAACACGCGAAAAGAACTAGCAATCCTGAATCGTGTCACTCTCTCATTAAACGTTAAACTTTTTCCTCGACAGGGTCATCGATTTCCATGCCACGGAAAATACTACAGCGTTTAAAAATTTCTAATGTGGGCGAAACTGATTTATGATGACAGTATTTAGCAACTAACTTTGCTAACCCTTTAATATCACGTCCGCTGGCTTGTGGGAAAATTTCTGCCAGCATATCGATTAAGGTCGGTTCTAATTTAAGCCCGAACTGTTCCGCCATCACACACCAAATTTTGCGGCGGTCGTCCAACTGTGGCGGATAATAGCGAATCATCGCAATACAACGGGAAATAATCGCTTCATCAATATCATTCACGCGGTTTGTAGTGAGAAATAATAAGCCGTTAAAGTATTCCAAAACCCGTAAAAACACCCCAACGACAGCATTTGCCGCAATATTATCATTACGACGTTTGATATAAACATCAGCCTCATCAATCAGCATTACCGCGCCCCAACGTTGCGCCCGCATTAAGGTATTTTTTAACGCTGTTTCCATTTCTGCGACGTTTAACCCTAATTGTCCAGAATGCACCCGATATAAAGGACGTTTAATAATTTCTGAATAGACTTCTGCTGTTAATGTTTTCCCAACCCCCGCAGGACCTGCACATAACACCGTTGTCCCACCTGATTTACCTTCGATAATGTCATCCATTAACAAATCCATTTCGGCGGTTAAAATGTCGATTAAATCTGTTTGCTCAGGGGGTAAGATTAATTTATCTTTTAAATCAGGTTGATAAACATAAGGTTTCATATCATCCACATGCACCCAAACATGATGATGCAATTCTAGGTGAAACATGAGGATATAACCGTGTACGGGTAATTCGGTGAATAAATCAGGTGGGATTTTATCTTGTAATTTTTCGACAATCGCTTCTACTTTCGGATTGTAATTCGCGCTCCGCCCAGCTTTACGTAAATATTTCGCAAAAATATCGCCAGAACTATCAAGGGTTAATTCCCGCTCTTTCAGAATTTCTTCATCATTCACAACACGCGCCCAACCGCCCCCCGAAGATAAAACAATATTACTTTTACGTGTCCAGTCGGTACTACGATGAGAGGCTGTCGGGTCTTCGGTAAAAATGCCGATACCTCGCGCTGAAAATTGTCGGCTGTAATCAGAACGCCATTTAAAATACATTTCGCTAGAGGCATCATAAGCAGCGATTAAATCAGGAGTTTCCTTTAAATAACCACTGGCGGCAAAAATTTCTGCAATGGTTTTGCCGATAATGTCGCGCTCACGGATAATCATGGAAAGCGTAACGATTTTTGTCAGGCTATTGGCTTTTAAGTCTAATAAAATGCGTCCACTTTCTTCTTCTGCGGGCGGACTAAAATCAAGACGCACAATGAGATAAGGCAATGGCTTGCCAGCAGAATTAGCTTTAAACACCCAGCCACGAATAGCATCTTTTAATAAAAATTCTGCAATGGCGGGCAATAATTCCTCTAATTGTCCCTCCTCGAACCGTCTGCCACCGTCCATTAATGCTTGTCGTAAGGTCGCAATTTGTGCTGCTTGCCCGCTCATTTTTTCGCCAGTAGCGACATATAAACTATGCAAATGTCCTAAATGTTCTGTTGAAAGATGATGAAAAGGCAGTTCGGCTTTATTGCCAAATTTAAGCTGTTCGGCGAGGCTGTGCAGTTCGGGGAACTTTGTCACCATAGCCTCTACATAGGTTCGTTCGATGAGAAGTTTCATGCTATTGGCTAACTCACTGTGCAATAAATTGGAAAATGTGGCACTGCAAAGTATAAGCCATTCATTATTTGGTTTTATTTTTAACGATTTATATGATAATTCCTTATGAAAAATCTGGTTTATGACACCATTTTGAAGCTGAATCACTGTTTTTGCCTCTTAAAGAGGCGTGAAGCGAAAGCTGTATTAACTTGAGTTCGGCGGGTTTCCTTTAAAAAGATAAAAGATTGTCTGAATCAGAATTCACAGAATTTTCAGAATTAGCAAAATGCGAGTACGGCGAGTTTCTTTTAAAAAGACAATAGCTTGTTTGAATCAGAATTTTCAGAATTAAAAAGACAAGAAAATTAAAAGAATAAAAAATTATGTTTTTAATTGTTTTTAATTCTGCTAATTCTGAAAATTCTGTGAATTCTGATTCAGACAAAAAAAGACCTGCTAGATTTTCAAAACCTAGCAGGTCTCTGTTTTATTTTATAAAACTCGCCGAACTCAAGTTATTCCTACTTTTCCTTTAGGTACAACTTTTTATTTCTTCCATTCCGCTTTTATCATTAATCCTCTGTTTTATATCTATTATCTCGCCGTACTCGCGTTGTATTAGTTTGTAGCGTAATTAGCAGGATTGAAAAGCGTCATTCCCCTGACTTTTTGGTTTGCGGGTTTTAAATCCTGCTAATCCTGAAAATCCTGATTCAGACAATGTTTTAGTTTTAGGATTAAAAATAAGAGCCAATCCCATATCGTTCAAAATTTTCTAACATTGCGCGGGCTTTATGAGCACTGAGTGTGAACTGATAAGTTTCTGCTAGCTCAATGAACTGCGTTAAGATTGTTCCAATACGATTATCTCCCCCACGTACTTTCGGCAAAATTTTCTGCATAATCTGTTCGTCTAATGCGTCTTCCCACGTGACGGCTAATTGTTCCGCAGCAGTGACATAGGCGTTAATTTCTGCAATCACGCGAAAGGCAAACGGGGCAATCGGGTGTAAACAGTCCCAAACAGCTAATAAAGGCGTTTGATAAGCGGTATTTTCTAACTGTCGTGCTAATGTTTCTCTTTCTATTGTCAACTCAATCAATTGGGCGCGGTCGTAAACCTTATCGGCAAAACCGTGCGTCGTTTCGTCAATATTCACTGTACCGATAAAGTATAAATTTGGGGGTAACAAGACTTTTTCGCTGGGGGCTAACTCTATCATTGCCTCGCCTTGTCGTGCTCGAATTTCTAAGGCAGATAAAAACCGCGCAAAATAATATTCGATACGGGCTAAATTCATTTCATCCAAAATTAAATGATACGGTTGGGCAAACTCGCCGTATTGTGTGTAAATTTCTCCTGCTTCCCGTAAAAATTGACTAAAGGGTGTATCTTGATATTTATTCACTAATGGATTGATATAGCCTAATAAATCCTCGTTACTTGTCCAATTCGGCGCAACAGGTACTAATAAAGTTTTTGCTTGTACCGCTTCGCCATAAGTTTCTGCCAGCCATGTTTTACCCGTTCCGCTTAACCCTGAGAGAATGACAAAACCGCGTGTTTGTAGTGCGAGATGATATCGGCGGAGTGTGCGCGATTGAATGACAAGCTGTTTTTGTTGAATAAAGGCTTGAATCTCGGTAAAACTAGGCGGTGTATAACTAAGGCTTGGTTGTAGGAGAACTTGCCATGTGTTTGATGTTGCATCGTCCATCATCATTGCCTCGTCAGCTAAGTTAAGATATTGGACATGAAGGTATAAAAACCAGTCTAGCTCAATAAAATCTGTTGCATTTAAGCGATTCTTTAATTTTAAAATTTCTTCTTGAAAAGCGGTTAAATTCGCAACGGGGCAACCTAATTCTTCTAAAACCCGTTTTGCAGAGGAGCGATAGATTGCAAAGTGTTGCGGATGGAAGAGCATTACTAAGCCCGTTGCAATCATATCGCCAAAGCCAACCAGTTTTTTAATGGCGTGGGCTTTTTCTAATGGTGATAGTGTTGTGTTGTTTAAAAGGGTTAATGCGTGTTGAATATTCTGTTGTTTTTGTGCTTCATCTTTTAATTGTGGGGCAAAAACAGGGTTGCTAGAACTTGCTCCCCAAATGTGTTGCCCATGCAAGACCAATTCGCCTGTTTCTAATCCTTGTTCAAAGGATTGAATTTCATTAATTGTTAATGGCGTTTCATTAAAAAAAATTCGTCCTTTTACGTCTTCTCCGAATAAGGTAGCTGTACTTTCAAATTGCCAGACTTCTTGTTCAAACATTTGTACAGAAATGCTTGCAGGATTGGCTAATAAATCACGTAATCGTTGGGCTTGATGTTGACGGACTTTCACGCGAAAGCGTTCTAATGGGTCAGCTTTAAACTGTTGAAAGATAGTTTCTAAACTGGGTAATTTAGTATTATCTGTTGATAATTTTTTATTTTCTTTACGTTTTTTTGCATCTTCTCTGCGCCATTTTCGCCATAATTGCAAGGCTTCTTCATTGCTTAGGGTGAGTTTTTGCCCTTTTTCGGTCAATTGCCACACACCGCGCATTTTTGTTTCTAAAAACTTTTCTTTTTTTAAATAATGGCGTATCCAATTTAGGTGTAAATCGAGTCTATCATGGTCTTTTTTGCTTAAACTTTCGGCTGGCATATTGATTAAAGATAATAGGTTAGTTTTTATTTCTTTAGACTGGAGACTTCCGCCAGAGGTTTGGAACGCGGTTAAAACGAGAATGATATAGTCGGGATATTTGTATTTTTTTGTCATTATGAATGAATCACAGTTTTATCTTAATGATTTTTATTTGATTATATGTCAATAATAACCTATAACAATAATTATCTATTGACATAACTTTTTTATATGACCCTGATAAATTATATTATCCACAAGTCAGATATTATCGACTAATATTGAACAGCATTTGTCTTTGCTTGAGCAAAGCCTTATTTATTTTTATAACAGACTGTTTTTAATGACCACATCATCAAGGGGATAACGTATGGCACATATTGTCATTCTGGGAGCTGGTATTGGTGGATTACCCGCCGCATTGGAGTTAAAAACTGCTTTGGGAAATGGTCACGAGGTAACGGTTATTAACTCAGCTGATCATTTTCATTTTATTCCATCGAATCCATGGATTGCAGTGGGTTGGCGGAAACGGGAAGAGGTCAGCTTTGCATTAGAGCCTGTTTTAAAACGGAAAAATATTAATTTTATTGCGCAAACCGTGACCAAAATCGATGCGCAACAAAGTCAAATCACTTTATCTAATCAGCAAACTTTAAATTATGATTATTTAGTCATCGCAACAGGGCCTAAGTTATCTTTTGATGAGGTAGCAGGTTTAGGGCCTGTGAATGGTTTTACGCATTCTATTTGTAGCTTAGACCATGCTGAGAAAGCCTATGAAGGTTATTTGAAGTTGTTAGAAAATCCCGGCCCTGTGGTGGTGGGTGCGGTGCAAGGCGCGAGTTGTTATGGGCCTGCGTATGAGTTCGCCATGATACTGCATTCTGCATTAAGCAAGGCGAAGCGTCGGAAAGATATTCCGATGACGTATATCACGGCTGAACCTTATATCGGTCATATGGGCTTAGGCGGTGTCGGTGATTCTAAAGGAATGCTTGAGTCTGAATTGCGGGAACGGCATATTAAGTGGATTACGAATGCAAAAGTCAACAAAGTTGAGCAGGATAAGATGTTTGTTGATGAGCATAATGAAAAAGGTGAAGTGGTTAAACAGCATGAAGTGCCGTTTAATTATTCAATGATGTTGCCCGCGTTTAAAGGGGTTGACCCTGTTGCCGCTGTTGAGAACTTATGTAATCCACGTGGTTTTGTCATTGTGGATGATTATCAACGCAGTAAAGCCTATAAGAATATTTATTCTGTGGGGGTATGTATTGCGATTCCGCCTGTTGAAGCAACCCCAATTGCGGTGGGCGCGCCAAAAACAGGGTATATGATTGAATCGATGGTCAGCGCGACAGTTGGTAATATCGTCAATGAGTTGACAGGTAAACAGCCTGATAAAGTGGCGACATGGAACGCGATTTGTTTGGCAGATTTAGGCGATACAGGCGTGGCTTTTGTGGCAATTCCGCAAATTCCGCCCCGTAATGTGACGTGGTCGAAAAAAGGTAAGTGGGTGCATTTGGCAAAAATCGGTTTTGAAAAGTATTTCTTGCACAAGATGAAAAAAGGCGTTTCTGAGCCTACGTTTGAAAAATATATTTTAAAGGCGTTAGGGATTGAACGTTTAGAATAATGGGTTCGCTAAGACCTGTCGGATTTTTAGGCTATTTTTGAAAATCTAACAGGTCTTATTTTTTATTGCAGTTGGTCAACTTCTTCCTGTGTCATTGTTCGCGCTTCATCGGGTAACATCACAGGGATTCCATCACGAATGGGATACGCCAGTCGCGAGGCTTTACAGCGTAATTCATGCGCGTCTTTATCATAAATCAGTGGGGCTTTGGTTACTGGACAAACCAATATATCAAGCAGTCTTTTGTCCATTGATTTCTATCCTTTTTAAGCGTTGTAGTAACTTCTCACCAAAGGTGACAGATAAGCGGGCTTCTATTGGTAAGTACCAATGTTGTACACCCGCGATGGATCGACATTTTACCGCGTCTTTTTCCGTCATAATCACGGGTAAGTTATCGGCAAAGGTAATATCTTGCGCGGTATAGTAATAATGGTCGGGAAATTCATGACCAATCACTTTTAAGCCTAAATCGCGTAGCCGATTGAAAAACTTTTCAGGGTGTCCAATGCCAGCAATTGCGTGAACTTCCCGATTGCGCCATAGGCTAATAGCTTGTGTCGTCTGTGCATTTTGCAAGGCGTGCAGGGTTTGCCCTTCATAGTGCATAGAAAATTCATTTTTTAAACCAACCGCCCCTTTTGTCACAATAAAGTCAACTGTTTGTAAACGGCTCATCGGTTCACGCAACGCACCTGCGGGTAAACAGCGACGGTTGCTATAACGGCGCACATCATCCAATAGTAGAATTTCAATATCGCGTTGTAAGGCATAGTGTTGCAAGCCGTCATCACTTAGGATGAGATTGCAATTAAACGCTGTCAGCAACTTTTTAACAGCGTCTGTCCGTTTCGGCGCGATAACAACGGGGCAATGACTGTGCTGTGCTAATAAAACAGGTTCATCGCCAACAATGTGCGGGTCGCTTGTTGGGGTCACTGAGAGCGGATAAATCTTGCTAGTACCGCCATAACCGCGACTCACAATCCCAACTTGATACCCCTGTTGGGTTAAAAACTGGGCTAACCAGATAACTAGCGGGGTTTTTCCTGTTCCGCCTACGGTCAAATTTCCCACGATGATAACAGGGACAGGCGGACGATAGCGGGCTAGTAGTCCCCATGCATAGAGCTGACGACGTAATCGCACCAGTCCACAATATAGCCATGCAAGGGGCACAAGTAATAAGCTAACGGGATGACCTCCATACCAAACATCATTCCATTTCATAGATTGCGATAACTCACAAGTAGTTATTCAGGGGTTTGCTCAACTTCAAAACTTAAATGCACGTAATTTAAATTACGTGCGGCTTCCATCGCACGCATCACTGCTTCATGCGGTGTTTTTGCGTCAGCACTGATTAAAATACGCGGTTCAGGCGTACTACCCACCACCTGTTTCAATGCACTCATTAACGTATCTAATTGGTTGTTAATCAGCGTTTTACTGGTGTCATTAATCGCATATTCACCTTGTGCGGTGATATAAATTCGCGTGGGTGTTACTTGTTCTTTAGGTGCTTCACCAGCGGCTTGTGGCAAATGGATATTTAACTCTGACTGCCGATTAAATGTCGTCGTCATCATAAAAAATACTAATAACAAGAACACGGTATCAATCAACGGTGTTAAATTAATCCGCAAACTATCTCGGCTGTCTTTACGACGACGTTTAAACATTATTCAGCCTCGCGCTCACCGTGAATAATATCAATCATTTTCAGGGTTTCTTGTTCCATATCGACAATAAATTGGTCAACTTTACCGCGAAAATAACGATAAAAAACAAAGGTTGGGATGGCGACAAATAAACCTGCTGCGGTTGTAATTAACGCTTCTGATAAACCGCTAGATAAAACAGCAGGATTGCCTAAACCATGCTCACCGACAGCCGCAAACATGCTAATAATCCCTGTGACTGTTCCTAATAAGCCCAATAACGGGGAAATTTCTGCAATTGTTCCTAACGTGTTCAAATACTTTTCTAAATCGTGTTCTACTTCATTAGTGACTTCGGCAATGCCTGATTTCATCATCTCGCGGTCATGGTGCATGTGTGCAATGGCTGCGGCTAACATCTTGCCTAAAGGAGAATTATTGCGTAACACTTCTAAATGCTTCTTATCAAAATTTCCTTCCTGCATCCGCTTCCAAACCTGATTAGTTAAGCCTTTAGGAATGACATACTGACGCTGTAAACTCCAAAAACGCTCCCCAATAATGGCTAATGCCGCGATAGAACACAATAAAATTGGCAGCATCACCCAGCCACCAGCAACTATAATTTGAAACACAATTAACGATTCCTCATTGGCTTATATCGGATTAATTTTCAATTTTAACATTTTGTTGGCTTAACTCAGTAGCGTTATACAAATACGTAACTATGGATTAAACGTAATTCATATAAAACACATTTGTTTAAAGCCCTACCTAAGATACGCTATATTACAACGATCAACTGTTTCTTTTCACCCTAGAACCTGAGACGTATGCAACTGCCCGAACTTCTTCAAACGACCCTCTATTTTTTCATCGCCTACGGCTGGGTACTTTCCCTGCCCATTTTAGAACGCTTCTGGTACATTCAAAAACAACCCTTGCTGCGTCAAGGATTCGTCAGCGATTTACTCTACCCCTATCATCCTTTTGGCATAGAATTTTTTATTATTGTCGGCTTTGCTTGGTACGTTTTCCCTGCGGAACACAATGGCTATTTACAAGGCTACTTAAGCGATAAATCCTTTATTTATACCATGATAATCTTGATTATCTTAGGTGAAATTGTTTTTTATACGGCGCATTATTTCTCCCATAAAATTCCTTTTCTATGGGAATTCCACCGTGTTCACCACAGCTCGACAATGCTCGATTCGCTTTCAACCAGTCGCTTTCATATCTTTGATCGCGCCCTATTTACTGCGCCTATCCTTGTTATTATTGCCTATCTCACGCCTCGCCCTGAAATCGTACTAATTTACGAATTTGCACGCGGATTTATGGACAGATTTATTCATAGCAATTTAAATGCCCCCCGCATTCTGCATAAATTTCTGATTTCCAGCCCTCACTTCCACCGCTGGCATCATGCGCAAGACCGCGAAGCGTGGGACACCAATTTTTCAGGCAATTTTATTTTTATGGACTTAATTTTTAAAACTGCCTACGACCCTGACCCTAGTATCAAAGCTCCCCCCACGCTGTTTGGAGAAGAAGGCTATACCAACAATATTATTTTGCATCAACTTCTACCTTTCCATTTTTTACTCAAAAAAACCCTGTTCTATACGGCGCTTTGTCAAAAGATAAACATTGCCTATCAACAAATTCGTGAGCATAAATGGCATCAACAACTACTACGCTTAAAATGGGTACGTGAACTCTAACCGAAGGAGAGAACAATGGAATTATCACCTCGTGAAAAAGACAAACTCCTGCTTTTTACTGCGGGACTGTTAGCCGAGCGACGCAAAGCCAAAGGCTTAAAACTCAACTACCCTGAAGCGGTTGCTTATATCGCCTGTGCAATTATGGAAGGAGCGAGAGAAGGCAAAACCGTTGCGCAATTGATGAGTGAAGGCGCGCAACTATTAACCCGTGCTGACGTGATGGAAGGCGTAGCAGAAATGATTCCCGATGTCCAAGTAGAAGCGACTTTTCCCGATGGAACAAAATTAGTAACGGTACATAACCCCATTATATAACCACGAAAAGCACGAAAAACACGAAAAAACAATTCATATTATTTATTTCCAGATATCCTTTTCGTTCTTTCATTTTTTGCTTTTTTTCGTGCCTTTCGTGGACAATACGCTAATGACACACGGTTTACACCACCCCTTAACCGCTAAACAATTACAAGAAACCCTAAACGAGTACGTTGGGCTGATTTTAATGGCGCATCGTCAATTAGATGAAGCGGTCAAAGCCTTAGCGACTTTACCACGCCCGCAACAAGATTGGGTATTAGAATGGGTGCGCGTTGTCAGCCGACAAAATATGGAGTTAGGTTATGAGTTTATTCATCAAGTTTCTTATGCCTTGAGTTTAATGGATGAAAACGGCGTTGAAGAATGGATTACTGCTGTTATCGAAACTTATGATAAAGAAGGCTTAAATAAAGCGTTAGAACAATTAAGCATGGTCGGACAGTTTGCACAACAATATCGCTTAAATAATATGGGTTTACCCCTGATACAAGTGCAAAATATCTTGCAACATTTCATCATCGGTTTAGATGGACGTGCTTTAAAAATTGAGGCGGGCGATGTTGCTTTTACCGATACAGAAACCCTTTTTTTGCCAACCGCATTAAGCCATTTTGATGATAAAGAACTGAATTTTTTATTATATAAAGCCACCGCAACCCATTTATGGGCGCAAACATGGTTCGGTACGTGGCGATTGAGTTTAGCCACTGCAAGCACTCAATTCCCCAACCGCGAAAAAGCCATTCGATTATTCCATGTATTAGAACGCTTACGCTTAGATGCCTGTATTCAGAGAGAATTATCAGGCTTATATCGAGATATGCAAGCCTTACTTGCGCGTTTAGGTGAACCCGCTATCCCAACAGGCTGGGAAGCGATTGCACAACAGTTAGCCGACCCTCAAGCCAGCGTACAAGATAGTTACACGATACTAAATCAAATTCATTCATGGGCTGTGCCTGAACCTGTTGCTTATCAAGGTATTTTATTGCCAGAACAGGTCGAGCAAGTCATGAATTTGCGCAAAGTGCATGATAAAAAAACGTTACAAAAAGCATTAGCCGAATTATTGCAAAAACAACCAGAACAAACTCAAGAAACGGACGAAAGCACGCAACTAAATGCCCAACCCATTGCAGAACAACAACCGCAACTTAATGAAAAAACATTACAAAATTTATTATCTTTGCAGGGAGAAGGCGCGCCTGAACAGCCTGAATTAAAAGATGTCATTGCCTCAATTAAGCAAGATTATGGTGAAATTCCGCCCGATTATTGGCTAATTCCCGCAGGCGCAGGACAGGGCGAGCCTGATTTTTTTAACCCCGAGAAAAAACACCGCGATTTAGCAGATACCAACAGCCCCATTTTTTCTTATCCCGAATGGAATTATCAACGTCAACGTTATCATAAAGATTGGTGTCAGTTACGTGAAGTTGATGTCCCTCTAAAGCAAGATAATTTTGTGCAAGAAACCCGTTATAAATATCGCGGATTACTGTTAAATTTACGCCGTACTTTTGAAGCCTTACGCGGTGGCAATCAATGGCAACGTCGCCAACCTTACGGCGAGGATATTGATTTAGAAGCGTTAATCACCGCTTATACCGATGCGCAAGCAGGGCACGAAATGAGTCAGCGGGTTTTTACGCATTTACGCCGTTTAGACCGCGATATTGCCGTTATGCTCATGATAGACATGAGTGGTTCAACCAAAGGTTGGATTAATTTAGCCGAACGCGAAAGTTTAGTTTTATTATGTGATGTGTTGGAATTATTGGGCGACCGTTACGCGATTTATGGCTTTTCAGGCGCGACGCGCAAACGGTGCGAAATTTTCCCGATTAAATGCTTTGATGAACCGTATAATATGACAGTACAGCAACGGATTAGCGGGATTAATGCGCAAGAATACACCCGCATGGGCGTTGCGATTCGGCATTTAACGCAACGTTTATTAACAACAGATGCACAGATTCGC
This sequence comes from Beggiatoa alba B18LD, assembly GCF_000245015.1. Taxonomy (NCBI): domain Bacteria; kingdom Pseudomonadati; phylum Pseudomonadota; class Gammaproteobacteria; order Thiotrichales; family Thiotrichaceae; genus Beggiatoa; species Beggiatoa alba. The sequence goes on along the minus strand of NZ_JH600070.1, from coordinate 3,244,575 downwards.
TTATTAATTACCCTTTCAGATGGCAGACCCGATGATGAAGGCGAGAATTATCGGGGCGTTTATGGCTTAGAAGATACTCGACGCGCCTTATTAGAGGCGAAAAAAGTCGGCATTCATCCGTTTTGCATCACGATTGATAGTCAAGCAAAAACCTATTTGCCTTATATGTATGGCGCGGTAAATTATGCGGTGATTGATAAAGTAGAACAATTACCGATAAAAGTAGCTGAAGTATATAGAAAATTAACAAGTTAAATAATAAATAAATTGACTTTGAGGATTTTATTGTGGATGAACCGATTGTTGTTGCTTTACTGGTCATTGTAAGTATTTATTTCTTTTTTCTTTTTATTCGTTTATTTGCAGATATTTATATGGCAGGCGTTGCGATTGTTTGCGCGGTGATTGCTTTTAATATTCCTGCTTTTTACCCTGAAGCCAGTGGTTTATTACAAGATATTGGTATTTTAAAGATTCTACATTTAAGTTTACCAGAACAACCTGATACAACAGCAATTTATACCATTGCTGGGCTGATTGTGCTGTGTGGTGTTTTAATCTGTTTACCTGTCTTACCTTTTTCAGCCACTTATCGCTGGATGTTAGGCGTAGAACGAATTTCCCGTAAAGAAGAAGCAAAAATTCGTTATTGGATTCAAGAAGAAATAGAAAGAACCATGCAGGATGATGACGAGTAGTTGCTACTCACTTAAAATCCAATCGCTTGAGTTAGCGATTGGATAATGTTATCAACAGGTCTTTTTTAAACGAAAAACCGTTCACAGTGCTAAAAATAAAATAAGCTAGATACTTTTCCACCCGTGTTAAAACCAGCGAGTTTTCTAGTTATCCTAAAAATCTCAATAAAATAAATAAATTATATTTTAATATGGCAATAATCCGATTATTCATTGTTTGGACATTTTTATTTATTTTTTACCACATAGCGACACGCTTATCTTGTGAATTTATTATTCTTTTCTCGCTACCCGTTATTCTAATTATCGCGCTCAGTATGTTGGAATCTGCACTGGTCAAACGACGGGCTTTTGTGCATACCTATTTAAATCCTGATAGTTGGTTATATCGCCTATTACGTGGCGGGCTTATCATGGCGATGTGGCAACTTCTAAAAGCGTTACTTTTTGGGCTTTTTTTGCTGGTTGAAATGATTTTTTGGGAATCGTGGGTATGGTGGGTTTTATTACTAGATATCTTCTTTGTTTACTTTCTCTATCAAACATTACATCTTTTTCTAAATCGTTATCTACGTCCTGCTTACAGTGCCGTTATTAGCCGTCACTATCTTGTCATCATCAATACGCTGATTTTTTCCATCTTACTGACAACGATTAGCCTTTACATGCCTTATGCCGATTACCGTAATCTCTCCTTATCATCCTCCATTCAATCCGAATTAGCACAATTAACGGTTTCTTGCGATGTTTTTGCCTTATTTGCCCGTTTATCCGTGACAAAAACGACAGTCAGCTGGTGGCTAGCACAACATTATTTAACACAAGAATCACAACTGATATTTCCCTACATTAAAGAAAGTATTTGGCTCTTATTTTTACTCAGTTCTACCGCCTTTATGTGGGGTTACAGCCGTTTATTAGCGGGAGCATTGCTTTCTCCCCGTGCGGTTATTCAATTGTTAGAATCACGAGGATAGAAAAAGACCTGCTAGGTTTTTTTGTCTGAATCAGAATTCACCGAATTTTCAGAATTAGCAGAATTAAAAAGCATGATTTATCTTACTTTTTGGTTTAAGGGTTTTAAATTCCGCTAATTCTGTTAATTCTGAAAATCCTGATTCAGACAATGTTGTAGTCTTGTCTGGTGAATCTTGATGAAAAACAAGAGAATAATCTCTGCCAGTCCGTCAAACCTTTTCGCGTGTTCCAACAGACCTGCTCGGTTTTCAAAACCTAGCAGGTCTCTGTTTTATTTTATAAAACTCGCCGAACTCAGGTTAACTACTTAACAAGCTGATTTAACTCAAAAATAGGCAGTAAAATTGCCAAAACAATCACTAACACGATTGCACCCATCGCCAAAATTAACAACGGCTCAAATAACGCCAGTAAAACCCCGATAAGCGTTTCTAATTCCCGTTCTTGTGTAATCGCTGCCCGCTCTAACATCTTCTCTAACGCGCCACTCGCTTCACCGCTGGCAATTAAATACACTGTCATCGGTGGAAATAAACCCGTCGCACTTAAGGCGGCTTGTAAACTAGAGCCTTCACGCACTTTATTCGTGACCTCTTCCACCGCTTGGCGCATGTGACGATTAGAAACCACTTGCGAGGTAATCCGTAACGCTTCCAAAACAGGCACACCGCTTTCTGTCAAAATGCTTAAAGTACGGGTAAAACGGGCAACATTCACCCCGCGTTCAATTCGTGAAATTAACGGCAATTTCAACAATAATCGATGATATTGCAATAAAAAACGCTCATAACGTAACGCATAACGCATACCCGCAATGCTAATACCTAAAATACCTAATAAGACAAATCCCCATTCGCGCAAAAAATCACTGATTTGAATCAATACACGGGTTAATAATGGCAATTCTTGTTTAATATTCACAAAAACCTGTACCACTTGCGGAACGACATAAGCTAGTAACCCAATAACCACGACTAAAGCAACAAGGGTTAAAAGCGCAGGATAAAACAACGCCATTAAAGTCTTTTGGCGCATGTATTGGCGATTTTCCGTATATTCCGCTAACCGCTCTAAAACAATATCCAAATGTCCCGACTGTTCCCCTGCGGCAACAGTTGCCCGATATATTTCAGGAAAAACTTGCGGAAAATCGCTTAAGCCCTCCGCCAAACTATGCCCCTCTAAAACCCGCGACCGTACTGCCAGCAACAAACTTTTAACCCGTTGTTTTTCCGTTTGCTCTGCAACTGCCCGCAAGGTTTCTTCAATGGCTAATCCTGAATGCACTAAAGTGGCTAATTGACGAGTTATCAAGGCTAAATCGGTCGCACTGACACGAATCCCCCGTTGTCGACGCTGTTGTTGTCGAGCTTGTACCACCGTATCAATGGATAAAGGCGTTAAACCCTGCTCACGCAATTGCTGCCGAATCTGGCGCGGTGTATCGCCTTCTAACACCCCTTTACGGGTACGTCCTTGTTTATCAAGCGCGGTATAATCAAAAGCAGTCATAATTTAAATGTCGAAAAATCCATAAAATCCGTGAGGCATGAAAAAGTGAGTATAACAGGCGGTTGTTATTGCGGACACGTTCGCTATGTCATTGCACAAACGCAATTAACCGATGTGGCGATTTGTCATTGCTCAGTCTGTCGACGCATCAGTGGCGGGACTCATATCACATGGGCAAGTGTGCCATTAAATGCATTTCAATGGACACAAGGCAAACCCGCCCTGTATCAATCAGAGCCAAGTTGTCAGCGTTATTTCTGCGCGAATTGTGGCACACAATTAAGTCTATACACCACGCTTGCCCCTGAAACGATGGATATTAGCGTGACTTCTTTGGATAACCCTGATTTATATCCCCCCCATAAACATATTTGGGTGAAAAATAAATTAAGTTGGGTGTCGTTAGCGGATGAGTTGGGGTGTGAGGATGAGGAGGTTTTGTAGGGAAAGATAATCTATTTCTTGGATAAGTTATAAAAGATTTATACTGGTAAAGTAGTATTTCATCTCCTATTTTTTTAAAAAATTTAAAGTATATTTTTCTGTATTGTTTGGTTTATAGAGATTATCAAATGAATAGACATAATAACTTGTCGAGTAAAATTGAAGATAGAGTAAAACTACTTGAGAAATTTGCAAATCATGCTAGAAAGTGGTTCAACGGTGACTATGGAAATGAAGAAAAAGAAGAATTAAAAAGGCTTATTAATCGTGATCTAATTGTTGTTAGACAAGCTGTTATTGATGCTGGAACTATGCAAAAGATAACTATTGCCCCTCCACCTGTTGGTGGAGTTATTCTCCAGTCTTATAGATCCATTTAGAAATTTTTTTGGTATGGTTCACGGAAGATCATTAATTCCTGAAATTATTGATTGTGTCGAACAAGCTATTGGAGTGTATCTCCATATGATGGAGAATCCCGAACTTATCCATTTACAAAGAAGAAACGCTATTGATATTGAAGCGGCTTTAGAGCGTGCATTAAGACCCGCTTTTAGTAAAGCTCAACCAACAAATGAGCGTGATGTTCAGGATATAATTGAAATTATATTAAATTCTCTTGGTGTTAGCTTTCAAAGAGAACGCGAAACCGCTCCTGTAGGGGGGTAAAAAATACGTTCCCGATTTTACTATTCAAGATTTAGACCTTGCTATAGAGGTAAAGTTAGCTAAAGAGAAGCATAACGAGGCAAAAATACAAGAAGAATTAAATGCTGATATTTCTGGATACGGAACAAAATGGAAAAATTTATTAGTTGTTATCTATGACTTAGGTTGCATTGCTGATCCTTATCGTCTTCGTCAAGAGAATCAAAAACATTTTGGTATAACTATGGTAATTATAAAACTAAATAATTACTTTAAAGTTAACTGCTACTTGTTGAACTTTAATGACTTTACATTTAGCCAATGTGTTTATTGTTCTTTAATAACAGTGAAATTAACGAGTAACATAACAAGATATGTGTTGAGTTAAATTTAAATATTGATGAAATTAACCAAGAATTTACCGCCCAGATTTAATGATATATTTGAAAAAACATCAACTAATCAGAAAGTTTGACAAAGCTAAAAGTTTGTTTGAATAGACAATACACACTCATCATTAAATGTTGAAGTGCTAGAACCCAAACACTAGTGTTATTTATCGTTGTTATTATCAATCATTATAAATGAAAAAATTTTGAACACTGTTCAATTATATGCTATAGTTTGACTAAATCGCTTTTTTATTCATACTTAAATTGAACACTGTTTAATTTTGGCACTACCAGTGCAATACGGAGGGGTATCATGTTTAGCATTTTTCGTCGGGTGAATGACATTTTAAACGCAAACGTCAATGATTTACTGGATAAAATCGAAGACCCTGAGCGGATGATTAAGCAACTGATTCGGGAAATGGAGGAACAGATTGCGCAGGCTAAAGATGGCGTGATTCATGCCATTGCCAGCGAAAAACAATTGTCGCGGGAATTAGCCGAGCAGAAAACGAATGCAGCTGAATGGCAAGGAAAAGCAGAAACCGCTTTACAGTTGGGGAAAGAAGACCTTGCCCGCTCTGCGTTACAACGCAAGTTAGAAATCGACAACGTTATTCGCAATTTAGAACCCGCTTGGCAAACTGCGAAAAACACCAGCGAGCGGTTAAAAACGCAGTTACATCAGTTAGAAAGCAAACTGGAAGAAACCAAGCGCAAACAAGGCGCGTTAGTCGCCCGTCAACGAGCGGCACAAGCCCGTCAGCAAATGGGGAAAACCCTAGACCGCTTTCAACAAGGATTGGATACACAAAGCCGTTTCGACCGTTTAGAAGACCGTATCGACGAGATGGAAGCCTATACGGAAGCTATGGCAGAAGTGAATGATAAACAAAGCGAATTAGATAAAGAATTCGCTAAGTTAGAATCCACGCACGAAGTTGATTTATTGATGGCTGAATTAAAAGTAAAAGTTCAGCAGAAGTAATAAAGATAAAAAGAGCTAGCATTTTTTAAAATGACTAGCTCTTTTTTTTATGTGGCGTTTTATCAAAAAATAGGTTTATTTTCCCTATTTGGGAGTCATTATCATGCAATGGCTTGTTAAATTTGCTTTAATTTTTTTATATTTCTACCTATTTCCGCCCATTGTTGCGGTAATTTTAGGCTTGATTACGTTTGCATGGCAAACAACGGATAAAAATAATAAAAATCCTGCTAATAATGCGAATGGGCAGGAAATAAAACGGCAAGATTTAAGCGATTTAATCACGCTTTATTTTGAATTGCGCAATAATTATCGACAATGGCAAGTTTCACCTGAAGAATATCAGCAGTTATTAACAGATATTGCAAGCCGTTGTCAGCGGTTAATTCATTATCATGAGATTGATGATGTTGAGAAAAATCGACGTTTATCTCATGCGTGGCGGTTATTACGTCCGAATACAGTCGCGTATTGGGAAAAACAAGAAACACAACTATCAGAAAATACGATTAAAATTAAGCAAGAAACAGTCGCTACGGTAGAGTCGGTCGATAATTTGATTCAGGAGTTAGACGCAAATCTTGCGCCTGTTGCGTTACCGTCTGCGGTTACTTTACCCCCGCCTGTGATTGTCCCGCCTGCTACTGTGGTGTCTAAAACTGCGCAATCAGTTCCGCAACCGTCTATCCAAAAGCCTAGCACTCGCCCCGTTGTTTCACGTCCTACGCAAAAACTCATGCCTGAAATACGTGCACGCCCTTCCGTTGTCAATCGTTTTCAGTTGTTTATACAACAAATTTTATTGCCGTTTATTTGGCAAAATATTGGCTGGTTTGTCGGTGGTTTTTGTTTTGTGTCGGGTTCTGGGTTGTTGGTCGCTTATACCGATGGTTTTGTCAATGGTTTGGTGGTGTTGTTAAGTTTGGCATTTTATACCTTTTTGATTTTGTGGGGAGCGTATCAAATCCGTCGACAACGTCCTGAATTATTTATTTCGCATCAGGTTTTAAATTTTTTAGGGATTTTTTTGATTCCGCTAAATTTTGCGGCGATTGTACGTTTATTCGTTGGAAGTGGTGATAATTTATTTTTATTAGCTATTGCTGTGAGTTGTGCTGTTATTTTATGGCTAGGCTTTTTATTTACGCTGAAATTAGCAAGCGGTAGTTTAGAACGGCAGTCGTTACAGGAATATCCACAATTATTTTTAATATTAGCGGGCTTACAGTTTGCTTTGCCATTTGTGCAATGGGCAAATAGTTGGTATTTCTTGGCTTTTTTACATATTTTGCTGTTAGTAGGCTTAAGCTATGCATTTTTGCGGTTTACACAGGGTTGGCTAAAGGCAATTTTTTTAGATGCGGATTTATTAACCTATTTTACCGTGAGCAGTTTGTTATATGCCGCCTTAATTTCCTTTATTCATCTGACGGTTAGTAGTGGTCTCTCCTTGCCTGAAGGTTATGCGGGCGGTTTGTTGATGGTAGTGTGTTTGTTGTTATTTTATGTGGATAGTTGCGCAAAAAAGGGCGAGTTTAAGCAAAGTGCGATTAATTATTTTACGTTTTTGATTTATGGCTTATCGGTCGTGGCGATTGTGGCGAGTTATGCCAGTGCGTGGTTTGTGCCGACGTTATCGTTAGCGATTGTTTTATATACGGCAATGGTTTGGCGGTATTTGACGTTATCGCCGTTGTATTTGTTGTTAGCGTCGGTCGTGTTGTGGTATTGGCATGTGGTGCTTGTTCATTTCACGCCTGACCAGCATTTTATCGCTAGCGTGCCGTTATTTGTCGGTTTGTGGCAGTTGTATCGCTTGGCGTGTCGTCGGGATAATCCGCGTTTTATTCATATTACTTATTATACGTTTTTAGGGTTATTAAGTAGTTCTGTGGCATGGAGTTTATATTATGCGCAACCAAGCGTCATTGGGTTAATAACGAGTTTATCTGCGTCTTTGCTGGTGTTTTTGTTATCTCGTGGGCGGAAAACGAGCGCGTATGTAAAGACGTTAGGGCTTATCGGTGCGGTGACGTTAAATGGGATTTACGCGCCGTTGTTTCCCGCGTTGACGGTGTCTGTGCAATATACGTTTTTATTCTTGTTGCTCAGTGTGTTGTGGGCAGTGGTGAGTGCGTCGCGTTGGATAAAACCGCCTTATTTGCCTGAGTGGTTTATGCAGGCGAGTTTGTTTAGTGCTTTTGTGAGTTTAGCGATTAGTTTATATGTGCGTGATTTGTGGCTAACGATTGAGGTTTTAAGCGTTTTAGCGGGTTTATTGTTAAGTTTTGGCTGGGGTTTGCGGGTTCAATCTTTCTTTTATAGCGGGTTGGGCTTAGTTGCTGGGATAGGGTTGTTATTAAAATGGGTTTATTTTCCACAACCGCATGTATTAACGGCGTTATTATTAGCTTTTGGGTTTTGGGGCTTGGCGTGGGTGTTACGTGGGTTACAAAAACGGCTTGTACCGAATCCTATCGCGTTAGAACCCTTTTCTTTTTTAGGCTATTCATTAGTACGGACAAATGACCGTTTTACGTTGTTAATTCCGCCCTGTTATGTGGCGATGGTGGTGTTGTGGGGCGCGGGTATTTTTGCCTTTTTTTATACTTTGTCATTTGCACGATTACCGCTGAATGGGGAATTATGGTTATTGCTGGCGTTAGAATCTTTGTTGACGGTTTTTATTGCGGGGCAGTTGCGACAAGTGAAGTTGTTGGTGGTCGCATTTTTCTTAATGGCGTTTAGTGTCTTTCCGTTAATTAATCATGGATATATTGCTTTAGGATTCTTTTTATTAGCCAGTTATGCATTAGTCACTTGGTTAATGACTTTGTTTAGTTTGCGGTTTTTACATCCGCTATTAACACGGGTGTTAGATTGGCAAGGGGGATATGGTCGTGCAGGTGGGGCGATTCAAACGAGAAATTGGATATTTTATAGTACGTTATTGTTAGCTACTGGGGTAACAGTGCTGACGGTGTTGTATGGGATTTTTATCACGTCTGCATCACCGTTATTAACGGCTACCTTTGTGGTTATCTCTTTGTATTATGGGTTAGTTGGATATTATTTCCGTTCAGTCTTATTAAGTTATGTAACATTATTAACGGTTACGTTGAGCTTGCTCAGTTTGGTCGGTTTATCGGCTTTGTGGGCGTTGGATGCGGTGCAATTGCCATTAGCGTTGTTAGGCGTTGCGGTGTTGTTGGTTGTTGTCAGTCGTTTTTTAAAACTTTTTCCTGTTATCGATACCTTGTATAACAAGCCATTACAGCATATGGCGACTTTGTTGTATGCCTATGTTTTTTGTTATGCCTTTGGGGTGTCCGTGTTGCAGTGGTTGCATCCAATGCAGGGCTTAGGCTGGGTTTTTGCGGGGTTATGGTTGGCGCAATTCCCTGTGTTGCAATGGTTGGGGGATGTTGCTAAACAATGGCGGGGTTGGTTATTTCCCGTATTGGGGTTGGCAATGTTGCTTTTGCTTGTACCGCAAGGGGATTCGCTCTTATGGCTTGCTACGCCATTTATTTTATTAGGCTTTGCTTATTACGGGTTGCCGTGGTTTAACCGTTATTTTTCTGCTTGGGCAATAGAGCCTTTACCTTGTTTATTATTAAGTATCGGGGTTTTATTAGGCTTACCCGCGTTGTATTTCCTCGATACAGGGCGAATTAGTTGGCAATATTTATTGATGATTGCCTTATATTTTGCCGTGTTGCAACAAAAAACGAACAGTGAAAGTAATAGAACCGTATTTACACATTTATTCCTGTTTGCGGTTATTAGCTTGTTGTATCGCTTGAACGCTTTATTTTTCGCATTTTCCACACCGATGTTCTTGTTGGGCTGGTCATTGTTGATGTTTTTAGGGTTACAACTGAACTATCGCCCGAAAGCGTTAGAAGCATGGTTATTTTTCTCGCTCTGTGCGAGTTTAGGCAGTTTATGGCTTGTTGATAATGCAATAACCACGCAGTTAGTAGTTTTTATTGCAGTGAGTAGTTTTGCGCTGGTGTTGGGCGTGCAACGAGTGGATAAAGCGTGGTTTAACGTTGGTGTTATAAATGCGCTTATCACAGTTCATCTTTTCTGGTTTTTCTTACCACAAGCGACGTTATGGGCAGTTCTGCCTTATTTCGCCTTACAAAATGCCATTTTTGCCTTTGTGTTACTTTTCTGGCTACCTGATGCAGAAACGAATACGGACAGTTTTCGCTATCGCTTTAATTTAACATGGTTATTGCCATTTATTGCAGGCAGTGCTTTGTTACTTTGGGGGGTTGGTTTATTTGCTAATATTTTAGTGAATCAGCATTTATTTGGTTTGTTAGATACAGGCGTTTTATTGGCAACAGGTGGCGTTTTTATCGGGTTGTGGTTATGGCTTCCTACGACGGCGACTTCAGAAAAATTTATCGGCACGGTGTTTTTACTCAGTGTATTAGCAATTTATTGCCGTTTCTTATTTTTCGGGTTTGTGGGGTTAAATGCGTGGGATAGTGTGGCTTTAATGGTAATGGCTTATGCGGGATTGTTGACACGGCGATTTATCGATGTTGACGCGCTGGATGTTTTAAATTTCTTACTGCCTTTAATCGCGCTTGTTCCGTTGTTTGTCGTCATGGATGCCAAACTTGCGACATGGGTTTTATTGATGGGCGCGACTTATTACTTTTTCTTGCATCAACAAACACAGCAAGTGGGGGTGTTATATCTGGCGATGGGTTTTATTAATATTGCCTTTTATCTGTGGATACCAGCACTTGCACAACAACAGCATTTAATTCAACTGTATGCTTTCCCTGCTGCTGTGACGGTGTTAATCATGACGCATATTCATACAGGCGAGATGAAAACAACGTTAAAGCATCATCTCCGTTTGTTAGCATTAACGGTACTTTATACCAGTGCGACCGCTGATGTATTTCTACGTCCTGAATTAAGCATTTTTATCCTTGCATTAGGGTTGAGTATGGTTGGCATTATTTTAGGGATTGCCTTACGGACACGTGCCTTTTTATATGCAGGGGTTATATTTTTAGTTGTCAATGTCTTAGGGCAATTAATCCAATTTTATCCTGAAGACCGTTTGAGTAAGGCGATTATTTTAATTGTGTTAGGCGGAGGAATTACGATTAGTATGATTTTCTTTAATTTAAAACGGGAAATGATATTACAACGTCTCCGTATCATGCGGGCAGATTTGGCGGAGTGGCGGTAGAGTTTAAGCTATTAGAGGGCGTATTATTGATGCCCTCTTACGTTATTAAAACAAGCTGGCATTGCTATCGCATTAATTGCTGAAACAACGGGATTAACGATTGAGGAAATCGAGGCATTATTCTTGTGTGCAAGTAAATTCCGAGTGTTTATATTTCCCTATACTGGCGAAATGTCTATAATTCTAGTGTTCTTAATCGTTGTATTAAGAATCAAGCTGTCAGTTAAGACAATAATGATTACAGGAGATTAAAACGAATGCGTTCTATTTTTGCCGCGACTTGTTTAAGTTTAGCCATGGCGAGCACTGTGTTTGCTGCCGAACCTGCTAAAGTTGCAACCACTGAAGAAGCAACCAAATTAATTCAAGATAAGGGTTATATTTGTTTAACCTGTCATCAAGTTGACACTAAAGTGTTAGGGCCTTCTTACAAAGAAGTGGCTGCGAAATATAAAGGGGCTGATGAAGCAACGATTGCCCGCTTAATGAAAGAAATCAAAGAAGGGAAAGCAACCGATTTAGTCTGGGGTCAAGTGCCTATGCCACCTAACCCAACGGTAACAGATGAAGATGCTTCTACCCTCGTTCATTGGATTCTTTCTTTAGCCGCTGATGCCCCAGCCGCTCCTGCAACAGGTGAAAAGAAGTAACAAGTCGTTAATGACCGTTTTTTCATAAGCGGTTTTTGTTTTTTTTGTTAAACTGCGTGAAAGTATGCGTTGTTTCACTTTCACGCAGATTTTTTGCGACGGGTTGTCTCATTTTTATTCTGCTGACAATCTACACGTTCATAATATTCTTGCTTACTTATCTTGAGACTTGCACAAGTAGAGTGTCCTCTATTTTTGTGTGTACCTGTGAATATGCACCTTATCCATTATTGTTTAGTCTGTTGGTTAATTCTTTTTCCGCTTTCTCTTGCTGCGCAACAAGTAACCTTAAATTTCCGTGATATGGATATTAATGTGTTAATTGATACAGTTGCAGAAATTACAGGAAAAACGTTTATTGTTGACCCTCGTGTAAAAGCAAATATCACTGTGGTTTCGAATAGCCCGATGAACAGTGAGCAGGTTTATCAAGTCTTTTTATCGATTTTAAGTGTGCATGGTTTTGCAGCAGTTGAATCTGGCAAAGTCGTGAAAATCCTTCCTGATTCTTTAGCAAAATCTGAGAATACCCCCGTTGAATCAGAAAATATAGATAGTATTCAAGGGGATGTATTAATTACTAAAGTAATTTCTTTAAAACATGTTTCAGCCGCACAGTTAATTCCTTTATTACGCCCTTTAGTCCCACAACAAGGGCATTTAGTCGCTTATCCCAGCAATAATACAATTATCGTTTCTGACCGTGCGGATAATGTGAGTCGTCTATTACGCATTGTCGAGAGAATCGACCAAGCGAGTCAGCAAGATATTGATATTGTAGTATTAAAACATGCTTCTGCGGCAGAAACTGCGCGAGTCGTTACCACGTTAGAGCAAAAAAATTCGGCCGCTTCTACAGCAGCGGGTACACCTGATACAACCAGCGTCGTTGCCGATGAGCGGACAAATAGCTTATTAATCAGTGGTGATAGCGCAACCCGTTTGCGGATTAAAACCTTAATCGCCCATTTAGATACACCTATCGCAACCGTTGGAAATACGATTGTGGTCTATTTGCACTATGCACGAGCAGAAGAGCTAGCTAAAGTCTTGCAGGGCATGTCGGATGGTGTGGTTGCCTCAACAACCGTGACGACAACAACAGGACAGACAGGGCAAGTAAATAGTGCATCAACCAACACACCTGCACCAATCTTGTTAGCAACAGGTAATCAAAATAATGCGAATGCAGGGCAAACAGTAAAAACCAGTATTCAAGCTGACCCCAGCACGAATAGTTTAGTGATTACTGGCGTGCCAGAGGTTTTACAAAATTTACAATCGGTTATTCGTCAATTAGATGTGCGACGTGCGCAAGTGTTGGTCGAGGCAATTATTGCCGAAGTGTCAACAGATATAACCAATGAGCTAGGCGTACAATGGTTTATGTATGGCTCAGGCAGTGGCCCGATTGGCTTGTCTAACTTTAATAATGCAGGCACAAGCATGAGCTCTTTAGCATCGGCTGTGGATAGTTATCGTAATGGTAGCTCTACCGCATTGGGTAATCTGGATTTAACAGGCTCATTTTTAGGCTTGGGAATTTTTGACAGCAATACGTTTAATATTGGCTTATTAGTCCGCGCGTTATCTACCGATACTGATAGCAATGTGCTTTCTACCCCGTCTTTACTGACCTTAGATAATCAAGAAGCTGAAATTGTTGTCGGGCAAAATGTACCTTTTATTACAGGGCAGTACACAAATACAGGCACAGGCTCAAGTACAAGTCCTTTTCAAACCATTCAACGAGAAGATGTAGGCTTAAAGCTGAAAGTAAAACCGCAGATAAATGAAGGTAATGCGGTAAAACTGGATATAGAACAGGAAGTATCTAGCGTTACGCGCAGTTCTGTGACAACGGCGGATATTGTGACGAATAAACGCACGATTAAAACCACGGTGATGGTAGAAGATGGCAATATGATTGTCTTAGGTGGGCTGATTGATGAAAACTTACAGCAATCGATTCAAAAAGTACCCGGTTTGGGCGATTTGCCCGTAATTGGTGGCTTGTTCCGTTCACAAAGCACACAAAAAGTCCGTAAAAATCTGATGGTTTTCTTGCGTCCTGTAATTATTCGTAATGATAATATTGGAACGATTGTGAGCGGTGGTAAATATGCCTATATGCGCACAAAGCAGTTAGAGCAACAAGAAAAAGAAGCCAATAATTTATTATTAAAATCTAATGAAGTTCCTGTCTTACCTGATATGAATGAATTTTTAACCGTTTTACCAGGAACAGCACAAGGCACACAAAAGGTTTTCCCCGCGCCATAAATAAAGAAAATACTGGCAGTCCTTGAAGCACTGCCAGTCCTGAAATTATCTTTTTTCGCCCAACTGGGGTTAATTTGCCCCCAGTAATTGTCTGTCTATCAAATCACACAAACAATGAATAACCAGCAGATGCACTTCTTGAATACGAGCCGTTGAGGTGCTAGGCACACGGATTTCTATATCATCAGGATATAACAACTCGGCAATTTTTCCGCCATCTTTTCCTGTTAAACAAATCACTTGCATTTGCTTTTCATGCGCAACATGGATGGCTTGTAACACATTCGGCGAATTACCGCTTGTACTGATAGCCAGTAAAATATCGCCTTCCTGTCCTAACGCATAAATTTGCTTTGCAAAAACTTGCTCATACGCATAATCATTGGCAATAGACGTAATTGTTGAACTATCTGTTGTTAATGCAATCGCGGGCAAGCCTATTCGTTCCCGTTCAAAACGATTTAACATTTCTGAAGAAAAATGTTGCGCATCACCAGCCGAACCGCCATTGCCACAACTGAGGATTTTTTTTTGCTGATTAAAACAGTGATACATACTCTCAGCCGCTCGCACAATAACAGGCGCGAGCAAAGGCAATGCTTGGGTTTTCAGCGTGATACTGCTGGTAAACAAAGTTTGTACTCTTGCTAATAAGTCCATTATTCCGTTGCCTTGAGTTGTTGCAGTTCCCATTGCCACGCATGTTGAATAATGGTTTTTAAATCTGCAAATTGTGGATTCCAACCTAGTTCTTGACGAGCTTTGCGGGCATCAGCCACTAATCGCGCGGTATCGCCTGCACGGTTGTCGCCATAAATCACATTAATGGCGCGTTGCGTCACTTGTTGCGCTGTCTCAATCACTTCGCGCACGGAAAAACCTTCACCATTGCCTAAATTATATTCAGCACTTGATGCACCTTGTAAGAGTTGTTCAAGGGCTAAAATATGCGCTTGGCACAAATCCTGAATATGGACATAATCCCGAATACATGTTCCGTCGGGTGTGTCATATTTTTGACCAAATACCGTGATACTTTTGCGTCGCCCAGAAGCCGTCTGCAACACTAGCGGAATTAAATGCGTTTCAGGTTCGTGACATTCCCCTAGTTGACATTCTGGGTCAGCTCCCGCCGCATTAAAGTAACGCAGGCAAATTGCACGCAAATCATAGGCTTTATCATAATCTGCAAGAATTTGCTCAACCATCCATTTAGTACGACCATAAGGATTTGCAGGATTTTTAGGGTGTTTTTCATCAATAGGAATAATCTGGGGTTCGCCGAAAATAGCGGCTGTTGAGGAAAAAATACACGCTTTTACCCCATGCGCTAGCATGATGTCTAAAAGATTAATCGTATTAACAACATTATTTTGATAGTACTTATTCGGTTGATGAACTGATTCGCCGACTTGAATAAAAGAAGCAAAATGCATGACGGCATCAATAGAATAGGTTTGAAAAACCCGTTGTAAATCGTCACGATTGGCTAAGTCGCCTAAAAAAAATTCTCCTCCTAAAACGGCTTTACGATAACCTGTTGATAAATTATCAAAAATAACGACATGATAGCCTGCTTTTAGCAGTTGTTTAACAATATGTGAACCAATATAGCCCGCACCACCGACCACTAAAATTGTTTTCATAACGCTGAGTAACGGAAAAGTAAATAAAAGCTGTATTTTAACTGATGTGCTTTATTCTCTCAAAAGTTAAATCTATCGTTATTTTTTTAGGTAAAAATCATTTAATTTATAGAAATTATAAAAAGTTATAGAAATGCTGATTGATATTTTTAAGCATTAATTTTAAGAAGATAAGCCAAAATTCTGGAATATAGACTATACTTCTATGTCATTTTTCTTGTGTTTATCCATTTTCTTTGGTATAAGGCAGGACTTTTTTAAAAAATAATGAGGAGGTACTCCCCATGTTAGATAAAGGCAAAGACCCCGTATTTAAGCCATATGAGCTAGTCGATGGCGAAGAATACATGAACGATAAACAATTAAGTCATTTTGAAGAAATCTTACTCGATTGGAAAAAGAGTTTGATGGAAGAAGTTGACCGAACTGTTCACCATATGCAAGACGATGCGGCAAACTTTCCTGACCCCAATGACCGTGCGACGCAAGAGGAAGAATTTACATTAGAATTACGGACTCGTGACAGAGAACGTAAGTTAATTAAAAAAATTGATGAATCTTTACAATTAATCAAAACAGGCGATTATGGTTATTGTGAAGCATGTGGCGTGGAAATTGGCGTGCGTCGTTTAGAAGCAAGACCAACCGCAACAAAATGTATTGATTGCAAAACGTTGGACGAATTCCGCGAAAAACAACACGCTTAAGACCTGCAAGAGAAACCAATAAAAAGCGGGCAAGGTTATTGAAATACCATTGATGACAACACCGCATTATCGAGGGCGGTTTGCGCCTTCACCAACGGGCTATTTACATTTAGGCTCATTGCTGACTGCTGTTGGTAGTTTTTTACATGCCCGCCATCATCAAGGTGAATGGCTAGTCCGCATTGAGGATTTAGATACACCGCGCAATGTACAAGGGGCGAGCGTCGCCATACTGGATACCCTGACACAACTAGGCATGTCTTGGGATAAAGAGGTTTGGTATCAAAGTCAGCGAGTTGCCCACTATGAAACGGCTTTAGAAGCATTAACGGCGCAACAGCTAACCTACCCTTGTGCGTGTCCCCGTCGTTTAACCGCTGGACAGATTTACTCAGGCTATTGCTGTCTTCACCCCCCCGCCCCGCAGTCAGCCCAAGCAATTCGCTTAAAAGTTCCCGCTAAAAACTTTTCTTTAACTGATGAAATTCAAGGTTTTTATAGTCAAAACTTGGCGGAGCAAGTAGGCGATTTTGTCTTAAAGCGTCGAGACGGGATTATTGCGTATCAATTGGCGGTTGTGGTAGATGATGCCGCACAAGGAATAACCCATGTCGTCCGTGGTGCTGATTTACTGGATAACACGCCCCGTCAATGTTATTTACAACAGTTATTCGCCTTCCCAACGCCACACTATGCGCATTTACCGATGATAGTCGATAGCCAAGGGTTGAAACTCAGCAAGCAAAACCATGCGCCTGCGGTAAATCCACAGCCCGCTGTTCCACTCATCTTACAAGCCCTGACTTTATTAGGACAATCGCCCCCTGATTTTTTAAAAAATAGCGATTTAAACCACTGTTGGGAATGGGCTATTGCTAACTGGGATAGTTGCAAAGTACCTGTTTTACATCAACTATCTGCGGATATTTCATAAATATGACGACTACATCACAAGGTATTGTCAGTTTAATTGTTGCGATGAACCCACAACGGGTTATCGGACTTCATAATAAAATGCCTTGGCATTTGCCTGCCGATTTAGCTTACTTTCGTCGTGTCACAACAGGCAAACCTGTGATTATGGGCAGAAAAACCTATGAATCTATCGGGCGACCTTTACCCCAACGAGAAAATTTCATCCTCTCACAACAAACGGATTTAACGATAGCAGGTTGCCAAGTTGTACATAACATGGCAGAAATATTGCATATTTTTCGCAGTTATCCAGAAACGATGGTTATTGGTGGCGGAAGCCTTTACCGCTTATTAATGCCCTATGCGCAACGGCTTTACCTGACTATTGTCGAAGAAACTTTTGCAGGAGATACCTATTTTCCTGAATTTTCTGCGGAACAATGGCGCGAAGTTTGGCGCGAACCGCATGTTGCAGACGCAAAGAATCCATTTAATTACACTTTTTGCAGGTTAGAACGTGTAAATTCAATGTCACTTTGCTATAGTTAAAATTAAGTGTCTAAATCAGCCTAGTTACTGGGGTTGATTAGCGCGTGAATGAAATTGTGTTATGTATGAAACACACGTTACAATAAAACAGGCTTTATAACGAGTCTTAACGGCTTTTTCTCTAACGAACTCAATTGCAAATAAAACACAACAGCGGTGAACATCATGATAGATACAGACGGTTACAGATTGAATGTCGGTATCATTCTCGTGAATCGGGAAGGCGGTGTTTTTTGGGCGAAACGAGTCGGACAAAATGCGTGGCAATTTCCACAAGGGGGAATTAAAGCGCATGAAAAGCCAGAACAAGCAGTTTTTCGGGAATTGTATGAAGAAGTTGGCTTGACGAGTAAACAAGTAAAAGTTGTTGGCAGTACTAAACGCTGGTTACGTTACAATCTGCCTAAAAATCTCATCCGTTACCATCAAAAACCCTTGTGTATTGGTCAAAAACAAATGTGGTTTATGCTACAACTGAACTGTAGCGATGAATTTATCTCTTTAACCAGTAGTAATACCCCAGAATTTGATAAATGGAAATGGGTGGACTATTGGTATCCGCTTGAAGAAGTCGTCTATTTTAAACGCAGTGTGTATGAAAGTGCTTTAGACGAATTACAATCTTGTCTCCCCAGCGCGACAAAAAAAGTTGTTAAAGTATCCCTGTCGCCTACTTCTGTCAGAACAACCGCTGCAGTTATTATTCGCTGAGTTTTTGCGGGGTTCTTGCTTAAATTATCATTAATCCAAATTGCGAAGCATCGAACCAAGCCTGATAACAGCTTATTCTCTCTTCATTTCTATAATTAATTTATCTAACCACGTCTTAAATCGTTCGCATCTCGACAATATGGTGTTTAGAGAAATAGCTTCCGCTAATAATGGTCCGTGGAAAGTCTTTTGATAGCTTGGTACTAAGTTTTTTAATCGTTTAGACGGTGCTGTTTCTGTCCCATCATTGAGTAGTTCAGGATTTTCATATTTTTCAACAGCTTTTTCTAATTCTATTCTATTCGCGTCTGGGATTTCAGGTAAAAAATCAAAGCCATCTGTTGATGAAAATAATAAGCTTTCAAACTCATGCAGTTGAATATAAGGGATAAATCTGTAATGATTTATATTTTCAGCGATAGCGTTCTCAAGAAATGTCACTCTTTGAATTTTGTCGTTTGGGTGTGCCTTTATTGCTTCTTGGTATTTTGGAAAATCTGTTTTTAATCGAAAAAAATCTATTAAAGAAGTAACAATTATATCTTTTTGATGGTTTAAAAGTTTTTCAGCATTTGATTTATATCTCTGATAGGATACATCTCCCCCTTTATGCCCTGAACTTGTTTCCATAAGGATACATCTAACATCATAAAGATTATTATTGGCAAAATAGGGTTGTAAAATTTCATTGATAAATTGTTCTTCTGTCTGTCCTTCTCCTAAAATATATAACCCCCTCATCTTGGTCTGCCCCCTAATACATTTTTCTCCCACAACTCGCCTAATGTATAGTCGTCAAGCCAATCTTTTAATTGTTCTTCATTCTGTCTTGAAAATACGGTTTGTTTCTCTTTTCGCTCAACAATAATGATGTCATCAGCGGTAAATTGGTCGACTAAAT
Source organism: Beggiatoa alba B18LD (assembly GCF_000245015.1). Classification (NCBI taxonomy): domain Bacteria; kingdom Pseudomonadati; phylum Pseudomonadota; class Gammaproteobacteria; order Thiotrichales; family Thiotrichaceae; genus Beggiatoa; species Beggiatoa alba. Next base: position 3,225,329 of record NZ_JH600070.1, on the reverse strand, counting down.
TTACAGACTGCGTTGAAATAATAATTTGCGATTTAGTCGATGCACTTTTTATTAATGCACCTAACTTTTGAATAGCAAAAGGGTGTAATCCTAATTCTGGTTCATCAATTATTATGGTTTTGGGTAATTCAGGTTGAAGCAATAACGTTGCTAATGCAATAAAACGAAGTGTTCCATCAGATAAATTATGTGCATTAAAATACTCATCAGAACCGCGCTCTAACCAATTTAAAAAAACCACGTCAGGATTTTTTGAATCGGGTTTTAAATCAAAGCGTTCAAAAAATGTTGCAACGGAACGAATCGCAAATTCAATGATTTTAAAATGCTTCGGATGAGTATCTTTAATTTTGTATAGAAAAGCGGCTAAATTACTACCGTCTTCCTTTAGATATTCATAGTCGTGTGTTTTATTTGGTTGTTTTAAAGGTGAACCTGAGCTGGTATCGTGAAAGTGAAAAACATTAAAATCTTCAAAATACGCCTTTAAAAAATCTGCTCTTGTCAGAAAGTTATTTATCAGTTCGCTTTCTTCCTTACCTGCTCCGCCTAAATCCTGAAAATCCCAGTTTTCGTTATATCCGCTTGCATAAGTGTTATATCCACCAAGGTCTTGTTCAAAATAAAAACCGCTTCCTTGTGTTTGAGGTATTAGTTTGAAATCATACCTATTATTGGTGTTTCCATTTTCTGGCTTAAAAACAATATATCCTTCTAAACTTTTAGAGTGTTTTCTGCCGAAATATAACATACGGTTTTCATAGCCATTTTCCGCAGTATAAAATTTTAGCCTTTGTTTGTATATATTGTTCAATAATTTGAAAAAGTGAATGAAATTGCTTTTTCCAGCACCATTTGGACCAATTAGCACATTGATAGCACGAATTTTAATATCGCCTGAATCACGAATTGATTTAAAATTTTTTATGTGTATTCGGTCTATTGGCATAATGCAGTCTGCAAATTTAGTTCAAATATCGCAACTTCCTACGCCGCCGTGATATTTTTATGGGTTACACATAAACAAGTGCGGTTGTAGCCTTGAATTTGGGCGGTGTGTAATGCGTTGTCGGCATCAGAAATTAAGGTTGCTAGGGTGGTTTCAGTCACGCCTTCGGAAGAGGTTAAGCCAATACTTATCGTTATATCGATATTTTCGGGTTTTAACTCGGTCATTTTTTGGCGGAGATTTTCGGCGATGGCTTTGCCTTTTTCTAGCCCTGCATTCGGGAGCAGTGCAGTAAACTTTTTACCCGCAAAGCGCACGAGCATGACTTCTGGGGCGAAATAGTTGAGTAAAAATCGTCCGATAACGTGCAAGATGTGGTCGCCGATGATATGCCCTTGTACTTCGTTGATAATTTCGAAGTGGTCTATGTCTATCATCATTAAACAGACTTGTTTGTGTTGTTGGATAAATGCGGGGGCTTCGTCCATTAAATATCGTTTATTCCGTACCCCTGTTAGGCTGTCTGTTGTTGCGAGTTGATACATGTCTTTGGAGTAGCGTTTTAAGACATTGTATTGATGTTTAACCAGTAATAGTGATTTTAATCGCGCAATTAATACCTCTTCAATGACTGGTTTGGTGATAAAGTCGTTTGCGCCCGCGTGGAAAATTTCCGCCTGACATTTTTGGTTGTCTTCTATGGTAATCACTAATAAGGGCATTTCTTGGCGGGAGTAGTGGAGTTGGGTGCGAATGGCATAGAGTAAATCACCGCCCGTCATTTGCCCTTCTAAAAAGAAATCTGTGAAAACAATGTCGTATTGTTCAACTTCTGGCGCGTCGGGGGAGTTTTGGGCTTTTTTCAATAAGCGTAAGGCTTCTTCGCCACTGGTGACGTGGGTGATGTAAAGCCCGTGTTTTTCCATCAATGTGATGGTGCTTTGTGCGGTGCTGGGGCTGTCTTCTACGTAGAGCACTCGTCCGACAAGTCCCGCATGGCGTTGGCAAACGTCTTTGATAAATTCGACAAGTCGTTTGTAGCCTAGGGATTTGTTGAAATAGTCGGTTACGCCCGCCGAAAAACCTTCGCGTAGTAAACGGGTATCTGCATCGCTGGAGACGACAATCACGGGGGTTAGGTGTTGTTTGTCGCTTTTACGGACTTCGTGGCATAAATCTAGCCCGTCTAGGCCCGGTAAAAGGAGTGCGGTTGTGATTAAGTCGAATTTTTCACGATGTAAGTATTCCAGTGCTTCTTCTGCACTGCCTGATGTGACGATGTAAGCATCGGGCATTTCTTTTTGCAGAATGTGCGAAATAATTGACCGTGCCACTTCTGAACGGTCAACAATCATGATGCGACTGGTTCTTTCGGGGTGTAAAGTGGTCATTTAGAGAATGCCATAAGTCATAGGGGATAAAAAAGGTATCTTAAATTATAGAGTTTACACACGATGATAACCATTTTGTTGTTGTTTTTTCTGTTTCCCCTGTGTTGCTAGTTAGTTGAAAAATCCAGAATCTTCAGAGGATATAAGCGAGTTGCTGCTTATCGTAACGTGGTAAATTATGATATTCCATGCAGTATGTCAAAATAAATTCCAGTAATTTGATTTAACTATCTTAAATTTTAAATCCTTTTTCCGTTAATCCGTTGGTTAATCGCTGATTGTAAAAATAATGGGTTGAAATTCTGTGAGGAAAGAGACAGTATAAAAATGCTACTGTTTTAGTAGGCAATCATATATCCCTGTAATAACTTAGTTACAAAGGAGTTTTTATGAAAATACGACAATTGTTAGCCATTGGGGCAACGCTGGTATTTAGTTTATTAACGCAAGCGGTACAAGCGGGTGCAACTTTTGACGCGATTAAGAAAAAAGGCTTTGTGCAATGCGGGGTTAATACGGGATTACCCGGATTTTCTAGCCCTGATGATAAGGGGAATTGGACTGGTTTAGATGTTGATTTTTGTCGTGCGGTTGCGGCGGTGGTTTTTGGGGATGCAACTAAGGTTAAATTTACGCCGTTAAATGCAAAAGAGCGGTTTACGGCGTTGCAGTCGGGCGAAATTGATATTTTATCGCGTAATACAACGTGGATTTTAACCCGTGATGCTTCGCTTGGTATGAACTTTGTCGGGACTATTTATTATGACGGACAAGGGTTTTTAGTGAGTAAGAAATTGGGGGTTAAAAGTGCTTTAGAGTTGGATGGGGCAACGGTTTGTATTCAGGCGGGGACGACAACAGAGTTGAATCTTGCGGATTATTTTCGTGAGAAAGGGATGAAATATACGCCAATTACGTTTGATAATTCGGATCAAACCGCGCAAGGTTTTGAAACAGGGCGTTGTGATGTGTTGACCAGTGACCAGTCTCAGTTATATGCGTTACGGATTAAGTTGAAAGACCCTGAATCGGCGGTTGTGTTACCTGAGGTGATTTCTAAAGAGCCGTTAGGGCCGTCTGTCCGTCAAGGGGATAATGAGTGGTTTAATGTGGTGAAATGGACGTTATTCGCTTTAATCAATGCGGAAGAGGCGGGCATTACGAGTGCTAATGTGGAAGCGATGAAGAAAAATGCAACGCCTTATTTGGGACGTTTATTAGGCAATGAAGGCAATATGGGTGAGTTGTTGGGCGTGCCGAATGATTGGGTTTATAAAATGGTGAAGCAGGTTGGTAATTATGGTGAAATCTTTGAGCGTAATGTTGGACAGGGTTCGCCTTTAAAAATTGCACGGGGTTTAAATGCGTTGTGGACAACGGGTGGCATTCAATACGCGCCACCTATTCGTTAATCCCGATAAGTTAAGTTTGATAAATGGGAAAGTTTAGCAATGGATTTCATGTAGAGGTGAGTTGCTTATCTCTACATGAATAACCCGAGCTCGGCGATATTTATAAAATAAAACAGATACCTGCTAGGTTTTCAAAACCTAGCAGGTCTTTTTTTGTCTGAATCAGGATTCACAGAATTTTCAGAATTAGCAGAATTAAAAAACGTGATTCGCATTAATTTCTTGGTTTAAGGGGTTTAAATTCTGTTAATTCTGATTCAGACAAGCTGTTGTCTTTTTAAAAGAATCTCACCGAACTCAGGTTGAATAGGTTGTTAGTACGAGTCAGCTAGCCACTGCAACGGGTAAATTAACGAGTAGGTTTTGCGGTTTGATTTGTACACATTGTGCATTATCCATGGCGATTGCTAAGTAAACAGGTTTGTCGCCAATGCTTGGGTCTATCATCGATACATCTAAAAACTCTAGTTTAAATAGGGCTAAGAGTTGTTGTAGGCGACGGTCAGAAACGTTTTTACGTTGATATAAATCGTTTAAAATCTGCATACTGTCCATATCTAGCCCGATATGCCATACCCAAGGTTCGTCTTTAATGGCGCGTAAAGGGCTAATACGGGTTGCAATGCCGTAAAAGTGATTAATCCATTTTTCCAAGACGCGACAAAATGCTTGTAATCCGCTGCTATCAATACTGATGTTTAAGACTGTGTCATATTTTTCATGCCGTCCCCAATAAATCGCGGCATTTTCCGTCGTCAATACATCCAATTCTATCGAGCGTGAAGTCATATCAGCCCCAACGACTAAATGACTGACTGCGCCATATCCACCTAACGTTGCCCGCATTTCAACAAGTTCTTCATCGGCTAATAAGATACCTTGTTCAGTGCTCACTTTTTGTGTGCGAAAAAATAATTCAGCGGCACGGACTTCTAAAGGGTTTTGTGTATCTCTTAACACATGGCGCAAAATCACATGTACCAGTTGATCCACAAATAACGGGGGAATCAGTTGATCAGGGGATAAGTTTTGCTGTTTGTCCTCATTAAATAAACTTAAGTAACACGCTTCAAGGCTAGGATGCGAAAGAAGCAAGTCTCTAAAACGTAATACATAGCCATAGTTTTCACGGGTGACATCCTCAGTTAACGCATCAATACGTTCCTGTTCAACCATAAGACGTGGATTATTTAATAAAGCATGGTGTAAAGATTTCTCTGCTTCGCTCGCTTCTGCAAGCGGGCGCATCTCAGGACGTAATAAGTACGCCCGTAAAAAATCATCGGTGACTGTTAACTGTCCATCCGCATTAACGGCTAATAAGTGAATCCCTGAAGATTGCCAAAAATCGGGCATAATGTTTTCCTGTGACAAGTCAGCAATATACGCCTACAATAAGGCGACCTGAATCAATCTTTCAAACGCTACAAGATTCATTACAATGGTACTGATTCTACCGTATGTCATGTGAATAACCCATGAAAATGGATTGAGATAGCGACAATAAGCCATACAACCATTACAGTAAGGCGTTTATTGTTAGATAAAATAGTTATCGCATCACGTGCTATCAATGCTTACGATATGCCTAAAAAGACAACGCTGATAATTTGCTCGCTATTGCTATTGGTGAGCTTAACAAGCGTCACGATAAAAAAACAATCGGAGTCAATATCATGACTAATCCTAATCAATTCGAAACCCTGTTTAAAGATTTCCTCAGTTCGCTACCCAAAGGCGCGATACAGTTACAGCAAGATGCTGAAAAAAACCTGCGTTTAGCAATGGAGGCGACATTTCGGCGGATGAATCTGGTCACTCGTGAAGAGTTTGACGTACAAGCCGCTGTATTAGCGCGGACACGGGAAAAATTGGATGCCTTAGAAAGCAAAGTTGCGCAATTAGAAGCTCAACTCGGCAAAGAAACACACGTCCCTTTTCCACCTGCTGATATGGAGTAATTCACCCTGTACGCCCTCTCTGTTGTTCACAGCCGTGCTCAAGTCGGCATACAAGCGATTCCTGTGACGATAGAAGTTCATCTCACAGGTGGATTACCCAGTTTATCTATTGTTGGCTTGCCCGAAGCAGCAGTAAAGGAAAGTAAAGATCGCGTCCGCAGTGCTCTTTTAAACGCACAATTTGATTTTCCCCTACAACGGGTTACTATCAATCTAGCCCCCGCAGACCTTCCTAAAGAAGGCGGACGTTTTGACCTTGCCATTGCCATTGGCATTCTTGCTGCTTCGGGACAACTTAATAGCCAACAACTTGCCGATTATGAATTTATTGGCGAATTAGCCCTCAGTGGTGAAGTCCGTCCTGTACGGGGTGTTTTACCCGTCGCCATGGCAGTCCGCGATAAACAGCGTAAACTCGTTGTTCCTCTGGATAATGCGCATGAAGCGTCGATGGTGCGCAATACGCCTATTTTGCCTGTTAAACACCTGCTAGAAATTTGCGCCCACTTACAAGGGGCTGCTCCAATTAGCCCTTATAGTGTCGACTGCGTACCCCATCCAACCCATGTGCGCCATGCCATAGACTTAAGCGAAGTTCGCGGACAACACCATGCTAAACGCGCCCTAGAAGTCGCTGCCGCTGGTGGACATAACCTTTTAATGCTGGGTCCCCCTGGTACAGGAAAAACCATGCTAGCCAGTCGTATGGCAACCATTTTACCGCCAATGACCGAAGAGGAAGCCCTAGAAACGGCGGCAATTTCTTCGATTGCGAATCAAGGCTTTGATCCGCAAACATGGGGACATAGACCCTTTCGCGCCCCTCATCATACCGCCTCCGCGATTGCCCTTGTTGGTGGGGGTAGCCAGCCACGACCGGGTGAAATTTCACTGGCTCATCATGGCATCTTATTTTTAGACGAATTACCCGAATTCGATAAAAAAGTGCTGGAAGTGTTACGAGAGCCTTTAGAATCCAATCGCATTGTGATTTCTCGCGCTGCACGACAAGCAGAATTCCCCGCACATTTTCAACTCATTGCAGCCATGAATCCTTGCCCCTGTGGCTACTTAGGCGACCCCCGCTGTCACTGCTCTGTTGAACAAATTCGCCGATATCGTAGTCGTTTATCAGGGCCATTACTTGACCGTATCGACCTGCATATTGAAGTGCCCAATTTACCGCGTACCGAATTACGGGCAGAAACCGTACGCGAAAGCAGCGCGGATGTACGGCAACGAGTGGTTAATGCCCGTCAAGTACAACTACAACGCAACGGAAAACCCAATAGTCACTTAAATAACCGTGACATTGAACAATATTGCCGTTTAAGTGCCAATGATGAACGTCTGCTTGATGCCGCTATCAATCAGTTAGGACTATCAGCGCGAGCATGGCATCGCATTTTAAAAGTAGCACGAACCATTGCAGACCTAGCGAATAGCGAACAGATTAATACCGCTCATCTCACCGAAGCAATAACGTATCGACGCATGGAACGCATGAAATAAGTTAGCAATAAAATTGCATTGATAACATGTTTAAAAGCAGAGAATTCGCGCTAGCAAGACAGAAATAAAACAATAATAGGTAAGGAAACCACTATAGACTTTAAAGTAAGCGTTTTAAAATAAATTGACTGTTTTAAAACACGGAACTCACTTGATTTCCCTATTGAGCAGAATCATTTTAAAGAACAGTTTGCAACCGCTCACAAAGCCGATTCAGGTTGAGTGCCTCCACCACTGCAAAGCGATTTACACATAAAAAGTGTTGGATTTTACAGAAGTTGTGTATAAAAAATTTTCTTACACCCTTGACATATTATGTCAAAAGACATATTATGTCACTAATTCAATCGTAATTCAGGAGGAAACATGACCCCCCAAGAAAAACTGAATCAACTGGCAGTCGGTCTTAATGGTGCGACAGGATTTAACGGTTTAGTTTTTAGTACGGAATTAATGCCGGGCGATGTAGATGTACTCATTCTCACCCTTGGTGATCGAGAAGAGTTTCCCATTTACATCACGGTAGATGAAAGCCAAATATTGTGCATTACCCACTTATGGACAGAAACAGAAGTTAATCCTGCGAAAAAAATGGACTTATTAGACGCATTATTAACGCTCAATATTCCAATTCCGCTTTCATCTTTTTCCAAGATTGGACAACAATATGTCATATTTGGGGCGTTATCTATTCACTCATCCCTAGATCAAGTCATCGAGGAAGTGGATACATTAAGTGACAACACGCTCACAGCGGTTGAAGAACTCAGCGCATATTTGCTTAAGAAGTAAGGAGAATTATCATGGGTGTATTTGGCAAATTATTTACGGCTTTACGCGGTGCAGCAACCGAAACAGGCGAAGCCATTGTTGACACACAAGCATTACGAATTCTGGATCAAGAAATGCGTGACGCAAGAACTAACTTAGACGAAGCAAAAGAAAACCTTGCAAAAGTCATTGCTGAACAAATGGGCGTAGAACGCTCTGTGAAAAAACTCGCTGACCGTGTCAAAGAGTACGAAGGCTATGCCATGCAAGCCATGGACAAAGGCGACGAAAAATTAGCCACCGAACTGGCTGACGAAGTCGCTAGAGCCGAAAACGAACTAGCGGCACAACAAGCCGTGTTAGATGGTTACAACAACAACATCAATAACCTGAAAAATATCATCCGCAACACTGAACGCAATATTGTCTCTATGGAGCGCGAAATCAGCGTGATTAAGACCACAGAAAGCGTACAGAAAGCAAGCACAGCCGCCGCGACCAAATTTACAGGCATGAACTCATCCATGCGTTCTGCGACGGAATCCTTAGAGCGGATTAAACAAAAACAACAACAACGTTCTGACCAAATGAACGCTGCGATTCAACTGCAACAAGAAGAATCAGGCGACGGCTTACAAAGCAAATTAGCCCAAGCAGGCATTATTCCTGAAAAAGGTACGAACAGTAACGCTGTGTTAGAACGCTTAAAAGCCAAACGTGCGGGTGTCAGTATTCCACCAACACCGCCAACCCAAATCATGGCGAATAGTGTTGAGATTAAAATTAACCAATAATCTTGGCACACCGTTATGATTAAATAAGGGGCAGACATAACAGCCATGTTGTGTTTGTCCTTTGTTTTTTCACTAACTAATTGTTACTGTAGGGAAGTTTAGGCATTATGACTGATTTACCAAATAACTGGAAAAAATCTGAACGCAGTGTGCGGGCGGTACAACTCGCCTTTGAATTTAGCAAAACCGTTTCCGATGTCATTCGCCAAGAAGCCAATAAACAAGGACTCAGCCCCTCTGACCAAATCCGCATGGTCATTGGCTTAGAATCTAAAAAACCTAAACGTCCCCGCTTAACAGTTTCGCTCTCCGAAGTTGACTATGAAAAACTCGCAAAACGCTACCAACTCTCGACAGAAGATAAAGTCGGCATCCGCGACGCGATTGCGAACGAACTCATTCAATACTCATCCACGGTTATCGCCCAAAAAGAAACAAAGTGAACCATCATGCAATACGCAATTTATGCGGTTCTTGGCATTATCGGCTTATACCTGATTTATGTCATTTCTACGACGATTATAGGCTTTGTCATTAAAGTCATTATTTACGGACTACTCCTAATCGGCATTGTTTACCTCTTATATAAAATGGGATTTTTTAAACTACTGAAAAAATGACAACACAAACAAAGGCAGGGGATATATGGGACTACTCGACACAATACTATCGCCCAAGATAGATGAAGCCGTCATTAAACAAGAGATTGAAAAGCTCAAAGCTGAACTACCAACCCCCGTTTTTTGGTTGTTGGGTAAAACCCAAGCAGGAAAAACCTCGCTAATCCGAGCATTAACAGGACTAGATGCCCTCGTTATTGGTAATGGTTTTCAAGCCTGCACAAAAACCGCACAACTCTACGACTTTCCAAATTCTGAATTTCCGCTCATTCGCTTTTTAGATACCCGAGGACTTGGCGAGGTTGATTACGACCCCCATGAGGATATGCAACTATTCCAGCAACAAGCGCATGTCCTCATCGTCGTGATGAAAGCGATGGATAAAAATCAATCCGCTGTGATTCGTGCCGTACAAACCATTTTAGCCCTACATCCCACATGGAAAGTCATTGTTGTACAAACACATCTACACGAGGGTTATCCTAGCCCCGACTTTCCCCACATACTTCCCTACCCCTACACACAAAATACGCAAGCATTAAAAATTCCCCAACAACTCGCAAGAGCCTTGGCACATCAACGCCAACTTTTTGTTAATGCAGAGATACAAGCACATTTTGTCCCGATTGATTTCACCCGTGCAGAAGAGGGTTATACCCCTGAGTTTTACGGCATCGACGAACTCTGGCAAACCTTAGAAAATGCCCTTTGCTTCAGCCTGCGTGATTTAGTGGGTCAACAAGAAACTAACCTATCTAGCATACACGCTGAAGCCGCGCATCAACACACCATTGCTTATGCGTTGATTGCAGGGGGAGCAGGTGCAATACCAATTCCTCTGGTCGGCACACCTGTTGTATTAGCGATTCAAGTTAAAATGGCACAAGCCATTGCCTCACTGTATCACCAACCGATGGATAGCGCATTGCTCATGGAATTAAGCAGTACATTAGGCATCAGCTATTTACTCCGTTTAGGCGGACGAGAACTGTTAAAACTTATTCCTGTTTATGGCTCTGCAGTCAGTGCCGTTTATACAGGCGCAACCACTTATGCACTAGGACAAACACTAACCTTATACTTTAGTCGCGTAAAAGAAGGACATTTACCAGATACCGCTATTTTTCAAGAATTGTTTCAACAAGAGTTTGAACGCGGGAAAAATCTATTAACACCATTTTTGCAAAAACAAGACCCTAATAAAACATGAATTCAATAGATATTTTTAAAAAAACAATATGTTATATGAATCAGAATTAACGGAATTTAAACCCCTTAAACCAAGAAATTAATGCGAATCACGTTTTTTAATTCTGCTAATTCTGAAAATTCTGTGAATTCTGATTCAGACAAAAAAAGACCTGCTAGGTTTTGAAAACCTAGCAGGTCTCTGTTTTATTTTATAAAAATCGCCGTACTCAGGTTAATTCCTATCTAATTGCTCAGTTTGTGGCAGATAAACGACTCGAAACAAACGAGTTAATTTTCCCCAATCTTTGAGGGTTAAACTCACCTCAATCGCTTTTAAAGCAACAATAGAGGATGTGCCATCATTTGTTTGTCGCGTTGTTTGTGTAGCAGAGAGTGCAGATGACCATTGGTCATGCCATCTCGCCTCGCTATCTAAAAAACGAATCTGCACAGCCGTCACATTTGATAATAATGTGGCTGTTTCTGGCTTACTGTCTTGAGCTTGGTCTAACACATTCCATGATGAACGCCACCACTGTTGCTCAGACCAATAATAACGGACACGTTGCAACGTGCTGCGTGTTGCTTGGGTTGGATTCCGCCAACCTGCCCGTGTAAACTCTAACTGAGTTATTTCACCTGTAAAAGCTGGCTCGTTATCCCCATATTTATTACGAATAGGACGCATGATAACTTGTTCTACATCGCGTGCTAATAAACTAAATACTTGTTGTAACTGCGCTAACTGCGCTGCTTGCAAATCTGTCTGTTCCCGAGTATTTAAAACAACGGTTAATCCTCCATAGGCTAAAACCGCAATTACAGCAAAAATCGCTAATGCAATTAATAACTCTAATAATGAAAAACCTTGATGTCTTAAAAATCGCTGTCTATTAATAAACGCTTGTTGTAAACCCATACTTGCTTTACTTACCTAAATTTAAGAGGAATTATCGTGGCAGTCATTGAATTAACGGCAGACAACTTCGAACAAGTCGTAACAGGGAACAGCACTGTATTCATCGACTTTTGGGCTCCTTGGTGTGCGCCGTGTCGTTCGTTTGCACCCACTTATGAAGCGGTTGCTGTAGAAAATCCTGATGTTGTCTTTGCAAAGGTCAATACAGAAGAGCAACAAAGTTTAGCGGCTCATTTCCAAATTCGTTCTATTCCAACCCTGATGATATTTCGCGATCAAATTATCATTTTTTCACAAGCAGGCGCGTTGCCAAAAACTCAACTACAAGAGGTTATAGAAAAAGCAAAAAGTTTAGATATGGATAAAGTACGCGCTGAAATTGCCAAACAGCAACAGGCTTAATCTATCCCATTCAAGGCGTATCAATACTGCTACGCCTTGTTTATCTCTTCTCACGACATTTCCATGGCTCGATTTATGATGATAACGCCACATCCTGCCGCATTATGGGCACAAACAACCCCATTTTCTCCTATTGATATTGATTGTGTTACAGCCGTTATGCTGAAAATACTAGATAGCAAATGCAAAATGGGACAAGCGGAACAAATTGCGTTAGCTGCCATTTATGACGTGGTTAAAGACCAACAAGGCGAATTACTCGATAGCAGTTTACACCCACTTATCGCAAGTGCACGACAACAGCACGATGAGGCACTATTAACCATCATTCACGCGCAACGGGTTCATGCCGAGTCAGTCATTCCTAAACCAACCATGAAAGCCTTTAAACAGCGTTTACGCAATGCACTGATGCCTAATAAAGCAGACAGTGAGATAGATGACGATGATTAATCATGTATTAATAGATTAAACATGACGATATTTATACAACCTGTAAAACGCCAGCGTGGTTTTATTCTCGTCATGACCTTGTGGATAATTGCCATAGCAACGCTTGCAGCGAGTGCATTTGCACTTTGGACGCAACAAACTATCGCGCTTGTACAGACCATGCAAGAAAATGTACAGGGCGAAATAGATATACAAAATACACAAGCAACATTACTGTATTTACTCAATACCAAAACCTTCAATATGGCAGGGCTGACTGTACCGTCCTTGCATCCCGTTGAGACGAAAACACCTGTCGATACAACACAATTATTCGAAGATGACTTTAGCCTAAGCGAAATTACACACACTGAAATAACCTTAGATGACCAAGTTTATCATGGCTTAGGGCTTGCCAAATTTGCCTTACAAGATGAAGGTGGATTGCTTAATGTGGGTTGGATTTCTGATGCAAGCTTTTTTCGCTTTTTAGGACTATTAGGCGTTGAAACCGATCAACGTGACCCCTTGCTGGATAAACTAAAAGACTTCACTGATTTAGACGATAACCACCGCATTAACGGTGCAGAAAGTTATCAATATCAAGAACAAAACCTCCCACCACCGCCCAATCGTCGCCTACAAACGCCTTCCCAAGTCAAACAAATTTTAGGTTGGCGTGAGTTACATCACTTATGGAAATCTGGCATCTGGGAACAAAATACGTCTATCGCAACCAGTGGTTATCCGAATATCAATACTGCACCTTCATTAGTCTTACAATCTGTCTATGGACTCAATGCTGAGGCTGCTCAACGTGTGATTGCGGCACGAATAGAACAACCCTTGACCTCTCTCGAACTCATTAGCCGTTTAACAGGGGTTATTTTACCAATGGGGGAAGAAGAAATGGTCTATTTTGCCAGTGCCTATTTACGCTTAACAATTTGGCATGAAAAAAGCCAGCGTATTCGGCAAATTCATTTCTGGTTTAATCCACTGATTGAAAAAAGTATGCCGTGGCAAGTGCTTTATAGCGTAGAATTACCGCTCTTTGAGACTTACCAGCAAGCTAAACCCAAGTATGTTGAAACGCCTCTTTTTACCACAACGCTATCTACAAACCCATCATGAAATTATTGCCCCAACCCATAACAGCAGTGGACGGCGAGAATGGATAATCGGGCGGTGTTTATGTCACTATCACCTTTTTGATTTAAGTGATGTTCCTAGCCATCGTTGGGAAACCGTTTTAACACTAAAAATCCGCCAATGGAGTCCTTTCAGCCAATATCAATGCTTTATCACATGGCAAGGAACATATGCGCAAGTGTGGGTGTGGGAACAAGCCCCTTATCAAGAAGCATTAACACAACAAGCCGTTAAACCCAGTATTACCCTACCTGAATCAGTCCTCTATGCCCGTCCTAAAACCGAAGGGGCACGCTTATTGGCTTGTCTAACAGGGGTTGAAGGACAGGTCTGGCAAAATGGCATTTTAATAGGAAGTCGTTGGTGGTCAAATCCCCCCACCTTATTAGAATGGCAACGTTTCCAACGTGCCCATGCCTTACCACTCAGCCATCAAATCCCCACCGTAGAAAACCCCCCTTTACTCGAAAAAACATGGGCAAAAACCCATCAACTTTTTTCTAGCACATTACTACGTCAAGAGCGCGTCTGGTTTGTATTAGCAGGCGGATTATTTATCGGATTAATAAGCTGGCAAGGGGTTAATATTTGGCGATGGCAACAAGGGCTAACAACATTAAAAACTGAAATAGATACATTGATGGGACAAGCCAGCCCCATTTTAGAAGCCCGTACCGCAACATTAGCAGACCAACAACGCTTAACCCAATTATTAGCGTTGAATAAACAACCGTCTCAATTGACGTTAATGGCTCAAGTTGCCGAAACACTGCCACAAAAAGTCAAATTAGTTGACTGGTCTTATCAAACAGGTCGTTTAAAATTTACGATTGAAGCAACCGCTATAGACCCTCGTTTTTATGTAGAAGCCTTTCAAGCCTTGCCGAATTTTCATGAAGTGCAAACCGAAGCAGGACGAACTGCAAATCAATTAGTCATTAATACACAAATTGAAGCTATACCAGCCTCAACAGTTGCTCCCGTTCCAGAAGAAAGGAAAACAAACCCATAAATTTTCCCCAAAAAAAAACCTGCCAAGCATGATACTTGACAGGTCAGATTGACTAACTAACTTGAAATCGTTTTAACGATTAGTTTGCACCATTAGAATAAGCCATTTCACCGTGTAATTTCACATCTAAACCACTTTGCTCAGATTCATCATCAACCCGTAAGCCAATAGTGAGTTTGAGAATAAAAGCAATTAAGAATGTACCGACTAATGCCATACCAATCGCAATACCAACGCTGATGAATTGAGTGGTCAACACGCTCATTTCACCACCATACATCAGCCCTTTACCTAAAGAATTAATAGCTGGGTCAGCTAACACGCCTGTTAAAATCGCGCCCCAAACACCACCAACCCCATGAATACCAAAAGCATCTAAAGTATCATCATAGCCTAATTTATGTTTTAAGCGAATAGCAATTAAACAAACTAGCGGAACGGTCGCCCCTAAAATTAAAGCCCCTGTAACATTGACAAAACCTGCTGCAGGCGTAATTGCGACAAGCCCCGCAACCGCGCCAGATGCAAAACCTAAAGCCGTTGGTTTGCCATAGAATAAAGACTCAAGCACTAACCAAGTTAATGCCGCTGTACCACAAGCAATTTGTGTCACCACAAAAGCACTCACCGCTAATTCATTAGAAGCAACCGCAGAACCTGCGTTAAAACCAAACCAACCAAACCACAATAAACCCGCCCCCACTAACGTAAAGGGTAAATTATGTGGACGGACATCTTCATGAGAACCAATTTTCCGTTTGCCTAATAAAATAGCCAGCATTAAACCAGAGAAACCAGAGGAAATATGAACGACTGCACCACCCGCAAAGTCTAACGCGCCCATATCAAATAAATAACCGCCTTTACCCCAAACCATGTGCGCTAAAGGTGCGTAAACGACTAAGCTCCAAATCCCCATAAAAATGACAAAGCTAACAAACTTCATCCGTTCTGCCACCGCGCCTGCAATCAGGGCAACAGTAATAATGGCAAACATCATTTGGAAAACCATAAATAATTGATGCGGTAAAGTAGTCGCGTAAAAATCATGCGGGGTTAAACCAACACCATTTAACAGCAACCAATCTATTCCACCAAAATACGGGTTATTCGGCTGGAAAGCGATACTATAGCCAATAACAACCCATAAAACAGAGATTAAACCCATGGATACAAACACTTTCATAAACATATTTAACGCATTTTTAGCCCGCACTAAACCACCATAAAACAGTGCTAACCCAGGGGTCATTAACAACACTAACGCGGTAGAAATCATAATCCACGCAATGTCACTTTTATCAACGGTTGGTTTCGGTGCTTCTTCTGCGGCGACAGGTGCGGCAGCCGTTGTCTCAGCTGGTGCAGAAACAGGGGCAGGATTTGCGGCATTTGTTGTATCTGTCGCAGTTGCAGGAGCTGTCGCTTCTGTACTAGGGGTTGTAGCAGGAGCAGGGGCTGCGGGTGGCTCATCCGCTAACGCCACTTGACTTAATACAAGCAGTAATATGCTTGAAAAGTGTAATAACGCTTTTTTCATTCAAGAAATCTCCATGAAAAACAAAGGTCAAAACAAACTTACATTAAATTTGTTTAAGAGAACATCACATGTCCTCTTAATAAAGAATTACTTATGCATAAACTCTGGATAAGCTTCTAAACCACACTCTGAAATATCCGCGCCTTCATATTCTTCCTCTTCTGACATGCGAATACCAATCGTGAGCTTTAAGATAAACCAGACAATAAAGCTAGTAATAAATACCCAAGAGAAAATAGCAATAATACCGACAAATTGGGCAGAGAATTTAGCCGCTGTATTGGTAATAGGAACAGCTAATAACCCCCAAATCCCTGCGACACCATGCACAGAAATAGCACCAACAGGATCATCAATCCGCATCTTATCCAAAGTGACAATAGAAAATATTACCAACACACCACCAACAGCCCCAATCATCACTGCAAAAGAAGGGGTTGGCGTAGAAGGTTCTGCGGTAATGGCAACTAAACCAGCTAATGCACCATTGAGTATCATGGTTAAATCCGCTTTACCGAAGAGAATACGCGACACTAATGTTGCTGCGACTAATCCCCCTGCCGCTGCCATGTTGGTATTCACAATGACTGACGCAATTGCATTAGCATCATTGATAGTACTGAGCTTTAATTGAGAACCACCATTAAACCCAAACCAACCAAACCATAAAATCATCGTTCCTAAAGTGGCTAAGGGTAAATTTGCCCCTGGCATAGGGTTGACTTGTCCGTTAGAACCATATTTGCCTTTACGTGCACCCAGTAATAAAACCCCTGCTAAAGCAGCCGTTGCACCACATAAATGGACAATACCTGAACCTGCGAAATCTTTAAAAGACGCGCCATTTAAGAAAGGAATAGCATCTAACCAACCTGCCCCCCATTTCCAATAGCCTTGAATGGGATAAATGAACGCTGTCATAACAATTGCAAATAGCAAAAACGCCCATAATTTCATGCGCTCCGCGACAGCACCAGAAACGACAGACATCGCAGTTGCAACAAAGACAACTTGGAAAAAGAAATCCGCTCTTAATGCATAGCCTTTGCTAGCAGTCCCATTTAACACACTCTCGGCTGTTTGCTCACTGCCTAGCATAAAACTTAAATGCGGAATAATACCTGCAATAATCCCCTCACCGCTAGGATACATGAGGTTGTAACCCACTAGCATGTACATAATGCAAGCGATTGCATATAACGTAATATTTTTTGTCAGGATTTCAGCTGTGTTTTTGGCGCGAACTAAGCCAGACTCTAACATTGCAAAGCCTGCCGCCATAAACATCACAAGTACGCCTGTCAATAATAAATAAAAAGTATCCAGTGCATATCGAGTTTCGATAGTGGCACTTGCGACATCTAAAGGCATTGTGAAACTCCCTATAGATTTAAATAGAAAAGGGATTTATTAAGAATTACAGTGCGTCGCTTCCTGTTTCGCCTGTACGAATACGAATAGCTTGCTCTAAATCGAAAACAAAAATTTTCCCATCACCAATCTTGCCAGTATTTGCAGCTTTTGTAATTGCATCAATAACCTGCTCTACTAAATCGTCTTGGATAGCAGCCTCAATTTTTACTTTAGGCAGAAAATCAACAACATATTCAGCACCGCGATATAATTCAGTATGACCTTTTTGTCTGCCGAATCCTTTAACTTCTGTTACCGTAATACCTTGCACACCGATATCAGATAAAGATTCGCGCACATCGTCAAGCTTGAAAGGTTTGATAATGGCAGTCACCATCTTCATGGATATTTCCTCCTAACAGTCAATAAATGAAAATAAAAGCCCTTAGCATAAAAATGTATTCATCTAACATGAACGAACATCATTACTTAAGTAGCCATAAGACACAAAAAAACGTGCGTATTATGTTACAGCAGAAATAAATAAAACAGCGAACGAACCGCCAGTAAAAAATTCTTGTTTCTAAAAGTGGGCTAAATCTAATTAGGTGAATCAATCCCATCCAGAGCGATTAACCAATTTGATTCAAAACTAAGCAGGTTATTTTGTAGCGTTTACCCATTTACAATAATTATGCCACGCTTTTTTTTATATAAAAATCAACCTGCTATTTATAGATATTCACTTAATTAGGAAAGGATAATTTATTTGATGCACCATAATAGTGCGTATAAAGTTTGAAATGGCTTAATTATAAGGCAAGAAAAATCTGGACTCGAAGAATAACCCTAATTCTCTATCAGTTAATTCCCCTCTATTCTATGGCGTATTTATGCCCCTATCAAATAAATACATCAAGAAAAATCTTGAAAGTTGCATCAGTTCATCTGTTTGTGTTGTACTTATTATTTTCCCTTACTATTAGCCTTGAGGCGAGGATAAAAGATGGCTGAAATTACAACAAATAGTGGTTTAATTTACGAAGATACAATCGTTGGTACTGGTGCTGAAGCCATTGCGGGCAAAAAAGTCTCTGTCCACTACACGGGTTGGCTAACCAATGGACAATTATTTGATTCCAGCAAAAAACGAAATGAACCCTTTCAATTCATCTTAGGAGGGAGACATGTTATTGCTGGTTGGGATGAAGGAGTGCAAGGTATGAAAATCGGGGGAACTCGTAAACTAACCATTCCACCACAATTAGGCTATGGCGCACGGGGTGCGGGTGGCGTAATTCCGCCAAATGCAACATTAATATTTGAAGTTGAATTGCTGGCTATTTTATAACCAGTTAAAGATAAGAAAAGGCGTGGATTTGACTGCGCCTTTATTTAAGGCAATGAAAAGATAAAGGCTATGGTCTCATTATCTTGTGGGGCTAAAAGCACCCACCTACCCAGTTTGTTACGGCGACATCTCTGAACCGTGTGGTTCAAGTGGGTATATCGAGCGATTTATCAGACTTCCCACTTCAAGGTGGGCATGCACAACAAAATCAGTAACTCTTTATTCCCGAGATGCAAAATTATAGGTTCAAGAGTATTACAAGCTTTCACAACCTAAGCAGGGGATGCCGAAACCGTTATTTACGTGACTAACTTTGCTTTTCTAACACAATAAAGAAAAGACTTGATTTAAGACTACCGCTTTATTTCTTGTAAGGCAAGCTCAATTTTTGACTGCAAAGAAACCACCTTATCTTTCAATGAGCTACTCTCAATTTCATGATTTTGTTTATACCGAAAATATTCATGAATGATGTTCAGCGCACTCACAACAACAATACGTTCAGTGCTAACTATTTTGCCACCATCCCGTACTTCCTTCACTTTTTTATTCAGATAATCCGCAGAGGCAAGGAGCGTTTCTCGTTCTTCTTCAGGGCAAGCAATCACATAATCCTTATCGAGAATATGTAAATTAACAGGAATTGTTTTACCACTGTGTACAGTCATACATTTAATTCCAACGTTTTTAAACGTTCAATCATGGCTTCAACACGGTTACGGGCTAACTGGTTTTTTTCAATTAAAATATCGCGCTCAATCAATAATTGCTCCTGTGTTTGTCGCAACTGCTGATTTTCATTTGCTAATTGTGCGCAAACTGTTAGCAACTCATCAAGACGGGTTTCAAGTAATCGTAGTTCAGCATTTTCCATTGGTTTCTAGCTTCTTATGATTTTTTCTAAGGGAAATCCACAAGGATTGAATAGGCTAAAAAACAGGCATTGCAACTCAGTGATGCACTTATTTAGTGGCGGGCTGAGTGCTGGCTTTGGGCTTGTCCTTATTATCTTCTATATCACTGAACAAATCATCTAATTCCTCAGAGGATTCTTTTTTAGGTGGATTGCCATCATAAACGAGGAATTCACGACGCTGTAAGTAGGCATTGCGAACATAGGTATATTGGTCTAACGCGCCTTGGTCGAGTACTTTTTCTACCCCAATTAAATCCGCCCGTTTATCAACAGCACTAACAACATTAGTAACCGCAATAAAATTACGAGTACGTTCACCTTCACCAATATACCAACGTGGGTCTAGGGCTAAATCACCCGCCCAGCCTACCGTATCTCGAGTTGAGCTAGGTCCAAAAAAAGGCAACACAATATAAGAACCGCTACCAACGCCCCAATAACCTAATGTTTGTCCAAAATCTTCATAATGTTTAGGAAAACCGAAGGCTGTACCCACATCTAAAATACCAAAAATGCCAATAGTAGAATTAAATAATAAACGCATTGAGTCTGATGCGGCTTGTTTTCCTTTGAACTGCAATAAATCATTCACAACTACTACAACATCGCCAACATTGCTAAATATATTAGAAACTCCTTCGTTAATAGGGCGTGGCGTAATTTCCTTATAGGTCATTGCTACAGGTCGTAAAACCGCATCATCAATGGCTTCATTAAATGCGTAAATCTTACGATTTATTGGTTCATAAGGGTCGACATTGTCAGCAGTAACAGTTGCACAACCTGAAAGACTTGATACGGCAGCGAATGTAATAAGACAGGAAAGGGGGCGGATGTGAGCAGTTAGCATAAAATCGGTACAGTTGGGAAAGTAATATTAGAAAACGTTTTTCATGTAAAAAGCATAAAGTATTGCTTATTAATGTTCAATCATGTAGACAGTTGTTTATTCTACGACTGATTTTTAATTTTTAAATGCCCCGCTATTAATTTTAAATACGTCACATTCAATTCTGTGAATTTCTGTTTAAAAATTAACTGTAAAAACAGATTATTACTAATCTCATAAATTAGTAACACTATAGTTGCCGTAATTGCAACAAATGTTCACGCAAAAAATATGCTTGAGAAAAACCTTACTTCACGCATAAAAAAAGAGTTCAAGTATGGAATCTTGAACTCTTTTTATTTTACCTAAAGCGAGAACATGCCTTCAAATAAGCATTATTGCATTTTTCTAGGGCGTTCTACAGCTAAGAACTCTTCCAGAGAGATGGAACCGTCGTTGTTGGCATCGATTTTTTCAAATGCCATTTCGCGACGTTTTTCCGCCTTTTGCTCATCCGCATGTTTCGGTACGGGGGCAGCGGCTAGTTCTTCTTTAGAGATAGCACCATCGCTGTTAGTATCAATTTTTTTGAACATCTCTGTTTTCATCTCCTTGATTTTTTCGGGAGAGGGAGGAGTACGACCTTCAGCCATCACAACATTTGTGGTTAATACGGCGAATAAAGCAACGGTAGATAACAGAGCGCGTTTCATAATAATTCCTCAATAAGAAAAGTTGTATAGAAAATACCTTGATTCAGGTATGTTGTATTGATTTATACGAACCGCTGTTATAAAAACCGTTGCATCTACAAAAATTTTTTAACCTTCATTCATCATCCGTAAAAAACCTGTGCTCATTACGATGGCAACGAACAGATTTACTTTATTCAAAAAAGCACATTCAAAGTTAGTAAGGCTTCAGGTAATATTCTCCGTATATACACGCTTTCGCCGTTTTGCAAGGAATCGTCAATGAAGTATCGCGTCACGCATAAAACACTTTATAGCTACAATGCACCTGTGTCTTTATGTCATAACGAAGCCCATCTTTCTCCACGCAGTTCCCTTTATCAAACCTGTCTAAAAAGCAAGTTATCTGTCAAACCAATACCTGCTATTCAATATGAACATGTTGATTATTTTGGTAATTCAGTTAGTTATTTTGCCATTCAATCACCGCACAAAGTATTGACAGTGACGGCTATTAGCGAAGTGGATATTAATCAATTACCTTTAACGCCTGCGGCAATTAAAAGTTCGCCCTCATGGGAGTCTGTGCGTCATTCATTGCAAGACCGTCAGCAATTACAAACAGCGATGATAGAAGCCCGCGAATATCTGCTCGATTCGCCCTTTATTCCGTTTCATCCCCAATTAAAGACTTTTGCAGAAGTCTCTTTTACTCCGAATCGTCCGATATTAGAAGCCAGTTTAGACTTGATGCAACGGATATTTACAGAATTTAAATATGACCCAAGTTTTACCACTATTGTGACTCCCGTTTTAGATGTTTTAGAACATAAACGGGGGGTTTGTCAGGATTTTGCGCACTTAATGATAGGTTGTTTACGCGCCTTAGGATTAGCTGCGCGTTATGTCAGTGGTTATTTAGAAACCTTACCACCGACTGGACAGGTAAAACTACAAGGCAGTGATGCCTCTCACGCTTGGCTTGCCGTTTATGTGCCCGAATTAGGGTGGATAGATTTTGACCCCACCAATAACCAAATTCCAATGAATCAGCACATAACAACTGCTTGGGGACGTGATTATAGTGATGTAACGCCTTTAAAAGGGGTTATTTTTGGTGGAGGTGATCATATGTTAACCGTCGCGGTAGATGTAGAAAGAATAGACGCGTAGTTTTAAAGTAAACACAATCAATCACAGGGCAAGGTTGAGGTAGGTAAAACTACGCAACATGACAGGAGATAAATACAATGTCGATTAACTGGAGTACTTATCAAACTCAACATTTTTATGATGAGTTAATTGATCATAAGGGAATACCGCGCCACGCCGCCGCTGAGCTCTGTAAATATTTAAGTAGCCTAACGGAAGACGATATTAAAGAGCGTAAAAATGCGGGCGAATTAGCTATTATCGTCATGGGCATTACCTTTACCGTTTATTTTGAAGGTACAACCATAGACCGTGCATGGCCATTTGACCTGATTCCGCGCATTATTCCTAAACAAGAATGGGATAAAACCGAAGCAGGATTAAAACAACGGGTTACTGCCTTAAATATGTTTATTGATGATTTATATCACAAGCAAAAAATCATCAAAGATAAACGCTTTCCTGCTGAATTATTAAAAAATTCTAAAAATTTTCGTGAACAATGTGTTGGTGTTACCCCACCGCTTAACATTTGGGCGCATATTTGTGGTAGCGATTTAGTCCGCGACAAAGACGGCACAATGTACGTTTTAGAAGATAATTTGCGCGTTCCTTCAGGCGTTTCCTACATGCTCGAAAATCGCTCTGTGATGAAACGGATATTGCCAGAATTATTTGAAAATCAGACTATTCTTCCTGTTGACGATTACCCTTCAAAATTGTACGACATGCTCGCGTCGATTTCTCCGCGCCCGTTAGATTACCCACAAGTCGTCGTTTTAACCCCTGGTATTTATAACTCTGCCTATTTTGAACACGCCTATTTAGCACAAAATATGGGCGCGGAATTAGTAGAAGGCACTGACTTAGTCGTCGGTGATGATGACTGTGTTTATATGCGCAATATCGAAGGCTTAAAACGGGTTGACGTTATTTACCGTCGCATTGATGACGTATTCTTAGACCCAGAAGCCTTTAACCCCGACTCGATTTTAGGCGTTAAAGGACTCCTGCGTGCATGGAAAAAAGGCAATGTTGCCTTAGCAAACGCACCAGGTGCAGGCGTAGCTGATGACAAAGTGGTTTACTCTTACGTTCCTGACATCATCAAATACTACTTAGATGAAGACCCAATTATTCCCAATGTTGAAACCTACCGCTGTATGGAAAGCAAACAACTCAACTACGTTCTTGCCAACTTAGAAAAGCTCGTTGTTAAACCTGCTAATGAATCAGGTGGCTATGGCATGTTGGTTGGCCCTCACTCCACCGCAAAAGAACGCAAACAATTTGCCGAATATGTGAAAAAAGACCCCCGCAATTACATCGCACAACCCGCGCTGAGTTTATCCACCACGCCGACATTATGCGGTGATAACCAAATTGAACCGCGCCACGTTGACCTGCGCCCGTTTATACTCTCCAGCAATACGACCTATGTCACCACAGGCGGACTCACACGGGTTGCTTTACGCAAAGGGTCGTTGGTTGTGAACTCTTCACAAGGGGGCGGGAGTAAAGATACTTGGATTGTTGATATGGAGGGTAAATAAATGTTATCCAGAGTTGCAAATACGGTTTACTGGTCAGGGCGTTACATTGAACGAGTTGAAGATACAGCACGCTTAGTGATTGTCACCAGCAATTTATTGCTCGATTTACCCAAAAGCCTAACCACAGGCTGGCAACCGCTTTTAACCATCACAGGCAGCGAAAGCCTGTTTTATGAACAATACAAAGAAGCCAATGAACGCAATGTTAGCAAGTTCTTAATCAGCGACATCAATAACCCCAGCTCGATTTTAAGTAGTTTAAGCTTTGCCCGTGAAAACATGCGCACCACACGCGATATAGTCCCAAATGACTTATGGGAACATTTGAACAACCTCTACTTATTGGTAAAAACACGGGTAGAAAAAGGGCTTACCAAAAATAACCGCTTTGAAGTACTGAAAGAAGTGATTACAGGCTGTCAACTCCTGACAGGATTAACCACAGGCACTATGAGCCGAGGCGCAGCCTATAGCTTTTTACGCACAGGCTTATATTTAGAGCGGGCAGATATGACTACCCGTATTTTAGACGTGCGGGCGGCAAATTTACTCCCCAAACAAGGCGACGACGCAAATTTAAGCCTCACTCCCTTTCAAAATATTCAATGGGTTAGCGTATTAAAATCACTGACAGCTTATCAAATGTATCGCCAACACATTCGTTTAGGCGTAAAAGGTTCAGACGTGCTGAAATTCCTGTTACAAGATGAACAATTCCCCCGTGCTGTGCGCTACTGCCTACGCATGGTAGAAAGTTATCTGACGAATTTACCCAAAAACGACATGCCCTTACGTACTCTTGCCCGTTTACAACGCCAAGTCCAATCTGCTGATGTCTATACCCTTGCACACTCAGGCTTGCATGAATTTATTGATGAGTTGCAAATTGGTTTAGCTGGTGTGCATGACCAAATCTCTACCACTTATTTTGGTGTGACTCCCAGCATAGGACAAACACAAAGCCAAGTTGCTTAATCGTTATCTATAACTCAAATACTGGTCATTCTTGAGTAATGACCAGTTTTCCTATTGAAATACTATCTTATTGCCTTTGCAAAATAGGCTTTAACCCTGTTTATAATTCAACGGTATAGATGAATATAAACGATAGGGAATCATTTTTGCAGCATATCCCCCGCGTCAATTTGACGATAACTGTAAACACTCACTAACATGCATGTCATTTATTTTTCAACGATTCAAAAAAGTTATCGTATTTGCTGCCCCTACGATAGCAATACACCCCATGACTTTATCCAATAAAAGCCGCATCGTTGCACTTATAATGCATTATTTTCCTGCAACTTTTTTACTTCTATTGTTATTCACTACACCTAGCAATGCCGAAATTATCTTAGATGGGTCTTTAGGACGTACTGACACGTTAACAGGTACAGAAATGGAAGTATCTGCCGATATGGGTAAACAAGTTGGAAGCAATTTATTTCATAGTTTTTCAGTCTTTAATTTAAATAAAGAAGAAAGTGTCCGTTTTACAGGCAGTAACAATACCAATAATGTGATTGCTCGCATCACTGGGGGAGAACGTTCTTCTATTGATGGCACGATTTACAACAGCATTCCTGATGCAAACTTATATTTAATCAACAGTAGCGGTTTTATTTTTGGTCCTAACGCCGTTTTAAACACAACAGGCGATGTTGTGATTACAACAGCCAGCGAATTGTATTTAGGCGATAAAGGCGTTTTTTACAGCACATTAGACCAGCCCAGCATTCTTGCCAGTGCTGCCCCCAGCGAATTTGGTTTTTTTAGCCCACAGCCTGCCGCAATTGATTTACAAAATAGTCTATTAGATACCGATATTGAACATACTTTGTCATTATCAGCTAATGCAATTAATCTCAATGGCGCGCAAATTTCTGCACCATCAGGGACGGTAAAACTACAAGCGATTGCTTTTAATAATCAGCTCATTCCCACCGCTGATGAATTGATACAAGCAGGTACAATTCGTTTAACCAATAACTCCGTTATCGATGTTGGAATAGAAGGCGGTGGCAGTATTTATATTCGTGCAGAACAATTTGAATTAACCAATAGCGATATTATCGCTAATGTCATGGAACATGATGGCGGTATTGTTTCGATTGAGACTAATACATTGACCATGAATAACGCTAATATCGATAGTCGTACCTTAGGTTCAGCGAATGGGGGCGATGTCTCTATTCAAGTTCGACAACAAGCAACCTTGTCAAATAGCAATATTTTCACAACCGCACGAAGCACCGAAGCGCAGGCAGGGAATGCAGGAGATATTAGCTTATGGGCAGATTGCTTAGACATGACTAATAGTACTATTAGTACAACAACTTACGGGGCAGGACAAGGCGGGGATATTACCCTAAACATTGCTAAAAATTTTAATTTAACCACTGTTGGCGGTCTATTACTGCCGACCAGTAGCGTTCAAGCCCGTTCAGAACAAACAGAAGGCGTGGCAGGTAATGCAGGTCGAATTATTGTCAATGCACGTAATTTAACTTTAAATGGCAATAATACTCGCATTGATAACAGCACGTTAGGTTCAGGGCAAGGGGGGAATATCACTCTTAATATCACTGACCGCTTACAGTTAGATAGCAATACTTCAATCTCAGCAGATAGCCGTGGAACAGGGAATGCAGGCGCAATTACTATTAATACCGCCGAATTGAGCCTACAAAATGCCTTTATTTCCAGTAAAGCAACGCAAGCAAATGGCGGGAATATTATTCTTAATGTTCGAAAAAGCTTAGATATTAACACGGGCGAGGTGAGTACCACTGTCAGTGGTGGCACAGGCAACGGCGGTAATATTGCCATTTCCAACCCGCATTTGTTTCGTTTAACTGATAGTAAAATCATTGCGAATGCAAAAGAAGGTAATGGCGGGTCAATTTTAATCATTACCGATTTACCTTTGAGCGCGTTAGGTAGTGAAATCACTGCCAGCTCAGAAACAGGCGCGGACGGACGGATTCAAATTGATATTCCGACTGTTAATATGACTGCCTTACCCGTTAATTTTTTAGACGCAGTCAACTTGATTCAACAACGTTGTGCTGCACGCTCAGATGACCAAGTGAGTAGTTTTGTATTAATCGGACGCGGTGGTTTACCCAATGCTCCTGAAGATTTACAAAGTTATTTCCCACTTTTTCTACAATCACCATACTGATTAAGAGGAAGAAAGCTAAATCATGAGTTTTTTTACCCGTTTGATGATTGCCCTGAGTTTATTAGTATTGCCCCTAGTCATCGTGTTAGTTTTAGGTTTTTTATGGTTATGGGAACATGAACTATTTAGACAATGGCTATTTATCAGTTTTGTCTGGGCAGGATTAGCATGGGCATGGATTCTCTATTTACGTTATGACTATCACAAAAAATATATTGCTAATACCAAAACAAATTCAATGCCGACAGATATTCCCACAACACCAGAAACAACCGTGTTATGGCAAGAAATCACAGAAATGGCAAACGCGGTAAATCCTGACGAATATCCCCTAGAAGATTTTAATAAACTCATAGTCCTAACAGAAACGGTTTTACAAAAAGTTGCGAATCATTACAAACCCAATGCAACACATCCTATTTTAGATATATCTCTCCCGCACTTACTCCGTATTGCTGAATTAGTCAGCGCAGACTTACAAAAAACCTTATCGCAAAATATTCCGCTGAGTCACACTGTGAGTATTTCTAACTTATTTCAAGGCTACCAATGGATGAACGCTGCGAGTAAATATTACAACCTTTACCGTATCGCCTCTGTGCCTGTAAATCCTGTCAACGCATTACTACGAGAAGCCCGCAGTTTTGCAGTAGAAAAAATGATGGGGTCTGTCTCCAGCAATGTAAAAGCATGGGTACTCAAAAGTTATATTGAACAAGTTGGACATTACAGTATTCGCTTGTATAGTGGCACATTACTATTGCAAGACCCGCAAGCGATTAAACAAGTTGAAGAAATACAAAAACCTATTTTTGCCGCTGAACCGCTACGCATTTTAATCATTGGACAAGTGGGAGTCGGTAAATCCAGCTTAATCGACGCACTGTTAAATCAACCTGAAACAACTGTTTTACCAAATATTCAAACAGTTACTAGCTATCCATTTGAGTTAGACGGACTTAAAAGCCTGCTGATAGAAACACAAGGCTACGAAACAGCGGAAGAAGCCAAACAACTGATGAAGCGTTTAAAAACGGAATTATTAAATGCAGATTTTATTCTATTAACTTGCGCCGCCAATAATGCCGCACGTGATGCTGATAAAGCCGCATTAACCGAAATCTACAAACATTATCAAGTTGTTGAATCACAATATCACCCACTACCGCCCATTATTTTAGTGGTCACTCATATAGACAAACTGAGTCCCGTTCAAGAATGGAATCCACCTTATAACCTTGTTAATCCACAAAGTTCAAAAAAAGCCCAAGCGATTTGTGCAGTTTTAGACGTGATTCATCACGAATTACAAGATAGTTTCCTCGACATTATTGCCGTCAATAGTGCGCCAGACCGACGTTATAATATTGAGGAGGGTTTACTACAACAATTATTGAATCATCTCCCAACAGCACAAAATCATCACTATATTCGCTGTATGGAAACTTATCAAAAACTTGAAACCCGTCAATTATTAGTGACTCAAGCTAAAAAAGCGGGGCAACTGGTGTTTGATAAAGCAAATGCGTTGGTTAAAAAGTTTGATATATGGAAAAAATGAAGTCCGCAAAAAGCATTGCAACCGTTGCAGTCTTTCCTTCATCATCATTAGACTGTGTTATGTTAAAAAACAGAAATTAATTTAGCTCATGTTTTCTTAAGGTTATATAAAAGTGAAGATTTACCAAGTAGGTGGTGCAGTACGCGATAAACTGCTCAACCGCCCTGTCCAAGATAAAGATTGGGTTGTTGTTGGTGCAACACCCACACAACTATTAGCAATGGGTTATCAACAAGTCGGCAAAGATTTTCCCGTTTTTTTGCACCCAGAAACTAAGGAAGAATATGCACTGGCGCGTACTGAACGAAAAATAGGCAAAGGTTATACAGGCTTTACCGTTTATGCCGATGCAAACGTAACGTTAGAAGAAGATTTACAACGCCGAGATTTAACGATTAATGCAATTGCAGAAGACAGTGAGGGACAAATTTACGACCCTTTTAACGGACGTGCGGACTTAGCACAAGGCGTTTTACGCCATATTTCTCCTGCATTTATTGAAGACCCTGTCCGTATTTTGCGGGTTGCGCGTTTTGCTGCACGCTTTGATTTTCACGTTGCGGAAGAAACACAATTTTTAATGCAAACAATGGTTGAAAATGGCGAAGTAGATGCTTTAGTGCCTGAACGTGTTTGGCAAGAAACCCAACGGGCTTTAGGCGAAGCAAAACCACAACGCTTTTTTGAAGTGCTTTACCAATGCGGGGCTTTAGCGCGAATTTTTCCTGCCATTCATTGCTTATTTGGCGTACCACAACCTGAAAAATATCATCCTGAGATTGATACAGGCATACACACACTATTGTGTTTACAAGCTGCACGCCAACTCACAACCGACCCAAGTGTCATCTTTGCCGTATTGCTCCACGATGTTGGCAAGGGTTTAACCAACCCCGATATTTTGCCACATCACTATGGTCATGAGGAAAAAGGCGTTTCACTCATCGAGGCATTATGTACACAATTTCATGTTCCAACACACTATCGAGAATTAGCCATTCTGGTTGCGCGTTATCACACACACTGTCATCAAGTTTATAATTTAAAAGCAAAAACTTTATTAGAAACCTTACTTGCATTAGATGCTTTCCGCCGTCCTCAACGGTTTGAACAATTTTTATTAGCCTGTCAAGCTGATTTTAAAGGACGTACTGGTCACGAAGAAAAAGTCTATCCACAAGCTGATTTTTTTTATCAAGCATTTGAAACTGCAAAACATATTACAGTGAAAGATATTATTGCTGAAGGGTTTAAAGGCGCGGCAATCAGTGAAGAGTTAAGACTACGCCAACTCTTCGCCATCAAAACATGGAAAAAACAACAAACAGTTCTACATGATTTAACACAAGAAAAAACCTGAATAATGCCACCACTTACTGTCTCTACAAGAAGCGGGACAAAAACAAGCGCGTGACAACATTTTAATCTTAATAAATACTGATAATTATCAGCAAGCTAATCAGGTAATTTATATAATTCGATAGGATAATCAGGCCACTTATTTTTAAGCTGAACAATTCGTAAACGCGGATATTCCATATCTTGAAAACGAGTTCCTTGCCCTGCTTCGCGCCATCCTAATGTTTCCTCATTCCACTCACTGATAGGTGCGCCCACACCAAATTGAAAGCGAATCACATATTCTCCAGTTACCACAGTAGATTGCGATTTTGTTGTAGGCATTTCTTCGGCGAGGGCTTCAGCAACATTAATATTTGGCACTGTATTCCGTGTTGTTTCTAACGGTGGCATATTTGCCAATGCTAAGGCTGTTTCCTCATCTAAAATATCCGTAAATGATGTTTTGCCGACATCCTCAATCACTGTGTCTAACACCAAATCAGTGCCCAATAAATTCCCCGCTTCATGAAATGCTAAGGTAATTTCTGTTACATCTTTTTGCTGACGTAATTGCTCTAACTCAATGGCAGAAACCCGTTTATCTAATGAAACACCTCTCGCTGATGAGATGTTTTCATGATCAGTATGTTTACCCATGGTTCTATCCTTTTGGAAAAACACTGTTTA
The DNA here is from genome assembly GCF_000245015.1 of Beggiatoa alba B18LD. Taxonomy (NCBI): domain Bacteria; kingdom Pseudomonadati; phylum Pseudomonadota; class Gammaproteobacteria; order Thiotrichales; family Thiotrichaceae; genus Beggiatoa; species Beggiatoa alba. Next base: position 3,194,652 of record NZ_JH600070.1, on the reverse strand, counting down.
TAACGTACACTCATTTACTCTACAAACAGCATGATAAGAATCAATCATCCTATTGCTAGCGTTATAAGGATTCATCCTTAATGAACAACCTTTATCACCTTGCCTTATAAAAATGATTGACGTTTGTCAGAATCAGGATTTTCAGGATTTAAAAGATTTATTTGCGTTGTTTTTTTATTTTAGCGTTCTAAATCCTGTTAATCCTGAAAATCCTGATTCTGACAAGAAGGTTTTAGCTGTCTAAAACCTTTCTTGTTTAGCACTACCAATAATTTTACTTGATATATTCCAATACACAGCTTGTTGTTAGGTTATACCGTGTTTTTATAAGAATCAGAACAAACAAAGCCTTATACCGCCAAAAAATCAAGCTAATTAGCTGATTTAATAATAATTATTATTAAATATAAATTTTTTGTAATTTCTTACATATTGAGATCGATAAAACTAGCCATATTATGTCATCACACAATCGTGTAACATTTAATTACTCACTGAAATTATAAAAGGAGTCAGCAAGATGGGTTTATTCGATATGTTCAAAGGGGATTCAGGCGCAGCCATGACACCGCATTTAGCATTTGCAACCGCGTTGTTATACATGATTAGCGCAGATGGAGAAATCGATAACGAAGAAGTTGGGCAATTGCTGGCAGTATTAGGCGGGGAAAATAGTGGCGGTTCTATTGGTGTTGGCGCAAATAGTCGTCAACTCTTAGAAAGTGCGCAACGTTACATGAGAAGTCACTCTATTGATGATTTCTTAGCCGAAGCAACACCGTTATTAAGTGATGCCCAAAAAATGTGTATTTTAACGAATCTGATTGACTCCTCATTATCTGACGGACAAGCAGAACCACAAGAACAAGCTTTATTTGGGAAGATTTTACAAGCTTTCGGCATCAGCGAAGCACGTTTTACCCCGTTCTTTGAAGTGATTGCCTTAAAAAATGACCGCTCTGTCTTTACTAACCAATCCCATCCAAAAAATGACCCTGCTTATCAAGTCAAATTAAGCCTGTAATATAAAAATGCCCCTATTTATCTATAGCAAACGTATTATAAAACGACATGAAGGACTGGCAGTCCTAGATTTAAATCACTTTATGGTACGGTTACTATATTTGATAATATAGGGGCATTGATAGTTTTACCTTTCTCTTTCTGCTTAGAATGTCAACAATTGCGACGCTGAACCTGTGCCTAACGCTTGGCTTTGTGAACGAATACTTTTATCCACAAATGCCGCAAGTTTGGCTAATTTGTCAGGCGTTGCCGCATCAATTTCAACAAATTGATTCAAGCCCGCTTCTGTTTGAAAAATCTGTAAATAACCTGATGCGGTACTATTCCCCGTATTAACCCCCACTAAGACCGTTATCATCGATTCTAAAAACTCATCTTTGCTGATGTCATACACTTGTTTAGCAATCATTTTCGGCGTAACGGTTGAGCGATTATCTTCACCATCAGTAATGATATAAACCGCTGCATTAACCCCGAAATCTTGGTCGAACAAGGTTTTGCCATAAGTATTCGTCGCACCAATCGCATCATAACAAGCGTCATATAACGCTGTTGAGCCACTACACTGCAACTCAGGATAACTATTCGGGTCTATTTGATTTAAAGGGACAAACCCATGTACTTCTTGGCGATTGTCGTTAAAGGTCAATAAACGCACCATTAAATTATCGGCTCTAGGGCTACGTTGACAGCCTTGAATAATAGATTTAATACACGCTAACAAAGCTTTTTTAAAACCGTCCACGCTCCAACTAATATCAACCACAATGGTGACTAAAGTGTATTCTGTCGCGCCCAACTTATCAGGACGGATGGCTGAAAATTGGAAATTACCACCGCCTGCTAAAGTTGTCGTTTGCATATCATTAAATTTAGGCATGATTTTTCCCCTTAAGCGGAGTCTTTTAGACTAAAAACTCGGTTGATTTTGCCGTTCTCATACCGCGCCCTTTCATTTCCCGCAAAAATTGATCGGCTAAGGCTTCAAAACCTGATACGGGTGAAGTCGTATCTTCAATTAACACCATTTTGGAAATATTGGCTTCCCCAAAATTATTGGCAATATCTCGAATTGTATTCGCAACACAGTGGGATAAGGCTTGTCCTGATAAGGCAATTAAATCTGCATCTTCTAGTGTGCTAATCAATCGGGTATTTAATTGTGTGCTGGGGTCTTCTGGGTCTGGCACATCGGCTTGTACCGCGCTGTAGTGCTCTGTCCAAGGGTTAGAGCCTTTTGTCACCATATCGACGATAGCTAATTGATTTTCCCACTCAATTAAAGTTTTAGCGATAGGGTCAACCACATTATGCCCATAATGTCCGATTAAACAGTGAGGAGGCCAAATGGTTAAATCATAACGACCACCTGTCTTTAAGGCTTGTACATAATTTAAAGCACGGGCTTGGCAATTGGGTTGTGTGGTTCGCCATTTACCTGTTTGCACATCATCCACCGTAATCGTGGTAAATGGCGCGGGATGATTGCCTTTACTGTCCACCCAAAAAACAGGATGTGCGATATCTACCCAGTGATGCGAATCTAAAGTGACGTGAATGTCATCAATTTTGTCTAAATGCCGTTTTAACATAGCGGCTAAACGTTCAGAATCTTTATCCGCCCCCGCTACAAATAAATTGCCTTTAGGATTCGCAAAGTCGTTTTGTGGGTCAATGATTAAAAATTGTAAGTTCATCGTGATACCCTCCTGCGTTGTGGGTGAAAATATAAGAATAAATAAACTTATTCTCTATATGAAACTATCTTAGTTTAGAAATACAACTTTGTAAAGTAGGTAAATTTCCTAGAGTTGATGAAATTTTTTCAGAGTTAATCTGATTGAATAATCAGAAGATTTTATAGATAACCTGAGTTCGGTGAGTTTCTTTTAAAAAGACAACAGCTTGTCTCAATCAGGATTAACAGCAGGATTTTCAGGATTAAAAAGCGTGATTCACCTGACTTTTGGGTTTGAGGATTTTAAATCCTGCTAATCCTGAAAATCCTGATTCAGACAAGGTTTTAATCTTTTCGCGTGTTTGGACAGACCTACTAGGTTTTAAAAACCTAGTAGGTCTCTGTGATGGATGGCGATAAGCTATGAATTAACGCAATAACACAATATCAAATTGTTCTTGTGTGTAAGAAGTTTCGACTTGGAAACGGATAGAACGTTGAATAAAGGTTTCTAATTCGGCAACGCTATTGGATTCTTCATCTATCATCATATCAACAACATCTTGCGAGGCGAGTACTAAAAACTCTTGGTTTTCAAATTGACGCGCTTCGCGGAGGATTTCACGGAAAATTTCATAACAAACTGTTTCCGCTGTTTTTACGGAGCTACGCCCTTGACACGTCGGGCAGGTTTCACACAGCACATGCTCCAAACTTTCGCGGGTACGCTTGCGTGTCATTTGTACTAAGCCTAAAGAAGAGACTTCACTGGCGATAATGTGGCTCTTGGTATGGTCTTTTTCTAAACACTTTTCCAAGGTTTTTAAAACTTGGCGTTTATGTTCAGCGTCTATCATGTCGATAAAATCGAGGATGATAATGCCACCTAAATTGCGCAAGCGTAATTGACGCGCAATGGCTTGTGCTGCTTCTAAATTGGTCTTGAAAATCGTCTCTTCTAAGTTCCGCGTTCCAACAAATGCGCCTGTATTCACATCTATTGTAGTCATCGCTTCGGTTTGGTCTATTACTAGATAACCACCAGATTTTAAAGGGACTTTACGTGCTAAAGCGCGGTTAATTTCGTCTTCAATATTGTATAAATCGAAAATCGGACGTTCACCAGGATAGTGTTCTATAAGGGGAACAATGTGTGGAATAAACTTTTCAGCAAAACTAATAACCTCTCGATAAGTTTCGCGTGAATCAATTCGCACTTTTTCGATACTTCCTCCCATTAAATCACGGATAGTACGAATAACAAGGGAAAAATCTTCGTAAACCCGTGAGCAGGGTTTAGATTCGCTCGACTTTTCTAAAATCTCTTGCCAAAGTCGACATAAAAAATCCATATCTGCGCAGAGCATTTCTTCTGAAACGCCTTCCGCTGCGGTACGAATGATAAAGCCATAATTTAAGCAAGGGCGTATATTTGTCCCTGTCGAATTTTCAGCGGGGCGGGTTGCAAAAGTTTCGCGGTCGTTTTGGTTGTCTATTACACCTTGTTCAACCATACCCATATGACGCAATACAATTTCTTTTAAACGTCTGCGTTCATCTTCTTTTTCAATGCGGGTGGAAACGCCGATAGTATTGGCAGAATAGGGGATTAAGACGACATAACGTGAGGGAATAGATATTTGCGTGGTTAAACGCGCGCCTTTTGTCCCTAATGGGTCTTTAATAACCTGTACTAATAGGTTTTGTCCTTCATACAATAACTCATTAATTTTCCATTCCTCTTTAGAATCCCCCGCGATAGGTGGGGGTAAAATATCAGAGGCGTGTAGAAAAGCGGCGCGTTCTAGTCCAATATCGACAAAAGCGGCTTGCATACCAGGTAGAACCCGACAAACACGTCCTTTGTAGATATTACTAACGATACCTCTTTTACGGGTGCGTTCAATCACAACCTCTTGCAACATCCCGTTTTCCACCATGGCAACACGGGTTTCTCGAGGGGTGACATTGATGAGAATTTCCTCGCTCAAGTGCTTTGTTTCCTTTGTAAGTCATGAAGTTAATTTAATTTATTAAAATTCTGTTAGTTATTCTAGCATTCAAGCGGGTAGAAGCGTTATTTTCAACTGGTTAAAGCCATGATTTAACCCTGTCGACTTCTCTTTAAATCTGTCGCTTCTGCCTTATTTTCTATGCTAGTTTGCTGATGGATTCATGGAGGGATTATGTTAATACTGTCACGTTTATCTGCGTTTCTTAGTTTTATTTTATTGGCTTGCAGTAGTTTTGCCAGTTTTGCATATTTGCCTGTTGCTGTAGATGGACAACCTGTCCCAAGTCTTGCGCCGATGTTGGAAAAAATTACCCCAGCTGTTGTTAATATTTCTACAAAAGGGCGGGAGCGTATTCAAGAGAATCCGTTATTTAATGACCCTTTTTTTCGGCATTTTTTCGAGTTACCTGAGCAACCGCGTGAGAAAATCAATCAAAGTTTAGGCTCTGGGGTGGTGATTAATGCTAGTTTAGGCTATGTCGTTACCAATAATCACGTGATTGAGGCGGCTGATGAAATTTCGGTGACGTTACGCGATGGTCGTCAGTTAAGTGCGAAATTAGTTGGCACAGACCCACAAACGGATTTAGCGTTATTAAAAATCTTACCTGAAAATTTGGTTGCGATTCCATTGGCAAATTCCGATAGTGTACGGGTTGGTGATTTTGTGGTAGCCATTGGGAATCCTTTTGGCTTAGGGCAAACCGTTACGTCTGGAATTGTCAGCGCGTTAGGACGGAGTATTGGTATTGAGGATTATGAGGATTTTATTCAAACCGATGCGTCTATTAATCCGGGGAATTCTGGCGGGGCGTTGGTGAATTTGCGCGGGGAATTGATAGGTATTAATACGGCGATTCTTGCACCGGGCGGTAACGGGGGAAATATCGGTATTGGGTTTGCCATTCCAACGAATATGATGAATCAGATTATTCAGCATTTAATTGAGTATGGTGAAGTCCAGCGTGGGACTTTGGGCATTAGAATTCAGGATATTAATGCAGAATTAGCGAATGCTTTTGGCTTAAAAGAGAATAAAGGGGCGGCAATTACAGGGGTAGAACGCGGGTCAGCCGCTGAACAAGCAGGTTTGCAGGCGGGAGATGTAATTATTAGCGTCAATGATAAACCTGTCAGTAACGCAACGGAGTTGCGCAACCGTATTGGGTTATTACGCATTCAGGAAAAAATCAATATTGGGTTTATTCGTAATGGTAAGCTAATGACTGTAAAGGCTAAAATTGATGGCACAGAAACTATTCAAGCAGAGAGTATTAACCGCTTTTTGGCAGGAATGCGCTTGAAAGAGGATTCGCAAGGGGTAGTTGTGCATGATATTAAAAAGAATAGTAGTGCGTGGCAATTGGGTTTTCGTAAAGGGGATGTGATTGTTGGTATTAGTCGACGTGTTGTGAAAGATATTGCAGGGATACAGGCTTTATTAGATGGGAATGTGCGTAGTTTTAGCGTACAAATTGACCGTAATGGTGAAATTTTTAATATATTAGTGCGTTAAGCTTGTTATTTTCCTTTATTCCCACATGTACTGTTAGTACACCCACGTTGGAATCAACAATATGCAATCTTTAACACCTGCTGCACAACAACAAGTTCAACAACTCGCGCAACGTTACGGGGTTAGCGTTGATGCAGTGACGACCTTATTATATGCAGTCTCACAAGGTAACGGCTCGATGGCGCAGTTTAGTCATCCTGAATTAGGCGGGTCGGGGCAGTGGATGCAGGGCGGGATGTTGATGTTGGGCGATATGTTTAATTACAATTTAAAAAATATCGTCAATGGTTTATGTAATGATTTAAGTCAGTTACTTTATACTCAACCATTTGTTATCAGTCCAACATCAACATGGTATCCTAAAGAATTAGGTTCGCCTAACGCAAGCGGTTCACAAAATGGGATTCGTTACGCTTATTTTGCGAATGCATGTCGGTTAGCGGTGGAAATTAACGGACAAGTTTCCGTTTATGACACGTTAAACCATCAAATTGGTGGTTTTTCACAACAGCAAGGGGGCGGGAGTTCCTTGCTCTTTAGCAGTCAATACGGCACTGTGGATGTTTTAAACCTGCCATTGTTATCAGGGCAAGGGACTTTAGGCACTTTATTTAATAGCAATAATTCATCTAACATCCAACAACCGCAACCTGTTCCAATGAATAGCTTTAATTCAACGAACGCTCCTTCATCAAGCTCAACACAGGCGGCAGAAGATATTTTTGAAAAAGTTCAAAAATTAGCCGATTTACGCGCTAAAAATATTCTGTCTGAAGAAGAGTTTTTCACTAAGAAAGCCGAGTTGTTAAGTCGTTTATAACGTTAAGTAAGCATCAGGGCTGGCAGTTTTTAAAGAGCTGCCAGCCCTTTTTTATGGATTAACCTGAGTTCGGCGAGTTTCTTTTAAACGATAACAGCTTGTCTGAATCAGGATTAACAGGATTTAAAACCCTCAAACCCAAAAGTCAGGTGAATAACGTTTTTTAATTCCGCTAATTCTGAAAATTCTGTGAATTCTGATTCAGACAAAAAAAGACCCGCTAAGTTTTGAAAACCTAGCAGGTTTCTGTTTTATTTTATAAAAATCGCCGAATTCAGGTTATAGATTAATCAAGATTTTATCGGCGCAAAGCTCGCATGTTGGCGGGCTGCGTTGATAAAGCCTGTAAATAAGGGATGACCGTCACGCGGTGTCGAGGTAAATTCTGGATGGAATTGGCAACCAACAAACCAAGGATGATTAGGGTTTTCAATGACTTCAACTAAACGTTCATCTGTTGACATACCAACAAAAGCTAATCCTGCTTTTTCTAATAAATCTTTATAATGGTTATTAAATTCGTAACGATGGCGATGGCGTTCACGAATTACATTTTTACCGTATAAACGACGGATTAAACTGTGTTCTGATAACTGGCAGTCTTGTCCCCCTAAACGCATCGTTCCGCCTTTATGGCTGTTTTCTGTGCGTCGCTCAATTTCACCCGCATCGTTTAGCCATTCCGTAATCAGTGCAATAACAGGGTGCGGCGTGTGTTGGTCAAATTCGCTACTGTTTGCATTGGTCAAGCCTGCGACATGACGGGCAAACTCAATGACAGCAACTTGCATTCCTAGACAAATCCCTAAGTAGGGGATGCCATTCTCTCGGGCAAATTGTGCCGTTTTAATCTTGCCTTCAATCCCACGTAAGCCAAAACCACCTGGTACTAAAATCGCGCTCATCCCGCGCAAGCATTCTGTGCCTTGGGCTTCGATTTCTTCCGAATCAATATAGGTGATTTCAACTTGTGTATGGGTATGAATTCCTGCATGTTTTAGGGCTTCAGATAAGGATTTATAAGCATCAGTTAGGTCAACATATTTACCCACCATTGCAACATTGACACAGGCAACGGGGTTGTCTAATGCGGTCACAACTTTTGTCCATGCGCTTAAATCTGCTGGCGGGGTATTTAAACGAAATTTATCGCAGACTAATCTGTCTAAGCCTTGTTGTTGTAATTGTTCGGGAATTCGATAGATAGAATCCGCATCAACCAGAGAAATTACTGCCCATTCATCCACATTGGTAAATAAGGCAATCTTACGGCGTTCATTTTCTGGCAGGGGATGGGTAGAGCGACACAATAAAATATCAGGCTGAATGCCAATAGAACGTAATTCTTTCACAGAATGCTGTGTCGGTTTGGTTTTTAATTCGCCTGCGGTAGCAATGTAAGGCACTAGGGTTAAGTGAATAAATAAAACCCGTTCACGTCCGAGTTCAGATGCCATTTGGCGCAAGGCTTCTAAGAAAGGTAAGGATTCAATATCGCCAACTGTTCCACCGATTTCTATCATTGCCACGTCGGCATCGCCTGCGCCTGCGATAATAGAGCGTTTAATCTCATCCGTAATATGGGGAATGACTTGCACCGTCGCGCCTAAATAATCGCCTCGTCTTTCTTTATTAATGACGTTGGCATAAATCCGCCCTGTCGTGTAATTATTAGCTTGCGACATGGTAGTGCGGACAAAACGTTCATAATGCCCTAAGTCTAAATCTGTTTCTGCTCCATCGTCTGTTACATAAACTTCCCCATGTTGAAAAGGGCTCATTGTACCAGGGTCAACATTAATATAAGGGTCTAATTTTAGAAGAGTTACTTTAATTTTGCGGGATTCTAAAACAGCGGCAAGTGATGCGGCGGCGATGCCTTTGCCTAATGAGGAAACCACGCCACCTGTAATAAAAATAAATCGAGTCATGGGGATTGTGCGCTAGCTAGTGAGTAGAAGGACAAAAGCAATTAAAAATAGCAAATTTGCTAAGGCTTCTCAATGTGAAAAAAACTTGTAAGATAAGATTTTAAAATCGTTGTGATAGTTATAACGGGATTATTTTTCGTTAATCATAGGGGCATTTTTAATAATCTGAATCAAGATTATCGGGATTCACTAGACAAGATTAAAACCTTGTCTGAATCAGGATTAACAGGATTTAAAACCCTAAAACCAAAAAATTGAGGTAAATCACGCTTTTTAATTCTGCTAATTCTGAAAATTCTGTGAATTCTGATTCAGACAAGCTGTTGTCTTTTTTAAAAGAAACTCGCCGAACTCAGGTTAATACAAATTTAAGCATTAGAAACCATTCCCGCGCATAAACGTGCGTTGGGTAAGTAAATTGAGGAAGTAAAAGCTGAGTTAGTCACACACTGTGAGCAGAAAAAAACATAGCGTTACGTCATAATAGCAAGAGCACTTATCCGACAAACCACTTTGAACTTGTCGCGCAACACAAGGGACAACACAATTCAGAGGATGATATGAACAAAATCGGCATTTTTTTTGGCACTGAAACTGGCACTACGCGATTGGTCGCTAAAAAACTTCATCAACTCCTAGGCGCAGACCTTGCGGATAAACCCGTTAATGTCAACCGTATCCAGCCTGAAGACATGCTAGCATACGATGCACTGATTCTCGGCACTCCCAGCTATGGCATCGGCGATATTCCGGGCAAAAACGCTGCGGGTTGTTTTGAACCTAACTGGGAAGAGTTTTTGACCACCTTTGGCAAACCAGACCTTAGTGGCAAGCGCATTGCCTTCTTTGGACTTGGTGCGCAAGAGCGTTATTCCGAACAGTTTGCCAGCTCGTTGATGGCTTTATACACCGTGTTTGAATCTTTGGGCGCGGAGATAATTGGCGACTGGAGTACTGAGGGCTATACCTTTAAGCACTCGGATGCTGTGCGTGATGGGCGTTTTGTTGGACTCGTGATTGATCAACGTACTCAAGGTATGCTGACTGAGGAACGTCTTAAGCAGTGGTTAGCGCAAATCACGCCAGCTTTAAAAGAGAAATTAACTTAATACTGTTTCCAGCAAAAGAACCGCCAGTCCTTGAAGGACTGGCAGTCCTGAAACTCAGTTACTCACTTTAGTCGTTGTAATGTAAGCTAATAAAAAAGCCTCGCCCAGCAGTATGATAATATTGAGCAAGCTCATAATCTTTATCAAGAACATTATTCACGGTTGCGCGAATTAACCATTGTTGATTGAGCTTATATTCGCTATTAAGGTTTAACAAACCATAGCCCGCAACTTGGCGTTGATTGGCTGTATCTTCATAACGTTTCCCTTGTGCTAACACTTCTGCCCCAATACGTCCTTGATTAAATGTGTAATTCAGACTGAGTTTTGCAGATTGTTTTGCCCGACGCGGTAGCCAGTTACTTGTCGCATCATCTTCGTGGTCTAACCATGTTGCATTACCAGCTAATTGCCACGCGCCCCATGTCGTACCGATTTCTGCTTCAACTCCTTGAATCGTTGCTTTATTTAAATTCATGGGTAAATAGCTGTCAGTGCTTGCATCGTAGCTGGTTGCAATCAGTTTTTTCACTTGGTTTCGATATAAATTCAGTGACCAATGGTAAGCCGTTTCATGACCCCGTAAACCAAATTCTATGCTATCCGCTTCCTCAGGGTCTAAATTTGGACTACCAAAATAAGGGTAGTAAAGTTCATTAAATGAAGGGGCTTTAAACGCTGTTCCATAAGCAACAAATGTTTGTAATGTTGGGTTAATGTCATAACCAAGATTAATATTGCCCGTACTTTGTCCGCCAAATTGTTCGTTATCATCATAACGTCCGCCCAGAATTAACCGCCATGCGTCCCACTGTCCTTGGTATTGGGTAAAAATGCCGTGATTTTGCCGTGATGTTTCGTCGTAAGCGGTGTTACTGTCTAATTCATCTTTTAAATAATCATAACCCAATGTCATGATTTGATTATTTCCAATACTCCAATCATTTTGCCAAATCGCATTATTGCGTTTAGTTTGGTAATTGCTGGGGTCAGTTTCGTGTCCAAAACTATCTTGTTCATCCTGACTTTGCCCAATATTCAGCGACATATCCCATGTTTGAGAAACATGATATAACGCTTTAGCCCCGATAACTTGTTGCGTAAAATCAATTTCATTCGCAAACATCGAATCGTACTGATTATTACCCGTTGCCCGTAAAGCATATAGACTGGCTTGTAATTGGTTGCTAACTTGGTGATTCACTTGCGCACTAAATGACGTATTGTCATAGCCATCAGCATCAGGTTCTGTGGTGTAACAAGCACGGGATTCAGCACCATTACACGCATTAAATCCATCACTACTGGTATAGTCTGCGGTAACGCTATAACTGGTTTGTTGATTTTTACCGCTATGGCTGGCAGTTGCTTGATAAGTTTGATGATCACCCGCTCCAATACTTAACTGGGTGCTTGGCGCATTCCCTTGGCGGGTAAAAATTTGAATGACCCCACCAATGGCTTCTGAACCGTACAGCGATGAGCGTGTCCCACGCACGATTTCAATGCGTTCAATTTGACTGGGCGGTAAATATTGAAAAGCGGTTGTGCCCAAACTGGCAGAACCCACTTTAATGCCATTGACTAAGACTAAAACATGATCAGATTCAGCTCCTCGCACAAAAACCGATGTCACTTGTCCGACACCGCCACTACTGACAATATCGACACCCGCAACCCCTTTTAATAACTCCGTTACGGTTAATGCCTGACTCTGCTCAATCATTTTGCGGTCGATAACAGTCACAGACGCGAGTGTTTCATCAACACTTTGTACAGTACGTGTTGCGGTCACAACAACAGTTGGCTGAACCTTTTCATCTGCCGCCATCGCTGATAATGGCAACCCGATTATCATTACAGGGAAAAAACGTGAATAAAACCCAAAAGACATGACACACTTCCTTACTTCATCGAATTATCATGAAAGTGTGCAGAGGTAAAAAACGGACGCAATGACACATAAAAAAACGTAAACCACGCATCAGCCTGTTGCCCTCCGCAACACGACAGTACACCCTTAATAGGTCGGTATCCGGACTTGTCAGCGAATAATGATAATTATCCTCATCAAGTTCCCTTCCCATGCGATTTAGGCACAGTGGTTTTTGAACTGACGTTTAACTGAACTTACCGTTGCGGGGGCAGTATTGGCTTTGCACCAATTTCCCAGAATCGTGAGTGATACACTCACCCCTATTAAGTCGCGGGCGATTAAACGAGGTTAAATTAAGAATGTCAAGTCATATACACGCCATTTTTTAAAATAAAAAAATAGCTTCAATTCATTTTTACAGTACATACGCACTTGAAGTGCAACAAAATCATTCCTTCTAAATTATCTCGTTAAAAAATTTTTATGTCTTACAACTCCACAAAATACTTAAAAGTTTTCTTTTTAAAGACTTGACAGCGCAATAAAACATCATTATTATCCTTCGGCTCTAAAGAGCTGGAATTCTGTTAAAATTTCAGCTCGTTTTTATTTCATTGATTTCTTAACAGATGAGCTTTTAAGTCGTCTGTACGTAGTACCAGCCCCTGTATTCGGAGCAATTATGGCAACAATTAATCAGTTAGTGCGTAAACCGCGCAAATCGCCACAGACTAAGAGCAATGTGCCTGCCCTTAATGGGTGTCCGCAAAAGCGGGGCGTGTGTACGCGTGTTTATACCACTACCCCCAAAAAGCCAAACTCTGCGATGCGTAAAGTTGCGCGTGTGCGGTTAACAAACGGTATGGAAGTAACGACCTACATTGGTGGGGAAGGACATAACTTACAAGAGCACTCCGTCGTGTTGATTCGTGGTGGACGTGTGAAAGACTTACCCGGTGTGCGTTATCACACAGTACGCGGGTGTTTAGATACCTCTGGTGTAAACGCAAGACGGCAAGGACGTTCCAAGTACGGCGCGAAGCGTCCTAAATCCTAATGCTGTCATCCGTTTCTAAGTATTGATTAAAGCTAAAAGTTGAGTTCAATTTTATGCCAAGAAGAAGAGTCGTCGCAAAACGCGCTATATTACCTGATCCTAAATTCGGTAACGAAACCGTTGCTAAATTTATCAATATAGTCATGAAAAGTGGTAAAAAATCGGTTGCTGAACGCATTGTTTATGGTGCGTTAGACCAAATTGCCGAAAAGAACAAAGGTGATCCTTTAGAGATTTTTATTAAAGCCCTTGATAACGTCAGACCTGTTGTCGAAGTTAAATCCAGACGGGTAGGCGGTTCTAACTATCAAGTGCCTGTAGAAGTCCGTCCTGTCCGTCGTACTGCCTTAGCCATGCGTTGGTTAGCTGACTGTGCACGGAGTCGCGGTGAAAAATCTATGGGTCTGCGTTTAGCGGGTGAAATTTTAGATGCCTTTGAAAACAAAGGTTCCGCAATTAAAAAACGTGAAGACGTTCATCGTATGGCAGAAGCGAATAAAGCCTTTTCGCATTTCCGCTGGTAATTTATTTGGCTCAACCATTAACTGCTTGTTTAAAAGGTTCTTAACGTGGCACGAAAAACACCCATTGAGCGATACCGCAATATCGGTATTATGGCGCACATCGATGCGGGTAAAACAACAACGACCGAACGTGTATTGTTCTATACAGGTCGTTCCCACAAAATCGGTGAAGTACATGATGGCGCAGCAACCACAGACTGGATGGTGCAAGAGCAAGAGCGTGGGATTACCATTACCTCTGCGGCGGTAACATGTTTCTGGCGTGGTATGGGTCAACAATTCGATGAACATCGCATTAACATTATTGACACCCCTGGTCACGTTGACTTTACGATTGAAGTCGAACGTTCCTTACGGGTGCTAGACGGTGCATGTGCAGTCTTTTGTGCTGTGGGTGGTGTTCAGCCCCAATCCGAAACCGTTTGGAGACAAGCAAATAAGTATCGCGTTCCTCGTTTAGCGTTCGTTAATAAAATGGACCGTGCTGGCGCGAACTTCCTAAAAGTGGTTGAGCAAATCAAGACTCGTTTAGCAGGTAATCCTGTTGTATTACAGCTACCTATCGGTCAAGAAGATAAATTTGAAGGGGTTGTCGACCTCATCAAAATGAAAGCCATTTATTGGGATAATGAATCTCAAGGAATGCGTTTTGAAGAGCGTGAAATTGCTGCCGACATGTTAGCCGACTGTGAAGCATGGCGTGAAAAGTTAATAGAATCTGCTGCGGAAGCCAGTGAAGAGCTGATGGATAAATACCTTAACGGTGGGGATTTATCCGTAGAAGAAATCAAGCAAGGCATACGAGTACGTACTTTAGCCAATGAAATCGTCCCCATGATTTGCGGTTCTGCCTTTAAAAATAAAGGCGTGCAAGCCATGTTGGATGCTGTTGTTGAATATATGCCTTCCCCTGTGGACATTCCGCCAGTGAAAGGAACGCTTGATGATGCTGCACAAACAGAAGCAGAACGTCATGCGAGTGATGATGAGCCTTTCTCTGCATTAGCTTTCAAAATTGCAACAGACCCCTTCGTCGGTTCATTAACCTTTTTCCGCGTCTATTCTGGTGTCTTAAATTCTGGTGATACCATTTACAACGCCGTGAAAGGTAAAAAGGAACGGGTTGGTCGTATCGTGCAAATGCACGCAAATACCCGCGAAGAAATCAAAGAAGTTCGTGCAGGTGATATTGCGGCCGCCATTGGTTTAAAAGATGTTACCACGGGTGAGACCTTATGTGATGTTAATAACATCATTACGTTAGAAAGAATGGACTTCCCAGAACCCGTTATTTCTGTCGCTATTGAACCTAAAACTAAAGCTGACCAAGAAAAAATGGGCGTGGCATTGTCTAAACTGGCTGCTGAAGACCCCTCTTTCCGCGTTCGTACCGATGAAGAAACTGGGCAAACCATTATTTCAGGGATGGGTGAATTACATCTCGAAATCATTATCGACCGTATGAAACGTG
This sequence comes from Beggiatoa alba B18LD, assembly GCF_000245015.1. Taxonomy (NCBI): domain Bacteria; kingdom Pseudomonadati; phylum Pseudomonadota; class Gammaproteobacteria; order Thiotrichales; family Thiotrichaceae; genus Beggiatoa; species Beggiatoa alba. The sequence goes on along the minus strand of NZ_JH600070.1, from coordinate 3,179,630 downwards.
AATTTAACGTTGAAGCGAATATCGGCGCACCTCAAGTCGCCTACCGTGAAACTATTCGTACAAATGTTGAACAAGAAGGCAAATTTGTTCGCCAATCAGGTGGTCGTGGTCAATACGGTCACGTTTGGCTTCGCCTCGAACCTCAAGAACCAGGTACGGGCTACACATTTGTTAACGCCATTGTTGGTGGTGTTGTACCTAAAGAGTACATTCCTGCTGTCGACAAAGGTGTCCAAGAACAAATGCAAAATGGGGTTATTGCTGGATTCCCCGTTGTTGACGTTAAAGTTACCATTATTGATGGTTCATTCCATGAAGTGGACTCTAACGAAATGGCATTCAAAATCGCAGGCTCTATGGCGTTCAAAGATGGTGCTAAAAAAGCCAAGCCTGTCCTCCTTGAACCTATCATGGCGGTAGAAGTTGAAACTCCTGAAGACTATATGGGCGACGTAATGGGCGACTTAAACCGTCGTCGCGGTATCCTGCAAGGGATGGATGACACCCCCACAGGGAAAACCATTAAGGCAGAAGTACCACTAGGTGAAATGTTTGGTTATGCAACTGACTTACGCTCCTTATCTCAAGGACGTGCCAGTTACACCATGCAGTTCACGAAGTACAGTGAAGCCCCCAATAACGTTGCTGAAACTGTCATTAAGAAAGCCGCCAGCAATTAATTCATTCGTTTTAATTTTTGGTTTTTGATTTTTGCGGCTACTTCATGTTGCTCAAAAGTCAAAAATCATTATTTTATTTTTCCGGTTAGGTTTACATCGTAAATCAGAAATCGTAGAGGATATAACTGATGTCCAAGGCAAAATTTGAACGCACTAAGCCGCACGTAAACGTAGGTACAATCGGCCACGTTGACCATGGCAAAACGACCCTGACAGCGGCATTAACCAAATGTATGGCAGAAAAATTCGGTGGCGAATTCAAAGCCTACGACCAAATTGACAAAGCGCCTGAAGAACGCGCTCGTGGGATTACCATTGCAACTGCCCACGTTGAATACCAATCAGAAACCCGTCACTACGCCCACGTTGACTGCCCAGGTCATGCTGACTACGTCAAAAACATGATTACAGGGGCTGCCCAAATGGACGGCGCGATTCTCGTGGTTTCCGCTGCTGACGGCCCTATGCCTCAAACGCGCGAACACATCCTGTTAGCCCGTCAAGTTGGCGTGCCTTACATTGTTGTGTTCATGAACAAAGCTGACATGGTTGACGACGCCGAGTTATTAGAACTCGTCGAGATGGAAGTCCGTGAATTATTAGACAAGTATCAATTCCCTGGTGACGACACCCCCGTTGTTATCGGCTCTGCCTTAAAAGCCTTAGAAGGTGATAGCAGTGATATTGGTGTAAATGCCATTTACAAACTGGTTGCAGAAATGGACAGATACATTCCTGAACCTGTTCGTGAAACCGACAAACCCTTCTTAATGCCGATTGAAGACGTATTCTCCATCTCTGGTCGCGGAACAGTCGTGACGGGACGTGTAGAACAAGGCAAAGTAAAAGTTGGCGAAGAAGTAGAAATTGTTGGTATTCGTCCGACCACCAAAACCACCTGCACAGGGGTTGAAATGTTCCGCAAACTGTTAGACGAAGGTGTCGCAGGGGACAACGTTGGCGTGTTATTACGGGGAACGAAACGGGATGACGTAGAACGCGGTCAAGTGTTAGCGAAACCTGGCACAATCACCCCACATACCCGTTTTGAAACAGAAGTTTACGTATTAAGCAAAGAAGAAGGTGGTCGTCATACGCCATTTTTCAACGGCTACCGTCCGCAATTCTACTTCCGTACCACCGACGTAACAGGCGCATGTGACTTACCCGCAGGCGTAGAAATGGTGATGCCTGGTGATAACGTGAAGTTAACTGTGAAATTGATTAACCCGATTGCAATGACCGAAGGTTTACGCTTTGCAATTCGTGAAGGTGGTCGCACCGTTGGTGCTGGTGTTGTTACTAAGGTTATTGAGTAATAACGAAAAATAAAGAAGAGGGTCTAACCCTCTTCTCACACATAGTGATTGGAACAGTAATTAATTATGGCAAATCAAAGAATTCGTATCCGACTCAAGGCGTTTGATCATCGCTTGATTGATCAATCCGCACGCGAAATCGTGGAAACCGCGAAGCGCACTGGAGCACAACTACGGGGACCTATTCCTCTGCCGACGAAGAAAGAAAAATTCACCGTCTTGATTTCTCCGCATGTCAATAAAGATGCGCGTGACCAGTATGAAATTCGCACCCATAAACGCTTATTAGACATCATCGATCCGACTGATAAAACAGTGGATTCATTGATGAAATTGGATTTGGCGGCCGGTGTTGACGTACAAATAAAGTTGAATTAGTCGAGATGTTATAAAGGTTAAAACAATGGCAATCGGAATTGTCGGTCGAAAATGCGGTATGACCCGCGTTTTTAAAGAGGACGGGCGTGCTGTTCCGGTCACAGTGATTGAAGCAGAACCTAATCGTGTGACACAAGTTAAAACGCTAGAAAATGATGGCTACAGTGCAGTTCAAGTGACCTGCGGCACTCGCCGTGCGGTACGTGTTAACAAAGCACTGGCTGGGCATTTTACTAAAGCAAGCGTAGAACCGGGACGCAATTTATGGGAGTTTCGCCTCAAAGAAGGGGAAAGCTCCGAACTTCAGCCTGGTAATGAAATTAAAGTAGATATCTTTGAAACAGGTCAAAAAGTTGATGTGACTGGCGTAACCAAAGGTAAAGGTTATGCAGGGACAATTAAGCGTCACAACTTTAGAGGTCAAGACGCAACACATGGTAACTCCGTGTCACACCGCGTACCAGGTTCTACAGGTCAACGTCAAACACCTGGACGTGTTTTCAAAGGTAAACGGATGTCTGGTCATATGGGTAACGAGCGTTGCAGTATTCAAAACCTCGAAGTTATCCGTGTCGACGTAGAAAGAAATTTATTGCTCGTTAAAGGTGCTGTACCTGGCGCGACAGGTGGCGACGTGATTGTACGTCCTGCTGTTAAATCACGTTAGAGGGTAACGTCATGGAACTGAATTTACAGTCTACGACAAGTACCGCCACTGCCGGTGTAGTCAATGTATCAGAAGCAGTGTTTGGGGCTAAATATAATGAGCCTCTTATTCATCAAGCCGTTGTTGCTTATTTAGCAGGTGGACGGTCAGGCACAAAAGCACAAAAAACCCGTGCAATGGTTCGCGGTGGTGGGATTAAGCCATGGCGTCAAAAAGGAACGGGGCGTGCGCGTGCGGGCACAAGCAGAGGACCAATTTGGCGGGGTGGTGGTGTTACTTTCGCTGCTCAACCTCGTGACCATAGCGTTAAATTGAACAAAAAAATGTACCGTGGTGCATTATGTTCAATTTTTTCTGAATTAATTCGTCAAGAACGCTTTGTTATCGTCGAAAAATTCAGCATAGAAACACCTAAAACCAAAGCGTTATTAGGTCAATTGCAGAACTTAAATTTAGACAATGTACTGATTATTACCGATCAAGACGATATGAATTTATATCTTGCTGCACGGAATCTATACAATGTTGACGTAAGCGACGCAAAAACTGTTGACCCAGTTAGCTTGGTCGGTTTTGAAAAAGTGCTAGTAACGCTATCAGCCCTGAAGCAAATTGAGGAACGATTAGCATGAATAAAGCACGTTTAATGCAAGTATTGTTGGCACCCCATATTTCAGAAAAAGCAACACAAGCAACTGATAAAAACCAACAATATGTATTTCAAGTTCTCCCTACTGCAACTAAGCAAGAAATCAAAGAAGCGGTTGAGTTGCTGTTTAACGTAAAAGTGACCAACGTCCAAACCGTTTGTGCTAAAGGTAAGCGTAAGAATTTCGGACGCACCCGTGGCAAACGTTCTGATTGGAAAAAAGCTTACGTGGGATTACAGGAAGGATTTGATATTAACTTCAGTGGGAACTGAGCAATAACGTGAAATTGCCGTTAACTCAGTTAAGGATATAGTCATGGCACTTGTTAAAGCAAAACCGACCTCTCCTGGACGCCGTTTTGTTGTTCGCGTAAAAACCGCTGAACTGCATAAAGGCAAGCCACATGCGCCCTTATTAGATAAACAATCTAAAAATGGTGGACGCAATAACTTTGGACGCATTACTGTGCGTCATCAGGGGGGCGGGCATAAGCAACATTATCGTTTGATTGATTTTAAACGGGATAAAGATGATATTCCCGCTAAAGTTGAACGTATTGAATATGATCCAAACCGTAGCGCGAACATTGCATTAGTTTTATATGCGGATGGCGAACGTCGCTATATTATCGCCCCTAAAGATGTTAAAGCGGGTGATGCCATTATGTCGGGTGCACATGCCCCGATTAAAGCAGGCAATTGTATGCCACTGCGCAGCATTCCTGTTGGTAGCATGGTGCATTGCATCGAATTAAAACCCAATAAGGGTGCTCAATTAGCCCGCAGCGCAGGAGCTGCTGTGCAATTAGTTGCTCGTGAAGGTCAATATGCAACATTGCGTTTACGCTCTGGTGAAATGCGTAAAGTGTTAGTAGATTGCCGTGCGGTTATTGGTGAAGTTGGCAACAGCGAACATAACCTGATTTCTTTAGGTAAAGCTGGTGCAAAACGTTGGCGTGGTGTTCGCCCAACGGTACGTGGGGTTGCAATGAACCCTGTTGACCACCCACATGGTGGGGGCGAAGGAAGAACTTCTGGTGGTCGTCACCCTGTTACGCCTTGGGGCTTCCCAACGAAGGGTGCTAAGACACGGCACAATAAACGCACTGATAATATGATCGTGCGTCGCCGTAAATAATATCACTAGATCATAGTAACGGGATTAAAACACTATGCCACGTTCAATTAAAAAAGGGCCGTTTATAGACCTGCACTTACTTAAAAAAGTAGAGGCATTGCAGGGTGTTGCAAACAAACGTCCTATTAAAACATGGTCACGCCGCTCAATGATCATTCCAGATATGGTAGGCATGACGATTGCCGTTCATAACGGTAAGCAACATGTCCCTGTGTTTGTTAATGAAAACATGGTCGGACATAAGCTCGGTGAATTCGCTGCAACCCGTACCTATCGTGGGCATGTTGCGGATAAAAAAGCTGGTAAGAAGTGAGGGATATCATGGAAATTGTTAGCAAATATAAGTACGCTCACATTTCTCCACAGAAATGTCGCTTGGTCGCTGACTTAATTCGTGGTTTATCCGTTGATAAAGCCCTCGATGTTCTTAATTTCAGCAACAAAAAAGCAGCTTTAATGGTGAAAAAAGCCTTAGAAGCTGCTATCGCAAATGCCGAACATAATGAAGGGGCTGATGTAGACGAGTTGAAAGTTTCTCGTATCTGCATTGACGAAGGTCCTGTCATGAAGCGGATGCACGCTCGTGCAAAAGGGCGGGGCAATCGGATTACTAAACGTACCAGTCACATTACGGTGGCAGTTGCCGATCGTTGAGAGAATAAGTTATGGGTCAGAAAGTCCATCCAACAGGCATACGCTTAGGTGTGATCAAAGATTGGTCATCTAAGTGGTATGCGAATACAAAAGATTACGCAAATTACTTAAATACCGATTTAAAAGTACGTGAGTTCATTAAAAAGAAATTAATACAAGCTTCTGTCAGTGAAGTCCGTATTGAAAGACCAGCACGTAATGCGCGTATTGTTATCCACACCGCTCGTCCCGGCATTGTGATTGGGAAGAAAGGTGAAGATATCGATAGTTTACGGAAAGAAGTCTCTGACATGATGGGCGTACCTGTTCATGTTGGTGTTGAAGAAGTTCGTAAGCCCGAAATTGATGCAACCTTAGTAGCCATTAGTGTCGCCCAACAGTTAGAGCGGCGTATTATGTTTAGACGCGCCATGAAACGTGCCGTCAGCAACGCGTTACGCTTAGGTGCTCAAGGCATTCGTATCAATGTCAGCGGTCGTTTAAACGGTGCCGAAATCGCACGAATGGAATGGTATCGTGAAGGTCGCGTGCCTTTACATACCTTACGTGCAGACATTGATTATGGTTTTGCTGAGGCTCATACCACATACGGCGTTATTGGCGTTAAGGTATGGATTTTCAAAGGTGAGATTATTGGCAAACAACCACAGGAAACCACTGCCAGCAAGGATAATTAACCACAAGCGGCATGTTTTCTGATGTGTGACTTCTATAGCAATGTTGCTATAGGAGTGATTAAGGATAAGCGGTCATGTTACAACCGAAGCGGACTAAGTTTAGAAAGCAAATGAAGGGCAGGAATCGTGGTCTTGCCCAGCGTGGTAATAAAGTGAGCTTTGGCGAGTATGGTTTAAAAGCCATCGGACGGGGTCAGTTGACCGCCCGTCAAATTGAAGCGGCACGTCGTACCATTTCCCGTTATGTTAAGCGGGGTGGAAAGTTATGGATACGGGTTTTCCCTGATAAACCAATTACTCAAAAGCCATTAGAAGTGCGTATGGGTAAAGGAAAAGGGAACGTAGAATATTGGGTTGCTCTCATTCAACCTGGTAAAATGTTGTATGAAATTGAAGGTGTACCAGAAGAAATGGCACGGGAAGCGTTCCGCCTTGCATCGGCGAAACTCTCTGTCCCTACTACCTTTGTTAGTCGGACGGTGATGTGATGAAAGCAAGCGAATTAAGACAAAAAAGCATCGCAGAATTAAATGATGAGTTGTTAGCTTTATTACGCGAGCAATTTAACTTGCGGATGCAAAAGGCAAACGATCAGCTTAAGCGTTATAGCCAATTTAAAGTGGTTCGACGCGATATCGCTCGCATTAAAACCCTGTTAACTGAGAAAGGTAAACACGTATGACAGAACAAGGTGAACAAACGGATAAAGTGCGTACCCTGACTGGACGTGTCGTCAGTAACAAAATGGATAAAACCATTACAGTCCTGATTGAGCGGATGGTTAAGCACCCTAAATATGGTAAGTACATTAAACGTTCTACCAAACTGCATGTTCACGATGAAGAAAACACCTGCCAAGAAGGCGATGTCGTTCTCATCGAAGAGTGTCGTCCCATTTCTAAAACGAAAGCATGGCGATTAAATAAGGTAGTCACCCGTGCTGAAGCTTAATCACAAAATATTGTGATTTAGTACACTTTACAATTGATTAACAACGAGTTACCTGCCGCGCACCACCTTTTTTAAACCGATTCAGTGTTTAAGAAAGGTGGTGGCTCTTTTCATTCAAAAAAAATAATGTTATCATTATTGTCTTTATTTGCGGTGGGCTATACAGGATATGATGTGGAGCATATGCCATGATACAAATGCAAACAATGCTTGAGGCGGCAGACAACAGTGGTGCACGACGTTTAATGTGCATCAAGGTGTTGGGTGGTTCACATCGCCGCTACGCAAATATTGGTGATGTTATTAAAGTTAGCGTAAAAGAAGCGATACCGCGTGGTAAAGTAAAAAAAGGCGAAGTTTACAACGCAGTGGTCGTAAGAACCCGTAAGGGTATTCGTCGTTCAGATGGTTCGGTGATTCGTTTCGATACTAATGCAGCAGTATTATTGAACAATCAAAAACAACCTATTGGAACTCGCATATTCGGACCAGTGACGCGTGAACTGAGAACAGAAAGTTTCATGAAGATCATCTCTCTGGCACCCGAAGTGCTGTAAGAGGACTTAGGTAATGCGCAAAATTAAAACAGGTGATGAAGTCGAAGTCATCACAGGTAAAGATAAAGGCAAACGCGGTAAAGTTGTTCGTGTTATGTCTTCAACCGATCGTGTCGTGGTTGAAAATATCAATATGGTAAAACGCCATACACGTGGTAACCCATATCAAAATAAACCCGGTGGCATTGTTGATAAAGAGTTGTCCATCCACATTTCCAATGTGGCTATTGTCAACGCGAATACCAACAAGAAAGATAAGGTTGGTTTCAAATTCTTAGAAGACGGTAAAAAAGTCCGTTATTTTAAATCCACTGGCGAAGTCGTTGACGTGTAGGTTTTTAACATGGCGAGATTACAAACATATTACCGCGAAACCGTCATCAAGCAATTGATGGAAAAGTTTGGCTACAAAAACGTAATGCAAGTGCCACGTATTACAAAAATTACGTTAAATATGGGATTAGGCGAAGCCGTTGGCGATAAGAAAATTATCGAAAAAGCGGTTGGCGATATGACCGCAATTGCTGGTCAAAAACCCGTAGTCACTGTTGCACGTAAATCTATTGCAGGCTTCAAAATTCGTGAAGGCTGGCCAATTGGTTGTAAAGTTACTTTACGTAGTAATCAGATGTATGAATTCTTAGATCGTTTGGTAACGATTGCTATTCCTCGTATTCGCGACTTCCGTGGCTTTAGTTCAAAAGCATTTGATGGTCAAGGCAACTACAGTATGGGTGTGCGTGAGCAAATTATTTTCCCCGAAATTGATTATGACAAAATCGATGCAATTCGTGGGATGAATATTACTATCACAACAACGGCACAAACTGATGAAGAAGGTCGCGCCTTGTTGAAAGCTTTCCAATTCCCATTTAGATAAGCGACGAGACAGAGTTATGGCAAAGTCATCTATGATTAACCGCGAAGTTAAGCGCAAGAAAATGGTGCAAAAATACGCGGAAAAACGTGCGAAGTTAAAAACAACCATCCTTGATATGAAAATCAGTGATGAAGAACGTGACTTAGCACGTCAACAATTACAAGCGTTACCACGTGATTCAAGTCCATGCCGTATCCGTAATCGTTGTCGTATTACAGGTCGTCCGCATGGCGTTTATAGAAAATTTGGATTGGCACGTAATAAATTACGTGAAATGGCAATGCTGGGCTATATCCCCGGTTTAGTCAAGGCCAGTTGGTAAAGGGGAAATTGCTATGAGCATGACTGATCCGATTGCTGATATGTTGACGCGCATCCGTAATGCGCAATCAACCAGAAAACAGACTGTTGAAATGCCTGTTTCTAAAATTAAAGTAGAAGTTGCCAAAATCCTCAAAGCAGAGGGTTACATTAATGACTATCGTATTTCTGATGGCATTAAAGCAATTTTAACTTTAGATTTAAAATATTATTTAAATAAACCCGTTATTTCCGAAATTAAACGGATTAGCCGCCCAGGTTTACGGATTTATAGAGATAAAGATAGCTTACCTAAAGTTCTAAATGGCTTGGGTATTGCGATTGTTTCTACTTCTAAAGGCTTGATGACTGACCGTGTTGCGCGTGTGCAAGGACACGGTGGTGAAGTCTTGTGCATCGTGTCATAGGAGTCGCGAATCATGTCAAGAATTGCAAAAAATCCTGTGACTGTCCCTAAAGGTACAGATGTTAATCTGCAAGGGCAACTCTTAAAAATCAAAGGTACTAAAGGTGCTTTAGAACATGAAATTCACGAGGATGTAGAAGTGACGTTAACAGAAAATGTTTTAACGTTCGCGCCTCGGAAAGAAACCAAAGAGTCCAATGCACTAGCAGGAACAACCCGCGCACTTGTCAATAATATGGTTGTTGGTGCAAGTAAAGGATTTGAGAAAAAATTAACGTTAGTCGGCGTTGGATACCGTGCCCAAGTGCAAGGTACAACACTGAATTTAACCTTAGGATTCTCTCATCCCGTTAACTTCGCAATCCCTACAGGTATTACCATTGAAACGCCTTCACAAACAGAAGTTATTGTGAAAGGTGCTGACAGACAACAAGTAGGGCAGGTTGCTGCTAATATTCGCGCTTACCGTCCGCCAGAACCTTATAAAGGCAAAGGTGTGCGTTATGCTGACGAAGTCATCATCATGAAAGAAGTGAAGAAGAAATAATCACTATGGATAAGAAAACTGCCCGTTTACGTCGTGCGCAACGGACTCGTGCCAAAATTAAGGTGCTCGGTTCGCACAGATTATGTGTCCATAAAACACCACGCCATATTTATGCTCAAGTGATTACCCCTGAAGGGGATAAAGTGTTAGCCAGTGCATCTACATTAGATAAAACACTGCGTGAGCAAATCGGTTATGGCGGGAACATCGCTGCCGCTGTCGCAGTGGGTAAAGCAATTGCAGAACGCGCAAAAGCCGCTGGTGTCAGCGAAATTGCATTTGATCGCTCTGGCTTTAAATATCATGGCCGTGTTAAAGCATTAGCAGATGCCGCACGTGAAAATGGTCTGAACTTCTAGGTAAAGTCAATATGGCAACGAATAATTACGATATTCCAACCACAAAAAACGATGACTTAGTCGAGAAGTTGGTTGCTGTTAATCGTGTCGCAAAAGTTGTAAAAGGTGGACGTATATTCAGTTTTACGGCATTAACTGTTGTAGGTGATGGTAAGGGCAAGATTGGCTTTGGTTATGGTAAAGCCCGTGAAGTGCCTGCAGCTATTCAAAAAGCAATGGAAAGTGCTCGTAAAAACATGAAGACCGTTTCTTTAAAAGGCACAACTTTATACTATCCCGTTAGTGCAGAACATGGTGCATCTAAAGTTTATATGCAGCCCGCTTCTGAAGGGACAGGGGTTATTGCTGGTGGCGCAATGCGTGCTGTGCTTGATGCTGTCGGCATTCGTGACGTATTAGCAAAGAGTTTTGGCTCATCTAACCCTATGAATGTTGTGCGTGCAACCTTTAAGGCATTAACCGATGTTTCTAGCCCTGATTATATTGCGGCAAAGCGCGGTAAAACTTTAGAAGAACTTCAAGGTTAATATCGACAGAATCATTTAAGGTTCTGCTAAAGACTGGGTGTTGTATGAAAAAGATGCTAAAAGTAACGCAAATTAAAAGCGTATTTGGACGCTTACCTAAGCACAGAGCATGTGTTGCTGGTTTAGGTTTGCGCCGTATGCACCATACTGTACAAGTGGAAGACACGCCAGCCGTACGAGGCATGATTAATAAAGTGGCTTACCTCTTGAAAGTTGAGGAAGTGTAACGATGTACTTAAACACCATTAAGCCTGCCCAAGGGGCAAAGAAAACAGCGGCACGTGTTGGTCGCGGTATTGGTTCTGGCTTAGGAAAAACCTGCGGTCGCGGGCATAAAGGTCAACATGCGCGCGCTGGTGGTTTCCACAAAGTTGGTTTTGAAGGCGGTCAAATGCCTTTACAAAGACGAACACCTAAACGGGGTTTCGTTTCCTTAAAGCAAGCAGAAACAGCTGAAGTTCGTTTGCACGAGTTAATGAAAGTACAAAAAGATGTGATTGAATTAGCTGACTTAAAGGCTGCTAAAATTGTTCCACAAGCTTGTTTACGTGCAAAAGTCATTGCCTCTGGACAATTAGAAAAAGCAGTTCATTTACGTGGTATTCTTGTGACTAAAGGCGCACGCGCAGCGATTGAAGCGGCGGGTGGTAGCATCGAGGGCTAAATCGTTTGACGACGAACAGCATCAGCGAACTGGGTAAGTTAGGTAGACTTACTGAACTAAAAAATAGACTGTTGTTTGTACTAGGCGCGATTATTGTCTTTCGTGTGGGTACATTCATCCCAGTGCCAGGGATTGACCCTGTTGCACTTGCGCAAATGTTTGAACAACAACGTGGTACTATCATTGATATGTTTAACATGTTCTCTGGTGGTGCATTGACACGGTTTTCTGTGTTTGCGATTGGGATTATGCCCTACATCTCTGCATCTATTATTATCCAGTTGCTGAGTGTTGTGCATCCTAAGCTCGAACAATTAAAGAAAGAAGGCGAATCTGGCAGACGTAAAATGACGCAATACACGCGTTATGGCACGCTTGGTTTAGCCCTGTTTCAAGCATTAGGCGTGGCTATTGCCTTAGAAAGTCAAAATGTCGTTCTTGATCCTGGATATGCATTTCGGATTACGACAGTTGCAGCATTAGTAACGGGTACAATGTTCCTGATGTGGTTAGGGGAACAAGTCAGTGAGCGTGGAATTGGTAATGGGATTTCTATTATCATTTTTTCAGGTATTATTGCAGGTTTACCCGCTGCAGTTGGTGGAACATTGGAATTAGCACGAACAGGTCAATTGCATATTCTAACTGTCTTACTTTTATTTGGCATTGTCTTAGCTGTGACCGCATTTGTTGTATTTGTGGAACGCGGACAACGTCGTATTACCGTCAATTATGCAAAACGCCAAGTTGGTAATCGGTTATATGCAGGACAAACCAGTCATTTACCGTTAAAGTTAAATATGGCTGGTGTAATTCCTCCTATTTTCGCCTCTAGTATCATTCTCTTCCCAGCAACATTGGGGGGATGGTTTGGCAGTGCAGAAGGCATGGGATGGTTACAAACCCTGTCACAAACTCTATCACCTGGTCAACCGCTTTATGTAATGCTATATGCAGTAGCCATTGTGTTTTTCTGTTTCTTCTATACTGCATTGGTTTTTAATCCGAAAGAGACCGCTGACAACCTTAAAAAATCAGGGGCTTTTATACCTGGCGTTCGTCCTGGTAAACAAACAGCTGATTATATTGATAGAGTAATGTCACGTCTTACAATGGCGGGTGCGGTTTATATTACGGCGGTTTGCTTGCTTCCAGAATTTTTAATTTTGGAATTTAGTGTTCCTTTCTACTTTGGTGGTACATCATTACTCATTATTGTCGTTGTGGTTATGGATTTCATGGCACAAGTACAAGCACATTTAATGTCACACCAATATGAAGGCTTATTAAAGAAAGCAAACTTAAAAGGACATGGGCGTAACCCTATGTTGCGTTGACCAACATGACCAGTTATCAGAGGCTTTAGCATTTGCAAGAAGCACAGATAGCTGGTAATCAACATCACTGATAACTGGTAACTCATCATGAAAGTCAGAGCATCTGTAAAAAAGATTTGCCGCAACTGTAAGATTATCCGTCGTAATGGTTCAGTACGGATAATTTGTAGCGATAAACGGCACAAGCAAAAACAAGGTTAATCATTTTGCATTTGCAAAGTGTTATAGCGGATAATCAACAGTTTAGGTTAGAGGAATAGATATGGCACGTATTGCCGGCATCAATATCCCGGTACAAAAGCATACCGTTATCGCTTTGACCGCCATTTATGGGATTGGTCGTACAAGAGCAAAAAGTATTTGCGAAGCGAGTGGCATTGCACCTGATAGAAAGGTCAAAGACCTGACAGAAAGTGAATTAGAAAGTTTGCGGACAGAAGTTGCAAAATACAACGTCGAAGGTGATTTGCGCCGCGAGGTTGCCATGAATATTAAACGTTTAATGGATTTGGGTTGTTATCGCGGCTTGCGTCACCGTCGTGGGTTAACTGTACATGGTCAAAGAACCCGCACCAATGCACGTACCCGTAAGGGACCCCGCAAAGCGATTAAGAAATAGTAAACAACTCCAGCATTAATAAAATCAGGAAATACTATGGCAAAAGCAGCTCCCCGTGTTCGTAAACGGGTTAAAAAGAATGTTACGGATGGCATTGCACACGTTCATGCCTCTTTTAACAACACCATTATCACCATCACTGATCGTCAGGGAAACACCCTAGCATGGGCGACTGCGGGTGGTACGGGTTTCCGTGGTTCACGGAAAAGTACCCCGTTTGCCGCACAGGTTGCTGCTGAAAAAGCAGGTGCTGCCATCAAAGAATATGGTGTCAAGAATTTAGAAGTACGTATTAAAGGACCGGGTCCTGGTCGTGAATCAGCTGTTCGCGCACTAAATAACAGTGGTTTTAAAATCATCAGTATTACTGACGCAACACCGATTCCTCATAATGGTTGTCGTCCTCCCAAACGTCGCCGCGTCTAGTCAGGAGAACCGAAATGGCAAGATATCTTGGTCCTAAATGTAAGTTAAGTCGTCGTGAAGGGACAGACTTATTTTTAAAAAGCCGCGCTCGTGCTTTAGATTCTAAATGCAAATTAGATAAAGTACCTGGTCAACACGGTGACAAACGTCAGCGTTTATCTGACTATGCTTCTCAGTTACGGGAAAAACAAAAACTCCGTCGTATTTATGGCATTTTAGAACGTCAGTTCCATAACTACTATACCAAAGCCAGCTCTATGAAAGGCTCTACAGGTGAAAACTTATTGCACTTGTTAGAATGCCGTTTAGATAACGTGGTGTATCGCATGGGGTTTGCTGCCACACGTGCAGAAGCAAGACAGTTAGTCAGCCATAAAGCCATTGTGATTAATGAGCAATGTGTCAACATTCCTTCTTATCAAGTCAAAGCAGGTGATGTTGTTGCTGTGCGCGAAAAAAGCCGTAACCAATTACGGATTAAAAGTGCATTGTCAAGCGCAGAAGAGTATGGTTTTCCTGAGTGGGTTGATGTGGATGTAAGTAAAATGCAAGGAGTTTTCAAAACAGCTCCTGCACGGATGGAATTGCCTAGCGACATCAATGAACAATTAGTTGTCGAACTGTACTCCAAGTAATCCTTTGTCTTAAGAGGACATGCTATGCAATCCCACGTCACGGAATTATTAAAACCACGTATTGTTGATGTCGAACGTATTACTGAAACGATAGCGAAAATTACGTTGGAGCCGTTGGAACGAGGGTTTGGATATACCTTAGGTAATGCCCTAAGACGTGTTTTACTCTCATCCTTACCCGGTTCAGCCGTTGTAGAGGCAACCATTGAAGGTGTTTTACACGAGTACACCAGTATTGAAGGCGTACAGGAAGATGTTGTAGAAATCCTGTTAAACCTCAAAGGGCTTGCAATCAAAATGCATGGTCGCTCTGAAGTGACCTTGCAATTGAATAAAAAAGGGCCTGGTGTTGTTTGTGCGTCTGATATTGTGTTGGATCATGATGTAGAAATCATTAACCGTGACTATGAACTGGCTCACCTGACTAAGGGTGAATTGAGTATGACGCTCAAAGTCAAGATAGGTCGCGGTTATCAACCTTCTAGTCAACGTTATTCGGAAGAAGAAGATAGTGCTATTGGTGTCTTAAAACTTGATGCTTCCTTTAGTCCTATTAAACGGGTTGCTTATACCGTAGAAAATGCGCGTGTAGAGCAACGGACTAACTTAGATAGATTAATTATTGAGTTAGAAACAAATGGCACAATTGATCCAGAATCAGCTGTGAAACAAGCAGCTTCCATTCTAATGGATCAGTTGTCCATTATTGCGGACTTGAAAGGCAAGCCGCAAGTTGAAATGCCAAAGCAAGAAGTCGACATCGATCCGATTTTATTGCGTCCTGTTGATGAATTAGAACTAACTGTTCGCTCCGCTAATTGTTTAAAAGCCGAAAGTATTTACTATATCGGTGATTTAATTCAAAAAACAGAAAGCGAGTTGTTAAAGACTCCCAATTTAGGGAAAAAATCTTTAACAGAAATCAAGGACGTATTAGCGTCACGTGGGCTCTCTTTGGGTATGCGTTTAGAGAACTGGCCTCCTGTAGGCTTATATGACGAACAACCGTCAGGTTCTTAAAATTGGTTTTGAACATTTGTACTTAGGATAAAAATCATGCGTCATCGTAATGCGGGCAGACAGCTGAGTCGTAACAGCAGTCATCGAAAAGCCATGTTTAAGAATATGGCGGCTTCCTTGATGCGTCACGAAATCATCAAAACAACATTGCCCAAAGCGAAAGAGTTACGTCGTGTTGCTGAACCTTTAATCACGTTAGCGAAAGAAGATAGCGTCGCTAAACGTCGTTTAGCGTTTGCAAGACTGCGTGATCGGGAAATTGTTACCAAGTTATTTAATGAATTAGGTCCTCGTTATAAAGAGCGTCCAGGTGGATATTTACGTATCCTGAAATGTGGTTTTAGAGCTGGTGACAAAGCTCCTATGGCTATTGTCGAGTTGGTTGATAGACCAGAAATGACTGTTGAGCCTGTAGAAGCAGAGTAAAAATAATGCTTTGCTGTTAAAAAGCCGAACTTAAGCAATTCAGTTCGGCTTTTTTTATGTTTAATACTGATTAAACCTATAGGTTTTAGGTTTAATGACTTGTTCAACGTCTGGGGGCAACAACTTCCAAGTGGGTTGGGAAACTGGGAAACTCGCGCGGGGTGACGATAGACGTAACGGGTTTACCTGCTATGAGTTCTTGTAAGGCTTTTATCGCGTCTGCATCGCCTTGACGGGCTGCAATATTGAGCCAATGGCGGGCAAGATTTAAGTCTGGTGGTAGGTTAGGGCGACCTTGGGCATACATCACGCCTAAATTGTATTGCGTAATGGCATCGCCTAATTCTGCGGCCTTTTGATACCATGCGACGGCGATTTGTATATCTTGCGGTACGCCTAATCCTTCTTCATATAACATGCCTAATAAGAGTAAAGAGGGGATGTGATTAGTTTCTGCAAGCTGACTCCAGACTTCAATGGCTTGTGCGTAGTCGCCTGATTTAAAGGCTTGATAGGCATAAGTGGCCAATAAGCCCCGTTTGGCGGGGTCGGTTTCGGTTTGGGCGTAGGAGTTTACGCTGTAGAAACTCAGCAGTGTTGCACTTACACAATGAATCATGAGTTTATTCATATTATTCATGATGATGCCCCGCCATTGACCGCATTATTAATGGGCTGATTGTGCTTGTACAGCGTCATATTTAGCTTTTTGTTCTGCTGTAGCTTCGGTTTGATAGCATTTTTTCCATTCTTCGTAAGGCATTCCATAAACGATTTCACGGGCTTCTTCATAGTCCATGCTCATGCCTTTTTCTTCTGCGGCAGCTTTGTACCATTTTGATAAACAGTTGCGACAAAAGCCTGCTAAGTTCATTAAATCAATATTTTGTACGTCTGTTCTTTCGCGTAAGTGTTGGACGAGTTGGCGAAAGGCAGCGGCTTCAAGTTCGAGGCGGGTTTGTTCGTCCATTGGTGAACTCCTTCTTTTTTTAGATGTGTGTGGGTGTAGTGAATAGCTTTATCGTTGGGGTTTATACTGCTTTTGCAATGCGTTTTGCAAAGTAGTAAACACGGCGGAATTTTTCTAAGATGTCTGTTTTAATGGTGTATGACATCACACGTTGTGCAGGTTCTTGTTGGGTTGCAACTAATCTTTCTACTTGGTTTTGTCCTGCGTGGTTGATTAATTCGTGTAAGCGGTCTTTCATATTAATAACTTGTTTAGTTTTTTCAGTATCTTGTTCGACCAAGCCTTCTATAGCGGTTTTTAGTAAATCGCCGATAGTGTGGTGAACTTGTCTTAAAATTTCTTGGGTTTCAGGACTAAAACTGATGTGATGGCTTAAGCGTTTTTGTCCTAAGACAACTAAGTCTGTTTCTAATAAATCGCCAATATTTTCTAGGCTGTTAGTGGCATCAATGAGATTTAAAAGGTCTTGCGTTTGTTTATTGGTTAAGGAGCGTTTACTAATTTCGCCTAAGTAGTAAATGATGTCTCCGTGCAGGGTGTCGATATCATTATCCATACCTGCAATATTGGTTAAGGCTTGATAGTCGCTACTCAATAGGGCGGGCATGATAGCAGCAAACATCTCATTGATGCGTTTGCCTAAGTGTTGTAGTTCGTGGCGAACAGCTTCTAGGGCTAATGAGGGTGTTTCAAGTAATAAGCTATCGAGGTATTTGGGTTTTATGCGGATATCGCCTTCGGGTTTTTCTGGGATTATCCAGTAAATAATACGAGTAATCGTGCTTGTAAACCAGACGAAAATTAGTAAATTTATAAGGTTAAAGAGAGTGTAGGCGTTTGCTATTTGACGCGGTACTTCCACTGCTTGTTTTTCTATATCTGTGCTAGCGGGCGAAAACGCGACGGTTAATTGTGCTAAATCGTCGATAAAGGCAACCCATAAGATAACGCCTAATATGCTGGTGAATAAATGCGCAACGGCAGCACGTACCGCTTCACGTGGTCGCCCAATGGCAGCCAGTAGAGCCGTGAGGCAAGTTCCAATATGTGCGCCAAAAGAAATGGCAATAGCGACAGGTAAAGTAATTAAGCCTTGTCCTGCAAGAATCAATAAAATCCCCAATGTTGCGGCAGAGGATTGGATTAAGGCAGTAAATAACCAACCGATAAAAATGCTTAACCAAACATTGTCTAAATGCGTAAGAAAGCTTAAAAACGGCGGATAAGTGCGTAGTGGTTGCATCGCGTCGCTCATCACACCCATCCCAAAAAATAATAATCCCAACCCCATCAAACTTCTACCGTATTCAATTAAGTTGTCACGTTTGGCTAGGAATTGCATTAGAAAGCCAATAGCGAGCATCAATAGGGCATATTTGGTAATTTTAAACGCAATAATTTGTGCGGTAATGGTCGAGCCAAGTTGTGCACCAATAATAATGCTGACCGCTTGGTTAAGAGTGAGTAAATTACCTGCGACAAAGCCAACAACTAAAACGGTTGTAACGGAGGAGGATTGTACAACAGCAGTAACCACCGTGCCCGTAAATGCGCCCATAGCAGGATTTTTAGTGAGTTTAGCTAAAATCACTTGCATCCGTTCACCTGCAATGCGTTTGAGCGCGACGGAGAGCATATCCATGCCATATAAAAACAGGGCTAAACCACCCAGCAAACCCATACTCATATCAAACAGGGAGAAAGTTAGTGGGGATGTCGCCGTATCAAGTGCAAATACGGCGGGCAAAAAGCAGAAACTCGCTAGTAAGCCAAACCATCGCGAAAATTGTAGAAAACCTTGTGTGTGTTTTGAATATCTGTTCATTGTTATTTTTCTTATTGATGCAGATGTTATGAAAACATCTTTTTTATTTATCATTCAGTTGTTAGCAAACCAGCATTGCACCGTCTGCTTTAAAATCCTATCCGTCCAATTCCTGGAAAGCGGATAGTTATATCGAGTAAGTCTAGCCCAAAGTGTAAGCCTAATAAGTTCAGTTCTAAGCCCTCCTCAGTCGCAAGAGTCGCGCTGACGATGCCAAATAAAGAAACTTGTCCGCCTGTTCCACTGGGGGCTATAGCGAAAAAAGTACCATCAGATAAATAATCTTTACCCATCGCTGTACTTGGTAAATCAAGGCGTAATTCAGGTAATGCACGGGCAACGTAAGCCGTAAATGTATTACTGTTAGGACCAAACCATGCGCGGTAATGATTTTTGTAGGGATAACTTATCACCACCTGATCCAATCGGTCTATCAAGGCATCAATCTCGCCAGCTCCACGAACATCCACTAAACGTTGAGGTGCTTGTCCATACCAATACACATCAGGGGTATCATTTTCAGGCAATAGTTGCATACTTAAAACGCTGGTATTCATCTGCTTATACCAACCCACAACTTGATAAAGTTTGTATTGCTTCTCTGCTTGGCGTTTGCAAGCTATCCACGTATGCACACTAAAGGCCCCTTGCCAACCAAACGAACGCGCGGCATAAACTTGGATAATTGCTTGTTCCGTGCTGGGCGGAGGTGCGAGCTTTGCGCGTTGGTCTTGAAATGCCTGCCAATTTTCATTATTACTGCTCAGATTGCCAAAAATCAGCACCATAATAGGTCCTGACAACAATATCCAAAAAAATACAATGCTATAAAGCAAATATCTCACATATCGCATGGGTTTTAATCCTTAAGTGCATTGCGATTGCTGAAAGTGCTCCCGCTGTTTACGCTTATTTTTATTCCACGCAAACAGGCGAAAACCCACTAAACACGCTAGAAAATCCATCTTGCAACAGTAAGATTCCGCAAGAATTATGTCATAATGGCATATCTCTTTTTTCTGCGTTGCTTATCACCATTCACTATGTCACTGACTCACACCATTTCCTTAGGCGCGTCATTAACGCCTGCTGACTTCTTAAAATACTATTGGCAAAAACGTCCGCTCTTGATTCGCCAAGCCATCCCCAATTTTAAAAGTCCCATTACGCCAAAAGAATTAATCGACCTCGCTTGCGAAGAAAGTGTCGAATCCCGCTTAATTTTAGAAAAAGGCGGGAAAAATCCTTGGGAAGTACATTATAGCCCGTTAGAAAAAAAGCAATTTAAACGCCTCCCTAAAACGCATTGGACAGTTTTAGTTCAAGAGACAAACCGCTATTTTACCGATGCTGAGGATATTTTAGACCAATTCCGCTTTATCCCGAATTGGCGAATTGATGACTTAATGATGAGCTATGCTGTACCTGAAGGCTCTGTCGGCCCTCATTTAGACAGTTACGACGTGTTTTTACTCCAAGCCCACGGCAAACGTCGCTGGCAAATTAGTCGCCAACAAGGTGACTTTATTCCTGATTTAGAATTACGCATTCTGCGCGAATTTACCCCCGAAGAAGAATGGATACTCGAACCAGGTGACATGCTCTATTTACCGCCTAATGTCGCCCATCACGGTGTTGCTATTGACGAATGCATGACCTTCTCTATCGGCTTTCTCGCGCCCTCACACACCGATATGTTAAACAACTATGTCACACATACCGTGATGCAATTAGACTCCGACCACCGTTATACCGACCCCGATTTAAGCCTACAAAACGAACAAGGCGAAATCAGCCAAGCTGCCCTCGATAAAATCTACCCCATTATCCATAGCCTACCAACCGACAAACACAGTATTAACCAATGGTTTGGTTGCTTTATTACCGAAGGACGACACCACGAAGGGGGAGAATTTGACTGCCCAGAACCGCCATACTCGCCAGATGAATGGTTAGCCGAATTTGCACAAACCCCTTGCTTACGTCGCGCTGCTCGCATGGCATTTATTCGTGAAGGCGACAATATCACGCTCTTTGCCCAAGGGGCTGCTTATCCATTAATTAAAAAACTTGCCTTTGTTGCCCCCCTCCTAACAGAACAACGTGAGCTAACCTATATAGCATTAAAACCTTATTTTAATGACATGGAATTTGTGCAATTGTTTACTGACTTTACCAACGCAGGCTATTTATACTTTATTGAATAAGCAAAAATAATCGTGACTAAAGGATAAAAAACTGACCGCCTGCCATTTTCCCATCACAAAATGAGCGCGTTCCCTGATGAAAAAATCTACCTCTATATCACTCTTACTCATTGCCCCAAGCGCATTGACCCTAATCGGTTGCTCTGACAACAATGTCCCTAAAGACCTGAGCTTTAAAGACCGTGATGAATGCAGCATTTATTACAGCAGTCATGAATGTGACAAAATTGTTTCCCAATCTCGCCCCATGTTTGAAAAACGCGAAGCCTGCGAAAACTATGCAGGCGTTGGCAAATGTGAAACAACTGCATGGCAAGGGCAAGCGTATTGGATGCCTCTACGTAATGTTCGCCCCATTGCCCCACTAACCCAAAATACCGCAACAAGTTCATCTTTTAGCAATACAGGCAGTTCTTCTACCCTAAGCACTAACGGCTTTTCCCGCTGGTATGTGCCTGCGGATGTAACAACAGATATAACGCCCCGTCGTGCGATTTCTACAAGTAACTTTGCAGGAAAATATGCCGAGAATTACAGCAATAATAGTTCAACGACGGGCAGTTATAGCGGAAATCAAAGCAGTAGCTCTACCTCTTATTCCTCATCTAGCTATAGCAACAATTCGCCGTCTTCTACCTCCTCGTCCTCCACGTCAACACGTAATTTAGCAGGGAGTACAAGCCGCTCATCCAGCAGTAGCAGCAGTTCATAAAGCATCGATTTACCATGTGAACATTTACACAGGGTTATCTATAGCTCACGCTATTTATCCACAATGACCAAAGGTTTCATATGCCATCACTTGTTTTGAACATTACCTGCTATCCATTACAATGGCTGAATGTGAAAATACAGCGTCTTTACAAAGAAGCAATTTATTTGTCATACATAAAACCTTACAATAATTTCTTTGCTTTTCAGTTTTGAAAGGTCAATTTTCTGATTTTTCTATAAAAATCTAAGGAGAACAGGGTTGAGTTTAGTGACTTCACAAAGGGTACTGTCTGGCATGAGACCGACAGGTCAACTACACCTAGGACATTATCACGGTGTGTTAAAAAATTGGATAAAACTGCAATACGAATACCGCTGTTTTTTCTTTGCGGCTGATTGGCACGCTTTAACCACACAATATGATGATGTCAGCATGATAGCGTCCAATGTTTGGGATATGCTCATCGATTGGCTCTCCGTTGGGGTGAATCCCAGTGAAGCAACTATTTTTATTCAATCTAAAGTGCCTGAACATGCTGAATTGCATTTATTGCTCTCTATGTCCACGCCCCTAAGTTGGTTAGAACGTGTCCCGACCTACAAAGACCAACAACAGAAGTTAAAAGATAAAGATTTATCAACTTATGGTTTTCTCGGCTATCCCTTATTACAAAGTGCGGACATTTTAGTTTATAAAGCAGGGCTTGTGCCCGTTGGTGAAGACCAAGTTGCACATATTGAAATCACCCGCGAATTAGCCCGCCGTTTTAATTTCCTCTATGGTCGTGAACCTGATTTTCAAGAAAAAGCGAAAGAAGCTATACGGAAAATGGGGAAAAAGAACGCTAATTTATACAATGAGTTGCGCAAGCGTTACCAAGAACAAGGCGATGCAGAAGCCTTAAGCACCGCACAAGTGTTAGTGAATGCCCAGCAAAATATCAGCTTAGGCGATAAAAAACGCCTGTTAGGCTTCTTAGAAGGGGAAACCCGTACGATTCTGCCTGAGCCTGAAGCGTTATTGACAGAAACCTCAAAAATGCCTGGTTTAGATGGGCAAAAAATGTCCAAATCGTATGGCAATACCATTACTTTGCGCGATACGCCTGTCAATGTTGAGCAAAAAGTTCGCACGATGCCAACCGACCCCGCCCGAATTCGGCGCACAGATGCGGGCGAGCCTGAAAAATGTCCCGTTTGGCAATTACATAAAATCTATTCACCTGAAGATGTTAAAGCGTGGGTACAAGAAGGCTGTAGAAGCGCGACCATTGGCTGTATTGAGTGTAAACAGCCTGTAATTGAAGGAATTAAAGCAGAATTAACACCAATTCAAGAAAAATGTCGCCGTTATCAAGAATCGCCTGAAACCGTGCGTGCGATTATGAGCGAAGGCTGTGAAAAAGCCCGCGCAGTCGCACGGGAAACGTTAGAAGAAGTTCGTCAAGTCATGGGCTTATCTTATCGTTAGTTAGCCTAACCTGAGTTCGGCGAGATTTTTAAAAAGACAAGCATTTGTCTCAATCAGGATTTTCAGGATTAACAGGCTTTAAACCTCTTAAACCAAGTAATGCGAATCACGCTTTTTAATCCTGCTAATTCTGAAAATTCTGTGAATTCTGATTCAGACAAAAAAAACCTGCTAGGTTTTCAAAACCTAGCAGGTTTTTTCCGATGTGAGCCAAAGAAAAGACGAGATGTTCACCTTTTCCCCTTCCCCTCTGCAAGCAATCACATGGGCTGATAAACAATGCTGGGTAAAACGCGACGATTTACTACACCCAACACTTAACGGCAATAAAGCCCGCAAATTACTGTATTACTTGCAACATGATTTCCCCAATAAAACAACATTGGTTTCCTGTGGGGGCAATCAATCCAATGCCATGCTGGCGTTAGCAATACTTGCGCAATTAAAACAGTGGCAATTTTGCTACTATCTCAAGCCATTACCACAAGCATTACATCAACAAACACATGGTAATTTTCAACAAGCCGTCGCGTTAGGTATGAATTATCGAGAAATCATGGATTTTTCACAGATTCATTTAGCACCAACTGATTTATGGATACCACAAGGGGGCGCGAGTGCTGAAGCCAGTTGGGGGTTACAAACCTTAGCGGATGAATTAACAATTTTTATTCAGGAAAAACAATTAACCGATGTCGGGATTTTTGTCCCCTCTGGGACAGGCGCGACCGCTTTTTATTTACAACAGTTTTGTGATTATCCAGTTTATACAACGCCTTGTGTTGGTTCTTCTGCTTATTTGCAAGATAGTTTTTGCCAATTAGCGATTGAACAAAACGCACGTTATCCCATTATTTTAGAACAGCCTCAAAAACGTACTTTTGGTAAACCTGACCCAACTTTATTCGCAATTTGGCAAGAATGTTGTGCAAAGACGGGTATTGAATTTGATTTATTGTACGACCCTTTAGGTTGGTTAGCGTTACAAACTCATCAAGCGACATTACCCAACCAATTGATTTATATTCATTGTGGTGGATTAACGGGTAATCCAAGCATGTTGGCACGTTATCAGCGATTGTTACGCCCTCGTTCTTAAGCAGGACTCAAAGGCTCAAACAAAGCATCTAAATCAGCGGGAGACAGTTGCAACGCGCCTTGTCCTGTTCCTGCAAATAATGCATCTGCCAATTGTTTTTTACGCTCTTGTAATGCCTGAATTTTTTCTTCAACCGTGCCTGTCGTGATGAATTTATAAACAAAAACATTTTTATCTTGTCCAATCCGATGAGCGCGGTCAGTTGCCTGCTCTTCAACCGCAGGATTCCACCACGGGTCATAATGTATCACTGTATCAGCGGCGGTTAAATTCAGCCCTGTACCGCCCGCTTTAAGACTGATAAGAAAAACAGGCACGTCTTGCTCCTGAAAACGGGCAATCACTTCGCTCCGTTTTTGTGTTTGCCCCGTTAAGCTGACGTAAGGAATTGAGACTTGCTGAAAAGCATCCGCGATAAGGCTTAACATGCTGGTAAATTGTGAAAATATAAGAATTTTCCGCCCTTCCTCTATCATTTCTGGAACTAAATCCATCAATAAATTGAGTTTTGCCGATTGTTTTACTTTTTTCGCACTGGGGAGTGAGACCAGACGCGGGTCACAACAAACTTGTCTGAGTTTTAATAGGGCATCAAGGATAATCAATTGACTTTTTGCCATGCCTCTTTCTGCAATTTCTTTACGGACTTTATCATGCATTGCAAGGCGAATTGTTTCGTATAGGTCTAATTGCGCCCCTTCTAGGTTAATCATGCGGATAATTTCATTTTTTTCGGGTAATTCGCTGATAACATGCTCTTTTGTCCGACGCAGCATAAAGGGTTTAATGCGTTTGGATAAGGCTTGATGACGTAAAGTATCCCCTTCTTTTTCAATCGGTTTACGGAAGTGTTGATGGAAATATTTTTTAGTGCTGAGTAAACCTGGCATGAGAAAATGAAACAATGACCAAATTTCGCCTAAATGATTTTCTAGCGGTGTGCCTGTTAAGCAAAGACGATGATTAGCTTTGATTTGATGCGCAACTAATGTTGCTTTCGCATTAGGATTTTTAATATTTTGCGCTTCATCTAGGATTAATAAGTGATATTCGTGTTGTAGTAAAAAAACCTTATCACGAGCCAGTAATGGGTAAGTCGTGAGAATTAAATCATGCTCATGAATTTGTTCAAATTGTTCTTTGCGTTGCAATCCTTGCAAAATGAGTACGCGCAAGGTAGGAACAAATCGATGAGCTTCAGCTCGCCAATTGCCCATTAAACTGGTGGGGGCAACAATTAAGCAGGGTTTAGTCAAACGTCCTTGATATTTTTCAATGGCGATATGTCCTAAGGTTTGTACCGTTTTACCAAGTCCCATATCATCGGCAAGAATGCCACCGAGTTGATATTCGCGGAGAAATTGTAGCCAATTGACACCATGTTGTTGATAAGGTCTTAGCGTTGCGTGAAATTGGCTTGGTAAATGAATGGTTTTAATGCCTTGAAAATCCCTTAGTTTACGTCCTAACGCCAGTAGTTTTTCTCCGCCAAACCAGCGCAGTTGAATCGCGCCTAAGCTAGCTTCTAATTCTATCAATTGCGCCGCTTGTAAATGGTTGAGTTGTAAGCGTCCTGTTTCATCTAAGACAGTGTCGTCTAGCAGTTCAATTAAGACGCTGAGAATATTGCGCACCCGTCCAACCGCAATTGGTAATAAACGGTTATCAGCTAAACGAATCGGTAAGGTTGTATTATCAGGTAGGTTTAATAATTTATATAACTCTTGCGTAGTTGCCGTTTTTTTCAGCAGTTGCACTAAGAGCGGTAAAAGATTTATCCGCTTACCATCAATTTTGATACCTAATGATAGGCTAAACCAATCCATGCCTGTGGTTTCGTCAATTTCGCCATACCATTCTTCAATAGATTCAGGGCGTACAGTGTGATACTGGTAATTTTTATCGATATCAATTTCCCAACCTTCTGCTTGTAATTGGGGCAGGGCATACATGAAAAAGTGGGACAGATGTTCTTCTAAACGGTAAGAATCGCGTAGCAGGGAAACATTGGGCAAATAATTAAAGGCGTAGCGTTGTGGTGTTGCAAACAGTTGAATATTTTCAGGGTGTTCATGGACAGGAATAAATTGCAGTTCTTGTAATTTTTCTCGGGCAGCTTGTTCTGTTTTGACATCACGGGTGATGGTAATGCGTACTTCATTGAGCGTATCTAAATATGAAAATGTCTCCGCTTGTGGAATTAGGCTATCAATGGTTTTATTTTTATAGCAAAAATAGAGTTTTGCAAAAGGGACACTTTCATGAAATTTATGGGCGCGATTTTGTATAGCAGGGACAACAGCTTGATTAAATAAGATGAGACGAATTTTAGGGGGGTCAGTTTCTTGGCGGTCTTGATAGTTAAAAATGGGTTTGGGAATGGTGAGCGTTGGGACTAGATGTTCTAATTGAATGCAAACTTGTGTTGCTTCTTCTGTTTTTAAAACAGGGGCTCTAGTAACCATCAGCGCGACAGGGTTCGGTAAGCCTGTTATCAGTTCGCCACACTCGTGCGTTGTCGTATCGATGTACCACAGCGGCATTAAAGGAAGAATATGCGCGTTATTATCCCCTTGAAAAGTAAAATGTAGCATGTGGGTTTTATTGGGCTGTTCTGTCCAATGGAGTGTTGCTTGACGGGCTTTGCCTTGTATGAGTGCGGGGGTATTGAGTTTTTCCCAATGACAACGTGCTGTTTTTAAAATTTTGCTTAAAATTTCAGTTGTTACATGGTCAGTGGGCATTAACGAGAATGTTTTAATAGATTCAGTGGAACGAATTTGATTAATTTCTCTCAGCGAATTAATGATGTCCTCATCGATAGTGGACAAAGGATGAGGGCGCAGAGTATTCAATGAAAAGGAGGGAGATTGGTTAGTCTGATGGGGATAGCATAACTCAACTGTTAATATTTTATTTTGATTAGCAATTTTTTTTAATTGGAGTAAATACAGTAAATCTAGTGGGGTTTGTTTGGGGAGGTTGCTTGTTTTCATCCGATTTCTTAAGGCATTTTCTCAAAGATTGTGTTGTATTTACGCGAAATTGTGAAAATAATGGGTTTATTCAGGGCAAATGAGAAGATTCATTATAAATCTGCTTGGTGTGAAAGCGTAGATTAAACTTATTCTATCGAGGATTTTTGTCTTTCTTTAACCTGAGTTCGGCGAGATTCTTTTAAAAAGACAACAGCTTGTCTGGTGAATTCCGATGAAAAACAAGAGAATAATCTCTGCCAGTCCTTCAACCCTTTTCGCGTGTTCCGACAGACCTGCTAGGTTTTGAAAACCTAGCAGGTCTCTGTTTTATTTTATAAAACTCGCCGAACTCAAGTTTCTTTAGCATATTAAGCAGGAAACAGAGAAAAAAAGTACATAAAAAAACCCAGCAGATTTTTAAGTATCTGCTAGGTCTTTAATAACACAATGATTTAAAGACATTGTGTTAGTTAATAGCCCGTTGACAAATGGTTATTGTTTAGCAGGCTCAGTTTTTTGTTCAATTTTTAAATCTTTTAAGTCAATTTTTTCCTCTTTTGAGGTTTCTTCTTTCTTCTCTTCGCCAACGGATAATAATTCGATGTCGAATATTAATGTTGAATTAGGCTCAATGGTTTCGCCCATTGCGCGTTCGCCATAGGCTAATTTGGCAGGAATAAATAATTGCCATTTAGAGCCTTCTTTCATGAGTTGTAAGGCTTCTGTCCAGCCTGCAATCACGCCATTAACAGGGAAAGTAGCGGGTTGACCACGAGAATAAGAGCTGTCGAACTCTTTGCCGTTGATTAACGTGCCTTTGTAGTGAGTGGTCACGGTGTCGGTTAATTTGGGGGTTTTCCCAGCACCTTCAGTGATGACTTTGTATTGTAAGCCACTGGGCAATGTGGTAACGCCTTCTTTCTTTTTATTTTCTTCTAGGAACTTGTCGCCTTCAGCCTGATTTTTTTCGGCGGTGGCTTTACGTTTGGCTTCGAGTTGTGCCATGCGCTCTTTTTGGAAAGTCGCGATGGTTTCTTGCATTTGTTCTTCTGTCAGTGCGGCGGTTTTGCCTTCATATGCATCGCGCAAGCCTTGCATGACGGTGTCAACATTGACTTTGAGGTCTTGTTTTTTGATGTTACTACCGACTTGATGACCAATGG
Source organism: Beggiatoa alba B18LD (assembly GCF_000245015.1). Classification (NCBI taxonomy): domain Bacteria; kingdom Pseudomonadati; phylum Pseudomonadota; class Gammaproteobacteria; order Thiotrichales; family Thiotrichaceae; genus Beggiatoa; species Beggiatoa alba. The sequence goes on along the minus strand of NZ_JH600070.1, from coordinate 3,151,366 downwards.
TGTAGCTGAGTTTGTCTTCAGGGGCTTTAGCAGCTTCTTCAGCAAGGACGAGTTGGGTGCTTAATAAACTAGCAGTTAAGACAGAAAGATAACGTAATTTCATTGAGTTTATCCAGAAAATGAGTTTTGGGTTGGTTGCAAGTAATTTGGTGTCACTGTTGTTTCTCATGTCAGTAGGATAAACAGGATTTATCAGTTAGCTGTTGTCTCTGCTGACCATTAATTAAGCTGATTGTCTTAAAAAAACGAAAAGGTGCATTTTTATAATTGCATTTTAGTTTCTATTAGCTAATCAGTTAGTAGAACAGTTAATAAGAACAGGTAATTATAGTGTCCCTTGAAAATGATGTAAATCATTTTAGCGTAAAATGCGGTTTATTTTGTATAAATCAATATTTATGTCTATTTTATAGGGTTAATTATGCTGAGATTAAAAAAATTTAACGATTTGGTAGGGGGTTAAAAGTCATTTTTCTGTGGGTTGAGAGGGGGGCGGTAGCAGGCGTTTTGCTAATTGGTCTGCCCATTCGCGCACACTGTGGAAGTTGCGATAATCGCCTTCAGGGAGTCCTGTTATTTTTGCGACTAGCCACCAGAAGTATTTTAAGCGTTTATCGCGGACAAGTGCGCCTGCAAAGAGTCCAATTTCTACAGGGTGTAATAGGTCTTTGATGGGGTTTAGGACAGTGAGGGCTTTTTCTCGGGTCGTTTGCGTGTCTTCGCGCAGGGTCATACCGACAATGAAATAAGCAATTTGTTTATGTTTAAGCACTTGTTGGTGAACAACGATAAAGCGGAGTGCTTCAGGTAGCCAAGCCATATCACGAATAGGGCTACCAATAATGACGATGTCGTAAGTTTGTAGGTCTTTAACATCTAAGATAAAACGGAGTTCAACATCTGCCCCATGCCGAACAAAGACTTCTCCAATGGCTTGGGCAATTCCTTGTGTAGAGCCTGCACGACTGGCATAGGTAATTAATACTTTTTTTTTCATTTTTTTATTGATGGGTCAAGATTTCAAAATTCAATGGTAGTAAGGATTAATCCATGTACGGCGTGATTTTTCATAAATGAGACTGTATGTCATATTTATGACGGTTTCTAAGTCTAGGGCATCTAAACGTAATTTTAGTTCAAAGGCATCGATGCCTGCGGAAAGTTCAATAATGGTGCTTTTGATACGATTCAGTTTTTGGGTGGAGTGCACAATAATATCGTGTGGATTACGTTCTCCATTTTTAAGGATTGCTTTGTATTTATTAGCTAAACTTTCATGTTCACTCAGTTTTAAGTAATTTTTGACGCTGCGATAGAGTAATTTGATATTTTCACGAATTTCTTTGAGTTTAAACAAAATATTTAATACGCTGGATGCAAGAAATAAGACTTTTAATTCATCAGGTAAGCGTTTATCCGCAGGGATATCGCCGACATCATCCCCTTCTGTCCCGTCAATCAGGGTTTCGGAAATGCCAATAACGATGAGCAGTTTATCATTGAGCAAGCCAATGAGTTTATCACTTACATCGTTAATATGTTCAAATTGTAATTTAGCATCTAGCTGTTTTAAGCTCGCGTTATTGTGTTCTAATGCATTAATAATATTTGTTAATTGGGGGTCTTCTAATTTGCCGAGTAAGGCGTTCGTGATTTCTATCAGCACTAAATCGGTGTTGTAGTCTTCTTCCTCTTTATCTTTGGTTTTTAATAAGACTTTAATCACAGGGGTTAGTTTGTTAATCCATAGGATATTACGGGTCGTTTTAATAATACTGAGGACGATATTGTCTATATTATGGGTGAGTTCTTTGAGAAGCTTTTGTTGTGTCGCAGGCAGGCTACGGGTTTGTTCTAGTTTTAAATGTTTATTGTATTGATTTAAAGTCACCATTGATTGATGTAAGGCGGCACAATCTACTTTATTTTCTAAATTTATTTCATAGATGCTTGCCGCCGCTAAATTCATGGTGCGTTCTATGCTGAGAAGTTTCTGCGACTCTTCGTATAGGCGCATATATTTCCGCATATTCATAAATTCATAAAGCCGCTCTTCCAAGCTATGAAAAATTCGGTCGAAATAATTCATCATGGATGTGTGGGCGTTATTATTACGCGCTTTAGGAATTTTTAGCGGTTGTTTTTTGTTGGTTGATTTGCTATCAGCCATAGCACCTTCAACACCTCTTTTATGGTGTATCTCGTCTATTAAATAGACGGTTTGTCTTTATAGATGATGAGACAAAACTCCCCCTGCTGTCCTGCGTTTCTGTCAGTGTTTAGGTTGGGGGATGCCAATCTGGTGTTACTTCTTTTGCTTGATTGAGTAAGGTCTGAATATCGGATGAGGGTTTGCCCCAAAGTTGCTCAAGCAATTTGTCCGCCAATTTGTGCTTATCTTTGACTAAAACATTAGCAGCGCGTTGTAGTGCCTGTTTAACCGTCGTGACATCAGTATCGTCTTCTAGTAGGTCAAAATCTTGTATTAAATTATGCAGATAAGTTGCCCGTAGTTTGTTATTCAGCCAATCAAAATCCATCAACAGGGTTTTAAGTTCGCGCGTTCTTTCAGCTGCGAGCAGGTGTAAGCAGAGATATTCAAAGAAATAACCATCATCGGGTCCTTTTGCCCAGCCATGAGGTTGGCAGTAACGGCGATAAGCGGCAAGCAAGTGTGTATGCAATTTATCTAAGTCTGCAAATTCACATAAATAATCATGTTGATAGGGATGTAGATGCACATCGCTACGGGGTGAATCGCTGTTGAAATATAACAAGCCTTGTGCATTGAGTTGTTGAATAAAGTTATAAGCGGTTTCATCGGGCAGATGATAGAGATAACGCCAGAGTAAGACGATGGCAGCTTGCGGAATTTTTGTATAGTCTGCAAATACGCCTAAGGTTAAGTAATACTCGCCATAATCGCCTAAGGCTTCTACATTGAGATGTAGTGCTTGTAATAAAGAGACTGGATGCGCTTCAGGAAAATCAAGGGTTCTATCTTGTAACTGTGTTAATAAACCTGTCCAATCTGGTTTTGCGGTGGCTTTCGCAAGTTGGGCAGATAATTTTAGGGCAGTGGGGGAATATTCGCAGGTGTTAAACAGTGCTGTCAAATCAGCGGGTAATGGCTCTGGTAAAGGTTGCGTGTAACATTGTTTAAAATAATCAATTGCCTGCTCTTTCGTAAATGCCTCTAAGGTATAGCTTTGTAAACTGGGCATGAAATGCTTTAAATCGTCAGCAATTTCAGGATGACAGGACGTAATCAGTAATTGACAAGCTTTTCCCAACCCTGAAAAAGCCATGACATCGCGTACATCATAAACATCATCGAGAATAAATAAGCAGGCTCTCCCTTTTCCAATCCCGCGTAAAATCGTTAATCCTTCCTCTGCACTGATAAATTCAGGTGTACCGATTGCAGAAATATTAAATGCCCGAATCAAGGCTTGCTGATGAGCAATAATATCAGGCTGCGACCCCATATTAATCCAGAAAATCCCCTCAGAAAAAGCGCGACGAACAGAAATATCATGTGCCAATACAATTGCTTGCAAAGATTTACCACGACCGCTTGGGGCGAGGAATAAAATAGGATTTTTTTGCCCATCTGCGCCTTCAGCAAGCGTAGGTTTAACCACTAATTTAGCTTTTAGCTCATTAAAAATCGGTGCAGGTAGGCAATAATCAGGTAAGGCAGGAACGCCATGTAATTTAGCAGGCGCGCCTAATTTTTGCTCATCCTCTTTATCCCCCCCCGATTGCTGTGCTGTTAGCGTGACTAATTTCTTTTGAGCCTCGACAAGCTCTTGCTGAATATCATTAATTTTCCCTACTAATACAAGATGCTGTGCCTCATTTTTTTCCTGCGCTAACTTCTGCTGTAACTCCGCTAAGGATTCATTTAATAATGTAGTATCTTGTTTTAATAATGTAATTTCTTGTTCTAATGTGAATTCATCAGACATGTAAACACCTCTTTAATTTTTACTTTCTACTTTTATGGTATTGAAACGCAGGAAGTATTCACGGATAACGAGTTATTGACTAGCAAGTTATTCAGTTATACCCGCTTAAACAAACAGACATCGACACTATTCAGAAAACTGGATGTTTTTAGCAGATAAATATATTAAGCGAAGAAAATACTTGAAGTTTGAATTTTAGATAATTGATAGGTCTTGTGTATTCTAAGAGTTTTTTTAAAAAGATGCCTACAAATTTTTTATAATCATCGGTTGCAAAAATTCCGACAAGAAAAGTCTGTGATTGATTCCGATACACACAGCACCATTTTCAACCGCCTGCGACAAAGACCCTCCCCCAAACATTTGCTTATAAAGCAAGTCAAAAATCATACCGACAAATGTTGGCACGATTACTGTAATCCCTATATCGCTTTTGGTATCATATGCTGATCACCCTGTTAAACTTAGCAATTATACTATACATATCAAAATATTAGTATGATGTTATCTCACGACACAAAATTAGATGCAATCCCATTTTGGGGCAATAGAAAACAAATCATCGTAAATAGGGATTTCCCCTTTTCAACGAACAATTCACCCTTATAGTGCTAACAACGTATTTAGACTGGATACGCGCTATCCGACAGGCTTAATGTTTTCCGTGTTCTTTCCTACACCGAGTTTCAACAATGGTAAGCGTTAAAGACCCGCTTTTATTGCCCGTTATGGGGAATACACTCAATGTCAACAACTGGTTGACACTCATCATGAAAGGTCGCTCCGCGTCTGAACAACAGGCTATTCAACAAGCGTATCAATTCGCCTGCGAAATTTATCAAGAACAAACCCGCCCATCGGGAGAACCTTATTTAATACATGTCTTAACCGTTGCCGATATTTTGGCAGATTTAGGCATGGATACAGATGTATTAGTTGCAGCTATCCTGCATGAAGCCCTAGATCAACATTTTTCCCTAGAAACGATACAAAACCGCTTTGGTAAAGTCGTCACCAATTTATTAGACGGTGTCAATAAAATGCGTTTTATTGATAACCTCATTGAATATCAAAAATTTTCTGAAGAATCTCAAGAAGCTGAAGGCTTGCGCAAAATGTTATTGGCAATGGTCGAAGATGTGCGCGTTGTGCTCATCAAACTTGCTGACCGCTTGCACAACATGCGCACCCTCAAACATTTACCGATTGATGTCCAAAAACGTTTTGCCCAAGACACCCTTGATATTTTCGTCCCCTTAGCAAACCGCTTAGGCATTTGGCAAATAAAATGGGAATTAGAAGACCTTGCCCTACGCTACTTACATGCTGATGAATACCAAGAAATTGCACGTAAACTGGATGAAAAGCGCGTCGATAGAGAGCGTTATATCGCCCAAGTGATTCAAATCTTACAAGAAGAACTCCGCCAAGCTGGGATAAAAGGCGATGTGATGGGGAGACCTAAGCACATTTACAGCATTTGGCGCAAAATGCAAAAAAAGAACTTAGATTTTGACCGCATTTACGACATCCGCGCCGTGCGCGTGCTCGTTCACAATGTTCACGACTGCTATTTAGCCCTAGGACTGATACACAGCAAATGGAAACACCTGCCCAGCGAATTTGACGACTACATCAGCAATCCTAAACCAAATAACTACCAATCATTACACACCGCCGTTTATGGTCCTGAAGATAAAGTCTTTGAAGTACAAATTAGAACAGAAGCCATGCACCACCACGCCGAATTAGGCGTTGCCTCACACTGGCGATATAAAGAAAATAGCTTAGGCTACGATAAAAATTTCGAGCAAAAAATTGGCTGGCTTCGCAAAGTCCTCAAAATGAAAGAGGAAAATACCGAAGGGGATGTCGATTTTATCGACCAATTTAAATCCGAAATTTTAGATGACCGCGTCTATGTTATGTCCCCACAAGGCAAAGTCCTAGACCTGCCCACAGGCTCAACCCCGCTCGATTTCGCCTACCATATCCACACCAGCCTTGGACATCGTTGCCGTGGCGCGAAAATCAACAACCGCATTGTTTCACTCAACTACATTTTAAAAAGTGGCGACCAAGTCGAAATTCTCGCCGCCAAAGACGAACGCCCCAGCCGCGACTGGCTTGTACCTCATTTCAACTATTTAAAAACCTCGCGGGCGCGTTCTAAAGTCAAACAATGGCTGAAAAAACAAGATGAAAAACAACATCTCCGCGATGGACGTACCCTATTAGAACGCGAACTGCGACGGCTGAATTTACACGAAGTCAACTACGACAAACTCGCAACACGCTTTAAACTAGAAAACGCTGAACAACTCATGCTTGCCTTAGGGCGTGGTGATTTAACCCTACAACAAATCGCCCACGCACTCAACGAACAAGTATTTCCCGAAAAAACCCCGATTTACCCTGTTACCACCCAACCCTATAAAACCGACGGCATCATCATCAAAGGCGTTGGCGGATTACTCAGCTACACCGCCCGCTGTTGCAACCCCATCCCCTACGAACCCATTATTGGCTACATCACCAAAGGGCGAGGCGTTGCCATTCACCGCCGTGACTGCCCCCACGCGGTACACTGGCAAGACGAAGAAAACGAACGCCTGATCGAAGTCACATGGAGTCGACAAGATGCACAAACAAAACCCGTTTTCCCTGTAGATATTCAAATTCATGCCTATGACCGTACAGGACTACTCCGCGACATTACCGTTATCGCCGCTAACGAAAACATCAACATCATCGCAGTCAACACCATCAGCAACAAAGCAGAACACATGGCAAGAATGCAATTTACCTTAGAAGTAAGCAACTTAGAAGAATTAAGCAATATTTTGGCACGTATAGACAACCTACCCAACGTCATTGAAGCCTACCGCAAGATATAAATAAAAATGGCTCACAACAAAAAGACTTAACAGAATTAACCCGACACAACGCAAATCCAAAAAATGCAACACCATGCAAACTGCTAGAATCTGATACAATTCACCCGCATTTTTAATGGTCGCGCTACGACGGGCGCGACTCCACATTGTCTAACACCATCAAGATGGGGGAAATCATCATGTGGATTAAACAAACCATTGGTGAACAACGCAAAGTCCTAACATCCTTGCTTGAACCACCAATGCTAAATTTGTCCAAACTGTGCGTTTCCGCATGGACAGATGTCAACGCCTTAGACCAACTGTTAAACACGCAATTTACCACAGTACCCCATTGTCACCTGATTTACGTCATCGACAAAATGGGCAAACAAATCAGCTCAAATATCCGTGCAAACCAACAAATAGACATGGATTTTCGTGGACAAGACCTCTCGCGCCGTCCCTACTCCGTCAGCCTCTACCCCAAACGACACTTTATGCTGTCCTCCGTCTATATCAGCAATACCACAGGTCGCCCCTGTATCAGTGCTGTACAACCCATTATTGACGAACAACAATTTCTTGGCTTTCTCGTCGCAGACTTCGATATTGCAGAAATTCCCGTTTCAATGGCATCAACACAAAGCACATCCCTGCTTACCCCCAAAGAAATGCGCAATCCCGCAACCAATGGTCAAGCATCCCGCGTCGTACAAGCACGCACCATCAGCCCCCTAGACCAACATATTCACGAAATCAACGAAGTCCTAGAACGACTGATAAAACAATATGGTATATTTCACTGCACCCTGCACTACTCCAGCGCACAAGTCATGCTCTGGCATGTTTACGACCCCTACCAATACCGCCTATTTACCATAGAACAACTCTTTGACTCAGAAACCATCATGAACTATCCGCTGAGTCCCTACCCACCACAAGCACAACTCCCCGCGAAGAATATTCGCACAGTCCTAGACCGCTTTCGTACCCTGCGCCTTGCCCACGAAAGAATTTACTTACGCTCAGGCTCTATCAACATCATGAATGGTATGGTTGGACTCAGCTTCTCAACCGAAGGCTCACAATACCTCCCTGTTGATGTATTCCTAAGCAAAGACCTTTCATTCTGGTTTGGACAATCCGCCGTCAACGAATGAATGCGCAAGGGTTACTTCATTAATCCACTGCAAATAACTGGGTAATCCTGCAACAATAGGTAACATAATTAATTCAGGCACTTCATAAGGATGTAACGCTTGTAAAACCTGCTCAACTTGTGCATACAAAAAACGGCGGGTTTTCATCATCAACAACACTTCTGTTTCCTGCTGTACTGTCCCATCCCACAAATACACTGACTGCAAGGCAGGAAAAATATTAACGCACGCAACCAAACGTTCCTCGACCAACGTTGTTGCGATAGACTGCGCAACTTCCATTGTGGGGCAGGTACTTAATAAAATGACATGCTCTCTTGTTTCCATACAAACCTTTCGTTTTTATATCTAAACCGTAATTTATCGAATAACGTAACAAGACAACTTATTGCATGGTTTTCCCCATTTAAAGCATAAACCCGCTAGCATTTAAGACGCTAGTAAGGCTTTTTAAGACATCACAAAAATTTTTATTTCATCCTGTGTGTGCACTCATCAACCCCTCCCCCAACCCCGAATTACGCAAAATCCGCGCTTGTACGGCTTTGGTAAAAACAGGTTCTTTTCCCCAAATACTCACGGTTTTTTTAGCGCGGGTAATGCCTGTATAAAGCAATTCTCGCGTTAAAATCGGCGATTCTTGCTCAGGTAATAACAGTAATACATTATCAAATTCAGAACCTTGACTTTTATGAATCGTCATTGCATAAACGGTTTCATGTTCTGGTAAACGGTTAAGCCAAAATGCGCGAGGTTCTCCGCCATCTGTTGCGGGGAAATAGGCTTGCAATTCATTGCGCGATTCTTGACTCCATAACACTATCCCAATATCACCATTGTATAAATGCGTGGTGTAATCATTTTGGGTGATTAAAATCGGTCGTCCGACATACCAAGGATAATAAGACTTTATTAACCCTTCGGCTTTTAAAATCTGTTCAATCACGCGGTTTACCGCTTCCACGCCATACATGCCCTTGCGTAAGGCGCATAAAATACGAAACTCATCAAATGCTTGTAATATCTTTTGTGGGTCTTGAGAACGTTGATTAATCAGGCTTAAATAATGGCTAAAACCCGCGATAACTTGCTCACGTAATGCTGTTTGTAAACGGGTGTTTATCGGCAAGCTGAACCATTGCACATTAGAATCAGCTGTTTTTAGTGCGTTTAACGCGCCTTGTGCATTCCCTGTTTTAACCGCGTGCGCCACTTTTCCAATACCGCTATTATCATCAAAACGATAACTTTTTCTTAATAACACAATATTTTCACTCAATTTGTTTAAAATCGGGTGACTTGGTGGATTATCTAAAACTGCGCATAAATCGCCTAATACTGTCCCTGCTTCAACAGAAGCCAGTTGGTCTTTATCGCCGAGTAAAATTAAACGGGCGTGGGGCTGAATCGCTTGCACCAGCTTTGCCATTAATGCCAAATCAACCATAGAGGCTTCATCGACAACAATCACATCATAAGGTAGAGGATTTTGTGCATTACGTTGAAAATAGGGAGAGTTGGGAATACTGCCTAATAAGCGATGAATCGTTGACGTTTCTTGTGGAATTTTTGCTTTTATTTCAACAGAACAACTGAGACGGTGTTTATTTTGGGTAATTGCTTCTTGTAAACGGGCGGCGGCTTTGCCTGTTGGCGCGACAAGGGCAATTTGTAAGTCAGTTTTTTGGGCGAGTAATAGGGCGAGAATTTTAACAACTGTAGTGGTTTTGCCTGTTCCCGGCCCGCCTGAAATAATACAAAAACGGTTTGATACCGCTTGTAATGCTACGGTTCTTTGCCAATCGGTTTCGCCTGCGGGCAGAGTGGAATTATGAAATAAATCATGTAAACCCAGTCTTAAGGTTTCTTGATTCAGTTCTTGTTCTAAGCTATCAGTTTCTGTTAATCGTTGATGAATTTGTCGCGCTAATAGTTGTTCATAATCCCAGTAACGATAGAGATATAAACGGGTTTCTTCTAAAATAAATGGTTTATAGTCGCCTTTTTGTCCAACAACGCGACTGTGTTGCAGACTGTGTAACCATGTGTTTAAGGCGGGAAGTTGTAAACGGGCTGTTTCAGGCAATTCGGTTTCAGGATTAGCGGGAAAAAGTTGACCTGCAAATTGTTTTAAATCTAAGCAAACATGCCCTTGCGCAACCATATAGCTGGTTAATGCGGCACTTAAGGGGATATTGTCATCTTCTGATTGGGCTAAACGGGCAATAAAGCGACTAAAATGTAAATCCATTTCCGATAAAACGGCATTTTCTTGTAAGACAGCTAGACGTTGAAGCATGGATTTTGTCTCTATCATATTGTCTGAGTTAGGATTTACAGAGTTAGTAGGATTAAAAAGCGGTTAGGGTTAGCGGTCTTTAAAGGACTGCCAGCTATTTTACTTATTGTAAAGTAAGGATTTTTTGCAAAAATTAGAAGCCTAACACTTTGCCAACAATACTGCTTAATCCATTTATAACACGAGTAAAGGGATTCGAATTGAGTGCGGCTATTTGATTGGGTGAAACGGTTGCTTGACGAATCACAACGCCATCGCCCATGAAGTGGTAATCGAATAAAGCTTCTTTTTCGCGGAAATATCCCCAAAAAGTTTCATTGCGAATGGTGGTAAATGGGATATTTGCTTGATTACCGATTAATGCGTATTGGTCAACTCTGACGGCTTGTTGAGAGGTTACTTGCTCTAAATGAACCCCGCCTTGTCCATAAACGTAAATAGTGCCTGTTCCATAAAAAATAATATAACGTAAGCGTCCTGTTACCCAGCCATGTAATCGATTCAATACCCAACATTTTTTTAAGTGAACATCGCCTTGTATGGCAATAACATGACGCGGATGTAAAACAACAGCTTGATATTGATTTAAATCGACAGCAATTAGGTGTTTATATGCGTCTTCTTTTGAGCCTAAAGTCAGGCTTGTTTCGGTCATTGTGTCAGGTAATTTAAGAACTTGCATTTCTTTTAAGTTCGCTAGATAGCTCAAAAAAGGATAACGCCAAGACCATAGAAACTTTGTTTTTTTAATAATACCGACAGGGCAATATTGTAGCCAACCCAAGTGAACAAACAGGGTTTCATTCGGTTTCAAAATAATATTTAAAGTGTGATTACCGTTCATCATTTTTCTCTGTTATCTCAATCGATAGTAATCGGCTTGGTATAGCTCGCTTGTTTTGCAATAACGAAGTACCAAAAGCTTTTTTGTAATAAGTTCCCAAAAAGAATCATGAATGCTAAAAAAAACGTGCTAAATAAGTAAGTTTTGAACGTATTCCATAATACATCGTTAAGGTTGAGGAGGGTATTTAACGGGGAAAATTGGGCGACACCATCCGCTTTTAGTTTTTCTAGGCGGTTTTTTTCGTTAATAATTTGTTGTTGTTGCGTGATTAATGTGTCTTTTTGGTTAATTAATGCTTCGTATTTATCTAGCCAACTACTAAAAGGGTTTTGTATCCAATAAGGTTCTTCTTGTTTCAGCACATTTATCTGACTTTTAATATCATTATGTTGTCTTTTCAGGTTGCTCAGTTGTGCGTTGAGGTCTGTAATTTTTTGTTGAAGTCTGGATTCATCAGCGGAATAGCTCATATTGTCTTGCAAGTGTTGTATCACTTTCGCTTGTAGCACTTGCTTAAGTGTTAATTCTCTTTTCTCTGAATTCAATGTGTTAAGTTCACTATTCACTGCATCTTTTTCGTCCCGCCATTGATAGTAAGCAACTGCATTTAAAGGATTAGCAGGATTAGGACGTGTTTCTTTAAGTCTGTTAAGTCTTGCTTCAAGTTCTTTTATTTTTTCAAACCGCAGGTTTAGAACGGCAAGCGTTGTTTCTTGTTCTTTGCTGATTTCTTGGATTTTGCTGGCTAATTCATCTTTTGTCCGTTTTTCTGCCATATCATGTTCATCGATTAAGTATTGATTGCAGGTAGCAACACTTTTATCAAACTCAGCAATCGCTTGATTTTGCGTATTTATAAACGCTTGTTCTGCGGTTTTCCACATGTAGTAATCGAAGGGATGTCGGAAAGGGTTTGGAGCTTGTTGACGTTGTAAAAAGTCTTGGCTAGTACTTTGTAATAGTTTGCCTTTTTTAGACATATCTGTGCAGATTTCTTGCACTTTAGGGTCATTGAAGGCAATAACGGGGATTTTTTTGAGAATTTGTTGAGTTTGTTCTGTTAGGGGAGGTAAGTCTTGTAATTCTAATGTCGTAACCCAGTGATAAAAGGCAGTTCCAGAAACAAAGACGATGGAAACTATTGCAAAGACAAGTATTTTATAGAAAATCCAGCCAAGAACATCAAAAATAAGTTGCATTGTGTTAAATCCATTGTTGGATAATGATTGATTTTACAAAATGCTATCATAAGAGCCTTTAATTTTCATGGAAAAATAGCGTTTTAAAGCATGGTTAGGTATGTTTTTTTACGCTTGTTGAATAGTGCAAATCAGAGAGAAAAAGAGGCAATAGCTGAGGGTGATTGCCTCTTTTTTTCGTTCTTACTGTCTCGCGGGGAACGAGGTGATACTTATCTATATGTTTTTAAAGATGGGTTTGTAACCAAGATTCTAAAAGGGCTAAATGCCATAGTTTACTGCCTTGTAGCGGGGTCATGTAAGCTTCTGGATTAGCAAGGAGTTTGTCGACATAGGTGCGGTTAAATAGTTGGCGTTGTCGACAGGTGTCGGATTGTAGGACTTCTCGCATAAAGGTTAAAAATTCACCACGGACGTATTTTAAAGCAGGGACAGGAAAGTAGCCTTTTGGGCGGTCGATGACGCTGGCAGGGAGGAGTTTGCGGGCGATGGCTTTTAGGGGATATTTGCCATTTTCGCGCATTTTTAAGCTGGGTGGCATTCTGGCAGCGGTTTCAAGCAATTGTTGGTCTAGGAAAGGGACACGGGCTTCTAATCCCCACGCCATTGTCATGTTATCAACCCGTTTAACGGGGTCGTCAACAATTAAGGTGGTGACATCCATGCGTAGCACTTTGTCTAGGAATTCGCTGGCGTTGTCTTGGGCAAGAAGGTTGGCGATGGTTTGCGCGGTGTAGTCTTCGCCGTGGTAGTCGGGGTGTACGGTTTCTAAAAATTCGTTGTGGGTGCGGTCAAAGTAGTAGGGGCGAAAGCGGTCTAAGTCGTTGCCTGTTGCGGCGTTCATGAGGGGATACCAGAAGTATCCGCCAAAGACTTCATCCGCACCTTGTCCGCTTTGAACGACTTTTACGGTTTGTGACACTTGTTCGGCAAGTAGGTAGAAGGCAACAGCATCTTGTCCGACCATTGGTTCTGCCATGTTTTGGATGGCTTCGGGGAGGCGTTGTAGAACTTGGGCGTTGGGTATGGTGTAGCGGTGGTGGCGGGTTTTGTAGCGGGCGACAATTTGGTCTGAGTATTCGAATTCGCTGCCTTTTTCTTCGGGGGCATCTTCAAAGCCAACGGAGAAAGTCAGCAGGTTGTGTGCGTCGTAGTGTTCGGCAAGCAGTCCAACGAGTAGGCTTGAGTCTAATCCGCCTGAGAGGAGTACGCCAACGGGGACATCGGCAACGGAGCGGTGACTGCTGACGGCGTTTTTTAGGGCGGTGTGGGTGAGTTCTATCCAGTCTTGTTCGCTGTAGGTTTCTGCGGGTCGGGTGGCGTTGAGTTGCCAGTAAACGCGCCGTTGTATGTCGCCTTGTTTGTTGATGCTTAGGCTTGTCGCGGGTTCTACTTTGCGAATGCCTTGTAGGATGGTGTAGGGCGCGGGGATAACGGCGTGTAGGGTTAGGTGGTGGTGTAAGCCAATGGGGTCTATTTGTTTGTTGATGCCGTCTGTTGCGAGCAGGGCGGGCATGGTGGAGGCAAAGCGGATAAATTCGGGGGTTTTGACGTAGTAGAGGGGTTTGATGCCAACGCGGTCGCGGGCGAGAAATAAGCGTTGTTGGGTTTTGTCCCAGATGGCGAAGGCGAACATGCCTTGTAGGTAGTTTACGCAGGTATCGCCCCATTCTGCATAGGCTTTTAGGATGACTTCGGTGTCAGTTTCTGATTGGAATTGGTAGCCTTTTTCGATAAGTTCGTGGCGTAGTTCTCGATAGTTGTAAATCGTGCCGTTGAAAACAAGGATTAAATTATGTTGGTTGTCGACCATTGGCTGTGTGCCTCGTTCGGAGAGGTCGATAACGGATAGGCGACGGTGTCCAAAGGCAACGGTATCAGTTTGGTAGTAGCCTTCACTGTCAGGGCCACGTCGAGCGAGTACGCTTGTCATGCGTTTGAGATTGTCGAGTTGCGGGGAGGTATTATCGAAACGTAATTCGCCACAGATGCCACACATAACTGGTTATTACCTTTATATATTTTTATGGGTTATTGCAATGTTAATGGATATTAGGGGGTTATTTCTCGCCAGAAGTCGGCAAGGGTTGTGATATTAGGTTGAAGGAGTTTTAAAAGTAGTGTGTCTAGTTGTTCAATACTGAATTTAGAAATTTGTTGTTTTTGTTCATCGCTTAAGGGTTCAAAGCGGTGCGTAAGTAACTGGGTTAAAGTCTCAGTTTTAGCTTGTTTCACCCCTTTTTCTATACCGATCTTCTCGCCTTTCTGTATGCCAATTAGCTCCCCTTTTTCTATACCAATTAACTCCCCTTCTTGTCGTCCGAGATTGAACGAAATTTGACGTTCTTGATCCATTGCTTGTGTGAGTGTCATTTCTGCCTCTAGTTTTTAGTGTAAATAAAGGCTGATTTCTTGCCAGAAATCGGCGAATGTTACAATATTGGGTTGAATTAGTTTAAGAATCAGTGCATCGATTTGTTCTATACTGAGCTGTTGAATTTGCTGTTTTTGTTCATCGCTTAAGGGCTTAAAGCGGTGCGTAAGTAACTGGGTTAAAGTCTCAGTTTTAGCTTGTTTCACCCCTTTTTCTATACCGATCTTCTCGCCTTTCTGTATGCCAATTAACTCCCCTTTTTCTATACCGATTAGCTCCCCTTCTTGTCGTCCGAGATTGAACGAAATTTGACGTTCTTGATCCATTGCTTGTGTGAGTGTCATTTCTGCCTCCAGTTTGTCATGGTAAATCGTTTCTAATATTTGATAATCCTGAATTTCTCGCTTGCCATGTACAACCAGTTGCATAAACCAGTTCAGGAATAGCGATGCGGCTTCTATGTCAGTTTTATCAAAGAGGATTAAAGCTTGTTGTGCCAGTTTTTTGATATCTTGTGGGTGAGTTTCCGCAAGAAAAAGGGTAGAGACTAAATTTTGTATCTGTTGGAGTTGTTCGGGTGAGTAGTCGTTTTCAGCAATTTTGAAAAAGCGGAAATTGGGCGTATAAACGCCTAGTAACTCAGGTTTTTCTAAAATAGCCTGCAATTCTGTGCTTTTTTTCCATTTTCCTTTTCCATTGTAGAGTACAACGGGAAATATTGGCGGTAGTTTTTTCTTTTTGGGGTGACTTTCTGCGTAGTCTAGCCAGAAACTACAGATATAGTGTAGGACGCGCAACGCCATAAACCAAACAATGGTCGATTGAAATTCGAGTAAAACGTAAATATAGGCTTCTTGTTGTTTAAATTTGACTTTGTAAATAAGGTCGCTTTCGGTTTCTTTGTAGTGGTCAGTAATAAAGGTTTTTTCTAGGCGTTCGCAACTCTCGAAATCAATATCTTGCACCCATGGTTCTGGAACAAAGGTTTCTATCAGTTGGCGAAAAAAAGTTTTATTGGAAAACAGTCTTTTATAGCCTTTATCGTGAATGCTTTTCATGGGAGATTTGGTATTAGGAAAGTCAATATAAAAATGGCTCAGTGTTGAGGTGAGCCATTTTTTAGGGGTAAGGCTTTGTAGATTATTCTACGTAGTCATATTTGCCGTTTTTCCAGACGTAGAAGACGTAACCAGGGGCGTTAACGTCGCCTTTTGCGTTAAAGCTGACATCGCCTAAAACAGTCTTAAAGGTTTCTTTGCGCAAAACTTCTTCTACTTTTTTCGCATCGGTTGTACCTGCTTTTTCTACGGCTTGCGCCCATGCTTGTACAGCACCGTAGCTGTATAACATGTAGCCAACAGGCTCGATTTTTTTGGCGCGGAATGTAGCAACAATGGGTTCAGCAATGGGGTTTTTGCTGGGGTCTGGGCTGAATGTCATGAGTGTACCTTCACCTGCTGCTCCTGTAATTGACCAGAATTCATCGGTCATGAGGGCATCGCCTGCGGCGAGAATGGTGGACATGCCTTGGTCACGCATTTGGCGGATGATTAAGCCTGCTTCGGTGTGGTATCCCCCTAAATAGACAACGTCAATTTGTTCTTTTTTGAGTTTGGAGACAATGGCGGAGTAGTCTTTTTCGCCTGCGGTGATGGCTTCATACATGACTTCTTGTTTACCCGCTGCGTTTAAGGCTTTTTTGGTTTCGTCGGCTAGACCTTTACCATACGCGCTTTTGTCGTGGAGGATGGCAACTTTTTTGTCGGCGTATTTTTTGGCGATATATTCACCCGCAACCGCGCCTTGTTGGTCGTCACGTCCGCAAACACGGAAGACGTTGGATAAGCCTTCTTCTGTCAGTTTGGGATTGGTAGAGCCGGGGGAAATCATGATAACGCCTTCTTCGTTATAGACTTTGGAGGCGGGAATTGATGAACCTGAGCAGAAATGTCCAGCAACTAATGCAACTTTTTTGTTAGCGAGTTGGTTAGCAACGGCAACAGCTTGTTTGGGGTCACATGCGTCGTCACCGACTTCTAACTTTAACTTTTTCCCCAGCACGCCGCCTGCCTTATTCAGGTCTTCAACGGCTATTTCTGTGCCTGTTTTCATTTGGTGTCCGAACGTGGCGTATTGTCCTGTGATAGGACCTGCAACGGCTATACTAATTTCTTCGTCGGCATAAAGTGCGCTAGAAAAAGGCATAATGGTTATGCTTGTAGCTAGCAGGGTGGTTTTAAAAAGTTGATTGAGTGGTTTCATTGGGTTTATTTCCTCATAGAACGGTGTTGGTTTTGTAAAACTAACAAGTTGGTTTAGGGAACATCCTCACAAAATCATCATTGACTCCTGAATGATGGGAGAGAAATGATGCTGGTTATTTTATAAGGGCATTGTGTTTAAAATCACTATTATTTCTGCTTTATAAAGAATGAATGTATGGGTTGGGATAGCGTTAAGGAGTGTTTACGCAGGGTATTTTTTCGTAAGGAGAATTTGATAATACACCTAAAAAGTCTCGGCTTATAGAGTTAGATTACCACTCTGTAGTATGCTTATAGACCTCGCATTCACGGATGAGAACTCAAGGTCATTGATAATTATTAAGCTATTGAGTTCATTTGATTCTTTAATAGAAACTAGATTGCTTGATTTATTTTTCATGCGTAAGCCGAAGGCTTGTGACTGAATGTTAGCAAAAACAGCAAATTTAGCGATTGACAAACCACTATAGGATATTATGCAAAACGCTAATTCTAACTCGCTGACGCCTACCGCCGTACAAGATGCTGTGGTCGCGGATATTCTCCAAACTTATCAAACATTACCAAATAGTTATGATGAGATGTATGCGGGAACGAAGCAAATTCGCCCGCATTGGCAATATTTGATGCGTGCTCTTCATTCAATGGGACATGAGGAGTTAGAACGCCGTTGGCAGGAAGGTCGACGTTTATTACGTGATAATGGCGTGACTTATAATGTGTATGGCGACCCGCAAGGTTTAGACCGCCCATGGCAATTAGACCCTATTCCGCATGTGATTTCTAGCGAGGAGTGGGGACATATCGAGCGGGGTTTAATTCAGCGGGCTGAATTAATGAGTTTGTTATTAGCCGATTTGTATGGTGCGCGTGATACGATTCGTAAAGGCTTGCTCCCGATTGAATTGATTGTTGCCCATCCCGGATTTTTGCGGGCAATGGTTGGAGTTGCTTTACCTAAACGGCATCGTTTGCCCTTATATGCAGTTGATTTAGCCCGTTCTGCAACGGGGGAATTTTGGGCAATTGCAGATAGAACACAAGCTCCTTCTGGGGCTGGTTATGCCTTAGAAAATCGGTTAGTCATTTCGCGGATTTTGCCAAGTTTGTTCCGTGATTCCCATGTGCATCGCCTCGCGCTGTTTTTCCGCACCTTACGCCAAACATTAGCGAGTATGTCACCACACGAAGACCCGCGTATTGTAGTATTAACGCCCGGCCCTGCGAACGAAACTTATTTTGAACATGCATATTTAGCGAAATATTTAGGCTATACCCTCGTGCAAGGGGCAGATTTGACCGTGCGCGATGGGAAAATTGCGTTAAAAACCTTAGACGGTTTACAGCCTGTTGATGTGATTTTACGCCGTGTTGATGATGGGGCTTGTGACCCTTTAGAGTTGCGTCCTGATTCTTATTTAGGAGTTGCAGGGTTAACGCAATCCTTACGGATGGGTAGCGTTGGTTTAGCGAATCCTTTAGGCAGTAGTATTTTAGAAAATGCTGGACTGTATGCGTTTTTACCGAGTTTAGCGAAATACTTTTTAGGCGAAGAGTTAATTATCCCTTCACCACAAACATGGTGGTGTGGAGATAAAACTGCCTGTAAGTATGTGCTAGAAAATATTGATAAATTAGTGATTAAACGCATTGCCAATATGCCTGGACATGTGTCCGTGCGCGGGCGGTTATTAAGCAGTAAACAGCGAGATTTATTGCGTGCTCAGATTTTGGCACAACCCAATTGGTACGTTGGTGGGGAAGAGATTATCCGCTCGACAACCCCTGTACTTGTGAATGGACGGCTAGAACCGCGTCAATTAGTTCTGCGTAGTTTCCTCGTCACCAATGAAAATAATTATGTGGTGATGCCTGGTGGATTAACCCGCGTCGCAGCAAGTGCTGACAGTCCTGTGGTATCCGCACAAAGTGGCGGTTTAAGCAAAGATACATGGGTCATTGCTTCCGAACCTGAAAAAGATTTATCGTTAATTCCTGAAACGAAGAAAAAATTAGTTATTTTTGAAGGGCATGGACAAGGGGAATTACCGAGTCGTGTTGCGGAAAATATGTTCTGGTTGGGACGCTATGCGGAACGGGCTGAAGGTGTTATCCGTTTACTACGCACAGTTTTATTATATTTAGCCGACCCGTATGATTTTGTCAGTACGAAAGACCATCCTGCGCTACCAAGTTTATTGCGTGCAGTCACTTATTTAACGGAAACCTTACCCGGTTTTGTCGGAGAAGGGGCACAACAACGCTTAGAAAATCCCCGAGAAGAATTATTATCAGTCTTTTTAGACCGTCAACGAGTAGGCAGTTTAACCTCCACATTGCAGTTTTTACTCAATGCGGCACGTTCTACCCGTGATAGATTATCGCCTGATATGTGGCGGGTATTCAGTGCGATTGAGGATGAATTAAACCGTTTACAACAGCAAGCCCCGAAAGAAATTAACGAAGCCTTACAGGTTTTAGATAATTTAATCCTCTGGTTATCTGCGTTAGAAGGTTTGAGCGTGGAGAGTATGACGCACAGTCAAGGTTGGCGGTTTTTAATCATTGGGCGACGTTTAGAACGCTGTTATAACACGGGGCAGTTATTACGTGCGACCTTATGCACAGTCAATGAAGATGAGGCGGTACTGCTAGAGAATTTATTAATTGTGACCGATAGCTTGCTAACTTATCGGCGACGTTATCGCTCTTATTTACAAGTTAATGCAACGCTTGAATTATTGTTACAAAATGAACTAAATCCGCGCTCTATCGGCTATCAACTAGAACAATTATCAAGTTATATCAATGTATTACGGCATGGCGATGATACCCCTTATCGGGCGGCGGAAGAACGGATTATTTTAGAATCCTTAACACAAGTTCGTTTAGCCGATGTCGATGCACTTGCAACCTTTACCGATAACTTCCGTAAAGATTTAGACCAATTATTAGTCCGTTTATGGCATTTAATCCCTGCTTTATCTGATGCAATTACAAATAGTTATTTCAGCCATGCCGAACAACCGCGCCAATTAGTACAATTAGAAGCGGAACATGAAGATAATGAATTGTAGCGATTGTTATTAATTCATAACTCGTTAGATAAAATAAAGACCTGCTCAGTTTTCAAAACCTAGCAGGTCTTTTGCCATTCGTGCCAACAATGAAAATCAGAACAAGCATTCCTGAAATCAGACTGAATCTTTATAAATTTACATAGTATAATGGTAAATATTTTTACACTAAAATAGTAAAAAATGAAAAAGAGAACATTAGAAGCACTACTTAAAATGGCACTTGATACTTTTCCCGTTGTATTACTGAATGGTGCAAGACAAATAGGAAAGTCAACGCTAGCACTGAATAACTTTAAAAATTATCTTACTTTTGATGATGGTGAGCTAAGACTTTACGCAAAAGAAAATCCAAAAGGATTTTTAAAAAATTTGGAGCTACCAATCTGTCTCGATGAAATACAAAAAGTTCCTACTATTTTGGAATATATAAAAATAGAAGTTGATAAAAACAGAAAAAATGGACGTTATTTACTAACCGGTAGTAGCAATATTCTTGATTATAAAGAAAGTAAAGATACGCTTGCAGGAAGAATTTGTGAGTTAAGGCTTTATCCCTTAAGTTGTAAAGAAAAAAAGGATAAACCGCACGAAAATATTATTGAAAAGCTTTTAAATAAAGAGTTTAAATTACCGAAAAGCGACTATAACAATGATATTATAGAAAATATTATTGATGGTGGTTATCCTGAAATTCTTTATCTTAAAGGCTTACAAAAAGAACTTTGGTTTAAATCTTATATCGCAACGTATATAGAAAGAGATGCGCGAGCTTTAGCAGATATTAGAGATATTGACAGTTTTATAAAGTTTGTAAATATTTTAGCAACGCGAAGCGGGACTATTTTAAATAAATCAAGCCTTAGTAATGATATTGGTATTAAAGATATAACGACAGATAATTATCTTTCAATCATGACTAGAATTTATCAAGCGACGCTTTTAAAGCCTTATTTTGCAAATATAGGTAAACAGTTTATTAAATCACCTAAAGTTTTTTTTAATGACACAGGCATTCTTTGTAGTTTGTTAAAAATGAATACTCAAGAAAAACTGTTAAGCTCTCCTTATAGCGGACAACTATATGAAACATTTGTATTTTGTGAGCTACAAAAACACCTAGCTTATTTGCAAAAAAGTTACGAAATTTATCATTATAGAACGAATGATAAAAAAGAGATTGATTTTATAATAGAAGTTGAAAATGAGATTTTAGCGATTGAAGTAAAACAAAGTAGTAGTATAAAAAAAGAGGATTTTAAACATATTATCGATTTTCAAAATCATAGATATGATAAAAAATGTTTAGGCGTTGTGTTTTACAATGGGGAAATGGTGATTGAACTGAGTGATAATTTAGTTGCTATTCCTTTCGGGATGTTTTTGTAATAACGAACTATTTTTTAACTGTCCCGCCTGCAACAATCGCTGATGTGGGGTTAATTGCGCTAAAAAATCACGGTCATGAGAAACAATTAACATCGCTTGGGGTAAACCTTGCAAAATCTGCACAACTCGCGCTTGTGCCTGCTCATCTAGCCCTGTTGTCGGTTCATCTAACAATAAAATATCGGGTTGCATGGCTAATACTGTCGCTAAGGCAACAAGGCGTTTTTCACCGCCTGATAAATGATAAGTTACCCGCTCGGCATAATCACTTAAACCTAATAATGCCAATGTTTCCCGCGTGATTTGTGTGACTTCTCGCGCCGTCTTTCCCAGATTAAACAATCCAAAAGCAACATCCTCCGCTACCGTTGGGCAAAATAGTTGGTCGTCTGCGTCTTGAAACACTAAACCTGCTTGAGTACGCACTTCCCAAAAATCGGCTTCTGTTTGGCGCAATCGTCCAAATGCAAAAATCTCGCCGCGTGTTGGTTTACAAAGTCCGACGATTAAATGTAACAAGGTCGTTTTGCCACTGCCGTTCGCACCACGAATGGCTAAACGTTCTCCTTGATGTACTGTTAAATTCAGTCCTTGTAATAAAGGACGATGGGCTTGATAAGCGTAATCAATTGTCCGTAATTCTAATAATGGTGTATTCATGGCTTAAATAGACAGGCTCATGGCGGTAATGCTGAATAAAATTAGTCCCCAAATAATTAAATATAAGCTGTCTTTTGCTTGCCATTGAAACCTTGTTAATAGATAAAATTGTCCACGAAATCCGCGACATTTCATCGCCATTTCAATCCGTTTTGCCCGTGCGACACTGCGCACTAATAACATACCCAATAAAAAGCCAATGCTCCGATAACAGTGCCATGTTGCTTGTAACCGAAACCCCCGCACGCGCATTGCTTGCGTAAGTTGCTGATAACTTGCATGTAAAACAGTTAAATATCGCACTGTAAATAAGAGTAAATGAACTAACTTTTCAGGGACTTTTAAGCCTGATAACGCATGTCCTATTGTGACAATATCCATCGTGCTGAGAAATGCCATTAACACGCAGGCAATGGCATTCATGGTGAGCGTAATTTTCAATGCTTGCGCTATCCCATCGCTATAAATCGACAAGCCCTGCCATATAACAATTTCTCCCGTTGTGCCATTCGTCAACGGTAAAATTAGCCATAAAAGCACGGTGAAAAGATTCAAAGGGCGCAACCGTGCCCATACGATTTCCCAAGATAAACGGGCAAGCCGCAACGTTCCCAGCGCAAGTCCAAACCCCAACACAAGGGCTAAAACCCGTCCTTGCGTAACCATCCATACCGAAAATAAAACCGCTAAGACAATTTTTAAGCGAGGGTCTAAACATTGAATGAGACTATAAGGCGTAGAAAGATGGGAAAATGCTTGCATTTTAATGTCTGGATACTCTTTATTTCTTTTATATTCCTGTACAATTTTGCCCATTGTAACGCCTATCACTTCATACATGAGGGCGTTTTCTCTCGCTTTAAGTGTATCCGTGATGAATTTAACTGAACAAAACTTTGATAATGCCTATTATCTAATGCTTTATCCTGATGTCGCGAATCATCCTGCTTATCAGGGTAAAGCCAATGGCGGTTGGTTACATTGGGAACAATTCGGACAGTATGAAAGTCGGCAAGCGCGAGCCATCAATCAGCCCGTTGCAAGTACGCCACCCCATTTAAAACACCGTAGCGCAGGCTACGCCCTGTTGCAAGGAAAAGGCTTAGAAATCGGCGCATTAAATCAACCTGCGCAACTGCCTGAACCATGCAGTATTGAATATGCGGATGTTGCTTCACGGGAAACGTTAGTACAAGCCTTTCCTGAGCTACAAAACCAATTAAACAACTTTGTGGTTGTGAATCACTATTGCGATTTAGATAAACAAGGCTTAAGTCCTTTTGCTAATGGACAATATGACTTTGTGATTTTAAATCACGTTATTGAACATGTAGCCAACCCTATCAATATTGTTGCTGAACTGTTTCGTATCGTTAAACCCAACGGCTACATTGTTATTTCCGCGCCTGATAAGTTATATACGTTTGACAAACCGCGAGAATTAACCCCATTCGAGCACTTATGGGCAGAATATCAACAACAAGTTAGTGACGTGACTGATGAACACTATCTCGATTTTCTGCGAGCGGTTCACCCCAACGTTTTTAATTGTCCTCCTGAACAACTATCAATCCACATTGCCAACGTCAAAAATCGGCGCGAACATGCCCATGTTTGGGATAGTGCGCATTTTGCTGACTTTATGCAAACCTGCTTAAGTCGTTTAAATATTCCCGCAACTTGCTGTTTTTTAAGCGAAGGTGAGCAAAACCACTTTGAATATTTTTCCGTTTGGCAAAAACTATAGATTTCACTCAGTACAATGAATCAAGACGAAAAACTATTTTTTATCCATCTGCCAAAAACCGCAGGGACTTCCTTACGTGCGATTGTAGAACAAGAGTATTCAGAAGATGAGCGCGTATTTATTTACGACTTAAGTCCTGAAGCCCTTGAAATCGCCAAACAAAAAGCGCAACACGCTAAAATCATCTATGGGCATATTACTTTTTGGATTCACAACACATTAGGAATCGCCCACGAACAAACTCGCTACTTTACGCTATTACGTGACCCCATCGAGCGTGTTATTTCCCTCTATAGCCATTATGCGCGTCATCCTGATACGCCCTACCACACGATGATTCAACAAGGGATGAGTCTTTATGCGTTTTTAGAAAAACAAATTACCTTTGAAACCAACAACCATATGACACGCACCATTGTTGGTTATCAAGAAATGGGATTTTTAGATAATCCGCACGTTCTGAATTTAGCCATCAAACGCTTACATAACCGTTTCGGCTTTGTTGGATTGTCAGACCGTTTTGAAGAATCAATACAAATCCTAAAAGAAAAACTAGGTTGGCACTCCACAATTTTACCGATACTCAACACGGATGAAACAGGAATAGCCCAACAAATTGACGCAAAAACAAGACAACTCATTGAAAAACACAATCGTTTAGACAAACTCCTTTACGACTACGTAAAAAGACACTTTCCACACAAGGGCATCATGAAATTTGGTGATAAGATTGTTGTAACAGGCGCGGCGGGACTGGTTGGGCAAAACTTAATTGTACAACTCAAAGAAATGGGTTATTACAATATTGTTGCCATCGATAAACATGAATACAACCTTTCTATACTCAAACAGCTCCATCCCGAAGTGGAAACCGTTTTAGCCGATTTAGCGGAAGAAGGCACATGGACAGAACACTTTGCCGAAGCCGCCTGCTTACTCATGTTACAAGCTCAAATCACAGGCAAAAATACCGAACTCTTTGTTCGCAATAACATCACTTCAACCGAAAAAGTATTAAATGCGGTTCGTCAACACAAAGTCCCCTACATCGTTCACATCAGCTCCTCTGTAGTAAACTCCGTCGCACATGACGACTACACCGAAACCAAAAAAGCCCAAGAAAAATTAGTTGTAGAAAGCGGTATTCCCCACAGTATCCTACGCCCTACCCTCATGTTTGGCTGGTTTGACCCCAAACACTTAGGCTGGCTCTCCCGTTTTATGGAAAAAGTTCCCGCTTTCCCCATTCCCGGTGATGGTCGTTACATGCGACAACCTTTGTATAACAAAGATTTTTGTAAAATGATTATCGATTGCATGGAAAAACAACCGCAAGGCACAATTTACGATGTTGTCGGTAATCAAAATATTGACTATGTGGATATTATAAAAACCATCAAACAAGTCAAAGAACTCAAAACCCCCATTGTGCACATTCCTTACAGCTTGTTTTATATCCTACTCAAAGTTTACGCCCTCTTTAGCAGTAAACCCCCGTTTACCGCTGACCAACTCAAAGCCCTGACCGCAGGCGATTGTTTTACAGGGGTAAATACCGAAGCCACCTTTGGCGTAAAACAAACCCCTTTCTATCAAGCCATGCAAGAAACGTTTTGCGACCCTCGTTATAAAGATGTCGTGCTAAAACGCTAATTAAAACAGGATTGACCATGTCAAAAATTGCGGTAATTGGTGCAGGACCGATGGGCTTAATGTGCACCTACGAATTATTAAAAGCAGGTCATCAAGTCGACTTATACGAACGCGACAACCGTATTGGTGGTATGACTGCCTCATTTGATTTTGCAGGTCTAAAAATCGAACGCTATTACCACTTTATTTGTGCGACCGACGACCCGTTATTTGCTTTACTCGATGAATTGGAATTAGCTGATAAATGTCGCTGGCAAGCCACCAAAATGGGTTTTTTCTATCAAGGCAAACTCTACCCGTGGGGACATCCTTTCGCCCTGTTACGCTTCCCGCATTTAAGTTGGCTGTCTAAATTCCGCTATGCCCTGCATGTGATGTACACCAAAAACATCCAAAACTGGGAAAAATACGACAAAATCCCCTGCACAGACTGGCTAAAAAGCTGGATAGGCGAAAAAGCCTACCAAGTTTTATGGAATAGCCTATTTGAACTCAAATTTTTTGAATATAAAGATTCCCTTTCGGCAGCATGGATAGGTACACGCATCAAACGCATCGCCTTATCACGCGCAAGCCTATGGGAAGAACGCTTAGGCTATTTAACGGGGGGGTCAGATACCCTACTCGATGCCATGGAAAACCGTATTAAAGCCCTCAATGGGCAGATTTTACTCAACAGCCACATTGAAAAAATTCTCATGGCTGACGGAAAAGTACAAGGTTTACAAATTAAAGGCGAACAACGGACTTATGACAAAGTCATCTCCACCATTCCCTTGCCCTACGTACCACATATTGCCCCTGATTTACCCACTGCCACGTTAGAAAAAATTCGCCAAATTAAAAATATTGGTGTTGCCTGCGCTATTTTTAAGCTCAAACAACCATTAAGCGAAAATTTTTGGATGAATATCAATGATAGTTCTATGAAAATTCCAGGGGTGATTGAATACAGCAATCTCAATCCTGAATTAGGCACACACATCGTTTATGTCCCCTTCTACATGCCACAAACGCATCCCAAATACCGCCAAGACAGCCAATTATTTATTGACGAAGTCCTGCAATACTTCCAACAGCTTAACCCCGCTTTCAAGCCAGACTGGGTTTTAGCCAGCCACGTTTCCCGCTACGAATTCGCGCAAGTGGTTTGTCCACCAAATTTCTACGCCCAACTGCCTGCAATGCAAAGTGAAATAACAGGCTTTTTCATGGCAGATACCGCCTATTACTATCCCGAAGACCGTTCCATTACAGAAAGCGTCAAAGTTGGAAAACAACTCGCACAACTTGCAAATCAATGAACCTATCATGCTAAAAAAAGCATTCTTTTCGACCACGTTTCTAAAATTTCTAGCGGTTGGTGGGTTTGCTGCCCTCGTTAATTTCTTCTCACGAATTGGCTTTAGCTACTTTGTTGGCTATACCGTCGCCATTATTTTGGCTTACTGTTTAGGAATTGTAACCGCCTTTATTTTCAATAAACTATATGTTTTTAACCATAAAGTTGGTCGTCGTTCCCATGCAGAACAGTTTTATTACTTTTTCCTCATCAATCTTGTCGGACTTGCACAAACCCTTGTTATTAGCCTCTTATTGGCACATTACCTTCTACCCGCATTAGGGATTACCCGCGCAGTTGAAGAAATTGCCCATTTCATCGGTATTTGTGTCCCCGTTTTCACCAGCTACTTGGGACATAAATACATCACTTTCCGCCCCGCTTAATAAATAAATCTTATGGACTTACAAAAAATCTACTCAACCCGCTTCTTAGAAGAAGAACTCCCTGCTAAAAATCGCATTTGGAAAATTATCTGCGATGATTTTCTCTCTCAATTCATTGGAAAAAACGATACAGTTGTTGATATTGGCGCAGGTTACTGCGAATTTATCAATAATATCCAATGTGGGAAAAAAATCGCCATTGATTTAAATCCTGATGTCAAAAAATTTGCTGCTGGCAATATTCAGATTATTAACGAATCTTGTACTGCAATTGCTTCATTAGATGATGAAAGTGCGGATATTGTGTTCATGAGTAATTTTCTAGAACATTTACAAGATAAACGTCAAGTCTTAGAAACAATTGAAGAAAGTAAACGGATTTTAAAAAAAGGTGGGAAATTGCTGATTCTACAACCTAATATTCGCTTTTTAGCAGATGTTTATTGGGACTTCTTTGATCATCACGTCCCTTTAAGCGATCGCAGTTTGGTAGAAATTCTTGAATCGTTAGATATGCAAATTGTGAAAAACTATCCCAAATTTCTACCCTACACCACTAAAAGTCGCCTGCCTAAAGCGGATATTTTTGTCAAACTCTATCTACGTTTTCCATTAGCGTGGCAAATTCTTGGCAAACAAGCTTTTATCGTGGCACAAAAGGTTTAACTTCTCTCCCTTAATCAACAGTTCGAGAATCAATCATGTGGGTTGCTAAAGATTCCTTTTGGTTAAAATTAGCCGCTTGTGGTTTATTAATTTTTACAGTACGGCTTTGGCTAATCCAAGCGTTTGGTAGTTCACTGCCTTATTGGGATCAATGGGATTCTTTAGCCGCTGATTTATTTCTAAAATGGTCAGAAAACCACTTTAGCATTGAACAACTCTTTGCGCCGCATAATGAACATCGCATTATCTTTCCGCGCTTACTGGCATTGGGACTTTTTAGCCTTAACGAATCTCAATGGCAACCCCTGTTTGAAATGGTAGTCAATGCAGGGTTAGCCGCGCTAGCCGCAATGTTCCTAAGCGTTTTACTACGTCGCTATCTGTTACAACAACAAGACAATATTCTGCTATTGACCATCAGTATGTTATGGATTTTACCCTTTGGCTGGGAAAATACCCTTGCAGGGTTTCAATCTGCATTTTACTTCATGTTACTGTTTAGTTTTATTGCCATTTGGGGCTTGGTCTTACATTCCCCCTATCAATGGCAATGGTGGGTTGGGGCACTGGTTGGTTTTTGCGCATTTTTTAATGTTGCCTCTGGATTACTCATTTTTATCGCTATTTTTAGCGTAAAACTTTATCAGCTTTGGTTAGACAAAAATCACGCACAACAATACATTCCTACCTTATTAATTTGTTTAGTTATTTTATGCCTTGAATTTGCACTATTAGTACCTGCACCGCATCATGCTGGTTTAAAGCCTCAAGACTTTATACAATTTCTTTTAGCATTTAGTAAAGCCCTTGCTTTTCCTGCAATTACACATCCATTTTTTAGTTTATTAGCATTTTTTCCCTTTTTTATTTTCGTAACACGTCTTCTATGGCTACGTCGTCCGTTAACCATGGCTGAAACCTTATTATTAACCTTAGGTGTATGGATTGTGTTACAAGCGGCAAGTATGGCGTATGCGCGGGGTGCGAACGGAGCAGTGCCTGCCTCACGCTACGTTGATATTTTAGCCATTGCTATCCTTGTTAATTTACTGAGCTTTTTTGTCCTAATGCCCATGTTAGTACAACGGGTACGGCAAGTGCTTCTAGGCATTTTTACCTTGTGGTTTATTGGTAACGTATTTTTTATGTGTGAACTACTGCAAGAGACCGTTTTACCCGCATTATTAACTAAAAGTCACAATAATGTTCTGCAATTACAAAATACCGTTGCTTTTTTACAAACACAAGACATTAATACATTAAAAAATAAAAATATTCCCTATCCTAATGCAGATAGATTAGCCTTATTATTGAGTAATCCAAATATCCGCCGTTTTTTACCCCCTAGTTTACAAAACCCTGCGTTATTAACGAATCAAAAAGCAGATAATACCTTTATTACGAATGGATTTTATCCAACAACAGGCACTTATCAAGGTAGTAAAACATTAGGCTCTTATAATCAACAAGGGAATAATGCTGAAGGAACATTTTTAAGTGAACCGTTAACCATTGAACAATCTTTTATAGAAATTGCGGTTGCGGGCTATTTAGGTGAAACAGGATTGCGTTTAGGTATTTGGGTAGAAGGTGAAAATGAGCCTCGTTGGCTACAAACAACACAACTTTCCCGTGAAACATGGATAACTTATCAAATTCAAAATCCTAATAAACCATTTAGCGTCATTGCCATCGATGAAAACCCACAATACTGGTTTGCGTTCTCCATGCCTTATGGGGTTGGACGCGCTAATAGGTGGACGATATGGTTATTAAATCATGTAGATTGGTTGCTTGCCCTGAGTTTATGCTTACTGCTGTTGCCTAGCACTTTCCGCCGTTTAGATAAAGCGACGTTGACAACGCCGTCTTAAGAATCAAAGGAATATCCGCTAAAGTGACCGAATGAAAAAATTGTCCTTGGGGCGCGATTTTAACATTTGCGCCTTCTTGACAATGTCCTAAACAATAAAAACGTTGCACAGTTAAAGGCAATTGCTGTTCGCTAATCGCTTTTTCTAATGCCTCCGCAATTTCTACTCCGCCTCGTGTCGCGCAAGAAGGCTGATTTAATAAGCGTTTATTGACACAGACTAATAATCTTGTTTGCATCATTTCTACAAAATGCCTCCGTTTCCTTCTGCACAAGCAGAACCCCATCGTATTATAATAACCGTACAAAAATCGTGGTATTCAGGTGCTTGTTGGTTTATACCAGCTAACAGCAAATTCTTTATTTCATCCAGCTATTCAGTGAGTAACGCACATGAGTGATGTTGTCAGAACTGCTTGTTTTGTCTCTTATACAGGGATGAATCTTCCTTTAAATTTAGTCAATCCTTTAGAAGATACAGGAAACCGTTTAACCTATTTTCGCGCTCATTATGATGCACAAGACCGTTTAATTCTCTGTGAAAAAATGGTGTATGGTGAAATTGAATCATCACATCGTTATCATTATTATCCAAACGGTGTATTGCAAACAGCAGAAATTACTGATGAAAATGGCGATGTTGAAACCATCCAATTCAGTGCAGAGGGGAAACGTCAATAAACACACCCATAAAAAAAGACGCGATAGGTATTTCTATCGCGTCTTTTTTTATCTGCTTGAACAAGCTAAAAATTTAAGAGTGTTTCAATGTATAATTCAGTGTTGGCGCAGATTGCTCGACTCGTGGTGTATTGGGTAATTCAGGTAAAGCCGTTTCATAACGACCATATAACGCGACACTGTGAAAATTGCCTCGATTTAAGCCTAAATCGCGTAATGCTTGATTATCTAACGCTATTAACTCACGCATTGCTAAACGTTGCCGATGATTTTCTACCATCGTTTGCCATTGCGCCGATATAATCGCTTTTAATTGATTTAACATCATAACACCTCATCAACAATCCACTACAGAGGCTTTAAACTGTAGAACGCAATACTTTTTCTGACAAACGATAATTTTAAGGTTGTCAGTTAAAAAAAACTCAATTGATGCAGTGCAATACTATTTCTAATTCATCACTTTATTCTATTCTCTATGTCGCGCACGATTTCACAAATTCTCCTCATTTTCTGCTTTATTTTCGCGCCGAGCTATTTTATCAACCAACTTATTTTTAATGCGTTACAGCTCACAACCCCCTTATTATGGTTAGCCAGTAGCAGTGTTATTAGCTTCTTTATTTACCAGCGTTATCAGGGCAATATATTCCCTTACCTCACTGAAATAAATACAATTCCAGTATTTATCCACTGGGTTTTATTCTTCATTACCTTAATATTGATTAGCATTACTTTAGTTGTCGGGATTGATGACTCTAGCGATGCCTATTTTTATCATTTAAATATTGCAACGCCTATTAGTCTTTTTCAAAATCTTTTTGAATATTCCTATTATGATTTAGATAGTTATTCTCAAGGCTATCCCAAATATGCCAATTTTCTCCAAGCCTTTGCGATGACAGGAACAGGTTATTTTTGGGCATATGGTTTAATCAGTGTTTTAGTCATTCCCTGTAGTTTTTGGATTGTTTACAGTTTAGCGCGACAATTAACCCTTTCAGTCTCTGCTGCGGCTTGGGTTGGGCTAATTTATGCGCTTAATCCGATTAATATTGCACAAGCAACAACGGGTTATATTGATACAATTCAATCTTTATATATTCTGGCATTGATAACGCTGGCGTTACGTCCTGCGACAAAATTACATTTAACCCTGTTTTTATTAAATTTAATCGTATTAGTGAATATCAAATTCACTGGTATTTTACTGGGAGCGGGATTATTTGGATTTTATAGCGTTTTACACTGGCGATTTTTCTGGACACAGTGGCGCATCGCGGGCATTTTTATTGGCGTTGCAGGAAGTATTGCATTATTACACTATCTGCATAACTGGTTTACGTTTGGCACTCTCGTTTTTCCCTTTATCGACAGTGCGTTTGCAAAAGTCATTGCCGAGTTGTACATCAAACCAGAAACCTATTCACACCGTTTTATAACCCTCTTTTGGACAGTGCCCGAATCTTTATCCGTTTTAGCGGTTTATGACACTGTGCACGGTGCTTTTAGTTTTCTCTGGTATCCCTTCCCGTTTTTTATTTTCCTTGCTTTGGTAAAAACAGGGTTACGACGTGAATTTAAATTATTCGCGGTTTTTAGTATTTTTTGCCTGTTATTAGCCTTAGACCCTGTTGTCTCTATTGGACGATATGTGGCTTATTTCCAATGTGCAGGCTTTCTTGCGCTGGCTTACTTACTCCCAACACGATATGCACGAGGATTAATTGTTGTTGCAATGAGTTATTTATTATTAACTGGTTATATCTTATTGAATCCTGAAACAGGACATATTGCCCGCCGTTCTGCTTATGCGGAACAACGACAAGCTTTTTTAAATAGCATTCAAAGTCAACGCCGACAAGCATTTGATTTTTACTATAATATTAATGCGGCTTGCGCTGGTTATTATTGGTTAATGCGGTTTTATCAAGTGCCTGTGAAATTGGTAGAAAATCCACCTAATGAGGGCAATTTTTTCTATATTCATCGTCCAACTTATCAACAACATTGTGAAGTCATCACGCATTATCAGGCGGATATTGGCGCAAAATTAACACAAACAGCGCAAGGACAAACGTTATTAATACTGAGTGCGAAAAATCCCGCCGCACAAGAAAATTGTCAATTATGTATCAGTGAATATGGTTGTTTATATTTACCTTTTCACATTTATACGATGACGATTAATCTTAGCCAAGTCTTTCAATTTAAAATGGCTGGTGAAAAAAATCTGACGCTTACTTGTCGTGCTATAGATGGAAAAGTATTGGAAAAATCTTTACAGTGGCATGTTAATAGTGGGAATTAAGCTAGGATTAATTTTAAATTCGACAATCTATTATCGATAAAATGGTTATTCGTTGGAGTTGGTAAACACTTAACCTTTTATCTTGCCCTTTACTGATTGAGAAAACCAATGAAAAAATTAATTGTGTTTTTGGTGCTTATTGTTTGCATTGTTAGCTTTTTTTCTTTTGATTTTCATCAGTATTTTAATTTGAACTATGTAAAAACTCAGCATTTGGCATTTGAAAGTTACACCGCCCATCATCCCATAGAAGCAACTTTTTTATTTTCTGTGATTTACATCATTACAACGGCATTGTCTTTACCAGGAGCGGCATTATTAACCTTGCTTGGCGGGGCATTATTTGGCGTTGTATGGGGAGTTGTGATTGTTTCTTTTGCCTCAACCATTGGCGCGACCTTAGCCTTTTTAACTGCTCGATTTTTATTACAAGAATTCGTACAAACGCATTTCAGCCGTTATATCGATACCATTAACGCAGGGATAGAGAAAGAAGGACATTTTTATTTATTTACCCTGCGTTTAGTGCCCTTATTTCCGTTTTTTATTATTAATTTAGTCATGGGTTTAACGACTATTCGGCTTTGGACTTATTATTGGGTGAGTCAAGTTGGCATGTTGTTAGGCACGATTGTTTATGTCAATGCAGGCACGCAATTGGCGGAGTTAGATAGTTTATCGGGTATTTTATCACCAGATTTATTGTTATCTTTCACGTTATTAGGGATTTTTCCCTTGTTAGCAAAGAAGTTATTAACCTTGTTACGTTATCGCCGTTATTACGCGCAGTATCCAAAACCGAAACGCTTTGACCGTGATATGGTGGTGATTGGTGGCGGGGCGGCGGGGCTGATTTCTGCGTATATTGCGGCAACAGTGAATGCAAAAGTCACGTTGATAGAAAAAGAAAAAATGGGGGGGGATTGTTTAAATACAGGTTGTGTTCCGTCTAAAGCCTTGATTCGTAGTTGTCGCTTTTTATATCAGTTAAGTCAGTCCGCACAATATGGCTGTCAAAGTGCTGTCGGTGAATTTAGTTTTTCTGATGTGATGGCGCGGGTGCAACGGATTATTAAAACGATAGAACCACATGATTCTATTGAGCGTTATACGGCATTGGGGGTGGAATGTTTACAGGGCGAAGCGCGAATTTTAGACCCTTACCATGTGCAAATTCGTGAACAAGTATTAAGTACACGCAATATTATCATTGCAACAGGCGCACGTCCGTTTATTCCTGATATTCAAGGAATTGAACAGGTTAATTATTATACATCAGACACTATTTGGCAGATACGCGAACAGCCACAACGTTTATTAATTCTTGGGGGCGGGGCGATTGGTTGCGAATTGGGGCAATGTTTCGCCCGCTTAGGAAGCCATGTCACGATTGTACAAACCAATGAACGCTTGTTACCACGAGAAGATGCGGACATCACGGCATTGTTAGCCGAAAAGTTACAAGCAGAAAGCATTCACCTGCGTTTAAGTCATCAACCGTTGTATTTTGAGCAGTGGGAACGTAGCCAAGTCTTATGGTGTGAACATCAGGGCGAGCGGGTTGCATTGGAGTTTGACGCGCTATTGATTGCGGTGGGTCGGGTGGCAAATACGCAAGGCTTTGGATTAGAGAATTTACAAATTGCGTTAAATTCGAATAAAACCATAGCGCATAATGATTTTTTACAAACAACGAATTATCCGACGATTTATGTGTGTGGTGATGTTGCAAACCCTTATCAATATACAAATGTTTGCGCCCATGAAGCATGGTTTGCGAGTGTGAATGCGTTATTCGGAACGTTTAAAAAGTTTCGTGTCGATTACCGTTTTCTCCCTCATGCAACTTTTACCGACCCTGAAATTGCCCGCGTGGGTTTGAATGAACAAGAAGCCCGTGCGGCAAATATTCCTTATGAAGTCACTTATTATCATTTAGATGATTTAGACCGCGCCATTGCTGATGATGTGCCTTATGGCATGATAAAAGTATTAACCGCACCTAAAAAAGCGAAAATTCTTGGAGTTAGCATTGTCGGTGAACACGCGAGCGAAATCATCAGCGAATTTGTGCTTGCCATGAAGCATAATATTGGAATTAATCAATTATTAGCTGTTCCTCATATTTATCCAACCTTTGCCGAAGCGAATAAATACGTCGCAGGACGTTGGAAACAAGCGCGTAAACCTGAGAAACTTTTAAAACGCTTATCTCGTTATCACGCATGGCGACGGGGAGAATAAAGCAATTATTCTCGTTTAAAAAGCTCTTCTAGTTGTTGAATTTCTAAAAGTTTATCTGTCCAACCTTCCAATTGTTGCGCTGAGGCTTGCGCTAATTTTTCTTGAATGTGTTTAGGTAATTGACCGAAACGCTTTTCTAGTAATTTGCGTAATATATTGGCTTCTCCTCGTGTTGCCCCTAATGCGATGCCTTCAGCTAACCCTTCCGCTAACCCTTCGGCTTTCCCTTCTGCCTTGCCATCTTCAAAAGCGGTGTTTATCACTGCATTGTTTGACCAGTAATTCATTAAACTACGGCGATATTGTTGCGCTTGTCGCGGTTTTAAATTCGATAGCTCCGCAATTTCAAACGCTTTCTTAAAAACAGGTTCGTTTAATATTCTCGGTATCTCTTCTAAATTCGCTAGGTTTTTTAAAAAGTAAATCCATTTTTCAAAGTGGTTTTCTAACTCCCCCGCTTGTTTATTAAATAAAGGCATTTGTAAAAAGCAGAAATGAAGTTTGTCGTAGAAAATTTGTCCGTGTTGGTTTTTTAAGCTGACATCTTGGCGAAAGTCAGTTGCTTCAGGCGCTTCTTCAATAAAGCAGTCTAAGATAGCGATGAAGTAAACCGCAGAAAGTTTAAAGTTCCATACGCCTTTTTTGGCTTGTTCTTGAATGGGGAAAGTGACGTAAAACAAGGCACGGTCTTTGAAGTAATCCATGCGGGCGCGTTGCATTTCAACGATGAATTTTTCGCCGTTAGGACTGGTGCAGTAAACATCAAAGAAGGCTTTGCGGTCTTCGGCGTAGAGGGGAAGTTTTTCGGTATTTTTAAATTGTAGGGTTTGGATTTGGTGGTGGGCGGGGAGCAGTTGGTTTAAGAAGTCGATTAATAAGTCTTTGTTCGCTTCTTCGCCAAAGAGTTTTTTAAAACCAAAATCGGTGTAGGGGTTGATGTAGCGCGACATATAAACTCCTGAGTTAAATCTTGTGTGCTAAAGCATAGCATTAAATGTTGTGTGTTATTCAGCGGGTGATAGGGTTATTAATACCTGTGGAAAACTCTGATAATTTTTTAAAAATCATAAAATTACTTTAATTTACTCTTTTTTGTTTTTTTCCCCGCCTTCATTTCTCATTTCTGCTTAGTAATCTGTGGATAACTCAGATTAATCTTTATTAATCAATTTTTTATCTAAAACAAATTGGTCGCTTGTTATTTATCCTAAGTTTGTAGGGTGGGTATTTTGTTGTTTTTTTGCCTACTTTACGATGCAAAGCTGTGGAAAACCTGTTAGTAACTTGTTAGTAACCTGTGGAAAAGTTGTTAGTGATTTGTGGATAACTTTGTGGGAAAAGCCAATAGATGGAGTTGTTAAAGGGAATTTAATCAAGTTACCAACAGAGTTACTAACAGGCTAATAAATTGATATTAAAAATAAATTCTGAGTTATCCACAGTTTTTTGTGACATAATCATTACAATAAAATCTATATAAACATTAAAAGAAATAGTTAAAGAGAAAACCCTGTAAAAAATGGGATAGAAAAGCGCGGTATGATGAGAAGTGCTGATGGATAAAAAAGGAAGTTGAATTTATGAATGATAAAAGGATGTTACGTTTAGAAAGTGGAGAAATGGCATACTTCCTGATTAATTATGCAGATGAATATTTTTAAGCCTTTCATTTATGGCATAATATTTTAAGTACAAGGCGGTTTACCTAAAGGCTCTAGGAACTAAAAACGGCATGTCATTTTCTTCTTATCAATATTTTTGGGCTTGTGCATTCCTTATCGTGTGGTCGATGAGTGCTTGTGCCCCTCAACCTCCAGTCCCTTCACAGGGTCATTTGAATACAACGCAATTACCTAAGCCCAGAGCGAATATTCCACCGCCTGTGATTCAAACGCCCCCGTTACCTCCGCCTCAAGCTGTTCAAGCACTAGAAACTTATTCAGTAACGGTTAGTAATGTGCCTGTGGAAAAGTTGTTACTCGCTTTAGCAAGAGACGCGAATTTAAATATCGATATTCATTCAGGCATTACGGGAATGGTTTCTTTAAACGCCTTAGACCAAACCTTACCGCAATTACTTGATCGTATTTCTCGACAGGCGAATTTGCGTTATGAAATTACAAATGACCGTGTATTAATCGTAAGACCTGACACCCCTGAGTTACGGACTTATAAGGTGAGTTACGTCAATATGAGTCGGGAAGTCGTCAGTGAAACGTCGATTGCAACACAAGTGGCAAGTACAGGGACAGTAGCGGTAGGAGAGGGGAATACAACAACGACATCAGGAAATAATTCTACGTCAACGATTAAAAATGTTTCTAACAATGATTTTTGGAAAACATTGCAAGAAAATATTCGCAATTTGTTAAATGAAAAATCGGATGCAAATAGTCAAGCAGGGGATAGTAATATCACGGTAAATCCTGAAACAGGCATTTTAACGGTACGTGCAACCTATCGTCAGCATCAGGATATTCAGCAGTTTTTAGATAATGTGATGAATAGTGCACAACGGCAGGTGTTGATTGAGACCACCATTGCAGAAGTACGATTGAATAATCAGTATCAAGCGGGTGTCGATTGGCAACGCATTCATGGCGATTTTCGTTATGCACAGCAATTTTTAGCGGATAATTTAGTAACAGCGCCTGCTTATACCTTTGCGTACACAAATCCAGATAGTGCTATTGGCAATATTTCAGCAACAGTGAAAATGCTGGAAGAGTTTGGCACGGTTAAAGTGTTATCTAGTCCAAAATTGATGGTGTTGAATAACCAAACCGCTATTTTAAAAGTGGTGGATAATCGGGTGTATTTCACTGTAGATGTGAAGGTAAATGATACGGAAACTCGTACTAGTACAACATATGGAACAAAGATTAATACTGTTCCTGTCGGTTTAATCATGAATGTCACACCGCAAATTAGTGAAGCGGGACAAGTCACATTAAATGTACATCCGACAATTTCGAGAATTATTGGTTTTGTGAATGACCCTAATCCAGAACTGGCAAGTGCGGGCGTAACGAGTCCTATACCTGAAATTCAAGTACGTGAAATTGAATCGATTTTAAAAGTGAATGATGGGGATGTGGCGATTATTGGCGGTTTGATGCAGGACACGACAGAACAGGGTAAAACGGGTTTGCCTGTACTTTCTAATTTGCCTGTTGTCGGTGATGCCTTTAGTTATCGTGATGATACCTATTCAAAGACAGAGTTGATTATTTTCTTGCGTCCTGTTGTGGTAAAGCAAGCGAGTTTAAACGGTGATTTATCAGACTATCAGCAGTTTTTGCCCACACTAACGCCTGATAATAGTCGCCCGACGGGATTAACAGGACATTGATTAATTTACCTGAGTTCTGTGAGATTCTTTTAAAAAAGACAATAGCTTGTCTGAATCAGGATTCACAGGATTTATAGTAAACGTACCATAAAGTGATTTAAATCTAACCCGAGTTCGGCGATATTTATAAAATAAAATAGACACCTGCTAGGTTTTCAAAACCTAGCAGGTCTTTTTTTGTCTGAATCAGAATTCACAGAATTAGCAGAATTAAAAACAATTAAAAACATAATTTTTTATTCTTTTAATTTTCTTGTCTTTTCAATTCTGAAAATCCTGATTCAGACAAACTGTTGTCTTTTTAAAAGAAACTCGCCGAACTCAGGTCTATTAGACCCTTTAGCATATTTTTAGCGATATAGCCAAACTCGCAACAGTGAAATCAATTTATCTACGTCCACAGGTTTGGATAAATAATCATTCGCGCCTGCCTCTATTGCTTTACCTTTATCGCCTTTCATGGCTTTTGCGGTTAGCGCGATAATGGGTAATTTGCGTAAATTGGGCTGGCTACGAATTTGGCGCATGGCTTCATATCCATCCATCTCAGGCATCATAATATCCATGAGGATAATATCAATATCAGGTTGTTCTTCTAGGATTTCTAACGCTTTTTTTCCATTCTTAGCAATCACAACTTGCATCGCATGTTTTTCTAGCACCGTGCCTAATGCAAAAGTATTGCGCATATCATCATCAGCAATTAATACTTTTTTACCATTGAGAATTAAGGCTTTATCGTGAATTTTGCGTAAAATAGCTTGTTTCTCTGGCGGCAAATGGGTGGCGATTTGGTGTAAGAATAACGTGGCTTCGTCTAATAAACGTTCGGGCGAATACACGGATTTAATCGTTAAATGTTGACTGCAAGTGGTTACACGTTGTTCTTCTGCATCACTTAATTCACGGTCAGCATAGACAATCACGGGGGGATAGGGCGTATTTTCTGCTTGGTTAAGTTGTTCTAAAAATTGAATGCCATCACCATCAGCAAGGTCAACATCTAAAATCACGCAATCAATATCTAAGGTTTGCAGGTTGTGCAAAGCTTTAGCGATGGTGTCGACATAAGTGACTTGTAAATCTTGTAAAACAATCGATTCGCCAATCGCTTGGCGATGTTTGACGTTATCTACAATCACTAATAATTGTTTCAAGGTTTTAGCGATAAAATGCTCAATGTATTTAAAGGAGTTGCCTAGCTCTTCCATGCTGATGGGTTTGAGTAAATAACCAATTGCCCCCATTTGTCGCGCATCTTTGTCTTGGTCAGTGGCAGACATGATATGAATAGGAATATGGCGAGTATTGGCGTTATCTTTGAGGCGTTCCATTACGCTCCAGCCATCTATTTGCGGTAATCCGAGGTCTAAAATAATGGCTTGCGGTTGATAGTCTTGCGCGAGTTGTAGCCCTGTTTTACCGTCATTAGCCAGTAGTGATTTAAAGCCTTTTTCTTGAGCAATATCTTGGAGTAATTGCGCAAAAACGGGGTCATCTTCAATAATCAGGATAAATTTATCTGTTGGCTGAATATGCTCGCGGTCATCCGTAGGTTTGTCTTGTGGTGTTTCTGATGTGAGTATTGCCTTAGTGCTTTCTGGCTCGCTTACAGCGGTTTCTGGCATCGTAACGGATGATGGAAGGGGGATGGCTAAGTAAGGAAGGTTTGAGGCGTTTTTGGCGTTAATATCGTGGTTTTTGAACTCTAACCGCTCAGGCAGGTATAAAACAAAGCAACTCCCCTTACCTAAGGCAGTCGTTGTGCGGTCAATGACCAATTCGCCCCCCAATAAACGGGCTAATTGACGCGAAATAGATAGCCCTAATCCTGTACCGCCAAAACGGCGGCTGGT
Source organism: Beggiatoa alba B18LD (assembly GCF_000245015.1). Lineage (NCBI taxonomy): Bacteria > Pseudomonadati > Pseudomonadota > Gammaproteobacteria > Thiotrichales > Thiotrichaceae > Beggiatoa > Beggiatoa alba. The sequence goes on along the minus strand of NZ_JH600070.1, from coordinate 3,111,136 downwards.
TGTTCCATCGGCTTGGCGAAAGGCTTCAAAAATTAAATGGTGTTTTTCTTCAGCAATGCCGATGCCTGTATCTTCAACGCTAATCGCAACTGCTTTATTAACAACTAATTGGTAAGCACTGACATCAATTTGTGGGCGTGTGATGCGTAAGGTGACTGTGCCTTTTTCGGTAAATTTAAAGGCATTGGAGAGGAGATTATTTAAAATCTGTTTAATCCGTTGTGCATCACTGTAGAGGGTTGGGGGTAAGTCGGGGGCAATATTAAGTTGAAACTGTAGTTGTTTTTGTTCTGCAACATGTTGAAATTTAAGGCGCGTTGCGTGAATCAAATCGGTGAGGATAATTTCTTCGCTGTGAATTTCTAATTTACCCGCTTCTACTTTGGATAAATCGAGAATGTCATTGATTAGTGTAAGTAAGTCCGCGCCTGCGCTGCGGATAGTTTGGGCGTATTCAACTTGTTTTTCTGTTAAATTACTTTCTTTATTACTTGCCAATAACTGCGACAAAATCAACATGCTATTTAAAGGGGTGCGCAACTCATGCGACATATTGGCGAGAAATTCAGATTTATAACGGCTCGCTTGTTCTAATTCGCGGGCTTTGAGTTCAATGGCTTCTTGGCTTTTTTCTAAGCTAAGATTTTGTTGATGAATTGCTTCTTTTTGCAACTCCAATTCGCGGGTACGGTTTTCTAATTCTTCATTGGCTTGGCGTAATTCTTCTTGTTGGGTTTGTAACTCTTCCGATTGCGTTTGTAGTTCTTCAGTTTGTTGTTGTAAAACATCTGCTTGGCGTTGACTTTCTTGTAATAAATTTTGCATTACAAGGCGTGATTGGGCGGTATTGATGGAAATTGCAATAGCGGGTGTCACTTGTTTTAAAAATTCTAATTGGGCATCCGTAAAGGGTTTAAAACTGCCTAATTCAACAACTCCTTTTAAAACATCTTCATAAATTAAGGGATAAAGTATGATAGCGCGGGGAACGGATTTGCCTAAGCCTGATTGTATTGACATGTAATCTTCAGGCACTTCAGTTAGGATAATCGGTTCACGCTCTAACGCAACTTGTCCGACGATACTTTCACCAAATTCAAATTGATTCGCCAGTTCTTTACGCCGATGATACGCATAACTTGCTAATAAGGTGAGATAAGGTGCATGAACTTTTTGGCGTTTATTGGGTTCTATAACCAGATAAAATAATCCCACTTGCATGTTTAAATAAACAGATAAAAACGTAATAATATTAGTGGCTAATAGGCTTAACTCTTGTTCGCCACTCATTTGGTCGTTGAGTTCGGTTTGCCCTGTTTTCAGCCAATCTTGCAATTCATTACGGCTGGTTGCCTTACGCAAGGATTCATTCATATTGGCAATGGCAGTGCCTAATTTATCCTCTGTGGACAAGGGTTTAATTTGTTGAGAATAATTACCTTGAGCAATGGTATTCGCTTGCGTAATTGTCCATTCCATCGTTTGTCGTAACTGTTCCGTCGCGCTCACAATATCGGCAATTTCATCTTTCCCCTGATGCAATAATGGCGTAACTTGCGGATTACCTTGCGCAATAGCTTGTAAATGGGCTTTAACCGCGTGTAACGGAATGCTGATATTTCGCGCAACGGTAAAGCTGAAGAAAAAAACAACGGTCACGGCAAACGCGATACTGCCTAAAGATGCCCAGTAAATAATTTGATATTGTTCATCAGATTGCATATAGAGTTTTTGTACATCATCTAATTGTTCATTAAGCCACGCGCTCAATTTTTGTTGCAATCCTGAAAAAATATCGCTTTCATGCTGGCTTGCGTTGATATATGCCGCTTCTCGTTGTTCTTGTAATGCATATTTAACGCTAATTTCTGAAGTCGCTTTATATTGTTGCCACGCTGTTTTCAGCTCTTCAATTAATTGAATATCTTCTTCCTCGTAAGCTAATTCTAAATATTTATTTAGATTATTATCAATCAGTTTTAACAATTCTTTATAACGCTCATATAAAAATGTGCGTTGTTCTAGCGCGGGGGTTAAAACAATTAATAATGTCAATTTCCGCACTTGTTCCGCAGGGATGCTAACCTCTTGCATCACTTTGTTTGTAATATCAGCCGTTGTATAAACAGCACCTAAAGAATGATAGGTTTTACTCACATGATAAACCCCGAGTAAACCGACAAAAAACAAGGCACTGATTGTAATAACCGAGAGTAAAAAGAATTTAATAGCAATACGAAGGTTATTCATAGAAATGACCTAGCAGAGAATAGGCAGCAAAGGTTCAAGGGGAATAAATACTGTAATCCATTACTGTAAATAAGGTTGTAAACGTTTATAAATTTCTTCTTCTCGTAATTCTAAAGCGAGTTCTGCGATTTCTTCACAAATTGCACGTAAATTTTCCTGTGTATCTGCCAACTGTTTAGCGTATTCCATCACGCCGTAAACGTCTCCTTGCTGTGTTAAATCATAAAGATATTTAGCTTGTTCTGGCGATAAAGCAACCCTGTTCGGTGTATCGGAATAGGTTTGTTGTAAGGATGAAATACTCGATTGTTCTAAAATTGGCTCATAAATCCAATTTAAATCTAAAAACTTTTGTAAACAGTTAAGCAGTAATTCATGTTGAAATGGTTTAGCAATAAAATCATTACAGCCAATAATTAAACTATTGGTTTTACTATCATTAAACGCATTAGCAGAAATAGCAATAATAATCGTTTTTTTAAACTCATCTTGTTGACGCAAACGGCGCACGGCTTCATATCCACTCATAATCGGCATGACAATATCCATAAAAATGACTTGAGGATGTAATAAATTCGCTTGTATTAAGGCATCCTCGCCATTAATGGCTTCTTCAACATTAAAACCAACTTCTTGTAATAATCGCTTTAACATCAAACGATTGGTTGCATTATCATCAACAACTAAAATCAATGGAGAGGGATTGGTAAAACCAATAATTACAGGTGATTTTGCAGGTAAATCTAAAGGTTGTGAAATTTTCTGAATCGGTAATTCAACTTGAAACGTGCTACCTTTTCCTAATTCACTGTGAATCTCTAATTTTCCTTTTAACAGTTCTACAACGGTTTTAGTAATGGTTAAGCCAAGTCCTGTGCCTTCTACCCGCTTGATTTCTTCATTATTACCAATTTGATAAAACGGTAAAAAGATTTTATCCAAATATTCAGGAGCAATGCCGATACCCGTGTCTTTAACCTGAATTTGTAATTTTTCGTTATCAAACTCCAGTTGTAAGGTAATAAAACCGATTTGAGTAAATTTCAGCGCGTTACTGAGTAAATTGATTAAAATCTGCCGTAAGCGTTTTTCATCAATATGAATAATATCAGGTAAATGTGAATGTGTTGTAAAGGTGAGTTTAATATTTTTGTGATGTGCTTGTAGATGGAAAATCTCTAAAGTCTCTTTTAATAATTTTCCTAAATAACAACGATTTGGCTCTAAAGATAAATAACCTGATTCAATTTTAGCAAGGTCTAAAACGTCATTAATCAATGTCAGTAAATGCTCGCCATTACGTTGAATAATATTAATATCATGCCGTCGCTCTTGACTTAAATGTTTATCTGCCGCGCAAAACTGCACATAGCCTAAAATTGCATTGAGCGGGGTACGCAATTCATGGCTGATATTGGCTAAAAAGATACTTTTTGCTGAATTTGCCGCTTCAGCGGTTTCTTTTGCCTTGCGTAACTCTGCTTCGACGTGTAGTTGTACAGTTAAATCAGTGATTGCGCCCACTAAATGATACGCCATGCCTTGCGTGTTTCTATCAGCGACGCCACGGTCTAAAACCCATACATAATGCCCTGCTTTATGGTGTAAACGATAACTCGCTTCATAGTAGGGGAGATGACCTTGTAAATAGGCTTGTAATGTCTGGATAACGGTTGTAAGGTCATCAGGATGAATCAGGGCTTGCCATGTTGCGACATCTATTGCTAATTCATCCGATTGATAACCAACAATTTCTAACCAACGTGGAAAATAACACAGCGTATTTTTAACTAAATCCCATTCCCATAAACCCTCATTCATTCCTCGTATAGCCAATTCAAAGCGTTTTTCATGCTGACTTAATGCTTGTTCTAACTGTTTATAGGCGGTAATGTCCTCTATTTCACCCAGAATCTGCGTAGCGTTGCCCGCCTCATCACGCATAAAGACCATTTCCCGCCCACGAAACCAATGCCACTGATTTTGCAAGATAGGATTACGCATCCGATAATCCGTGATAACTATCTCTCCTGTTTGACTGGTTTCTAATCCCCGTCGTTTTTGCTGAAATTGCGCTAAATCTTCATCATGAACAAATTGATTAAATAATTGCCCGCCAAGTTGTTGAATGGTCACTGAGCCATATCCTAAAAACTGGGTTAAGCGTTCATTTAAATAAATATATTTTTCAGATTTTAAATCAAAAATATAAAAAAACTGCGGAATCAATTGATTTAAACAGTGAATCAGATACGGTGTGGGTTGTACGGTGGAGGATGCTGTAGAAAGCCGTGTTGTTTCTGTCAAACAAGCGATATGTGTCACTTGCCCGATAGCGTCTGTAATGGCGATAAACCGTTGATTAGCAGTAAATACTTGATGTTGCCTTGTTTGTAGCGTTAATTTTCCGACCCATGTATGCGTATGCAACACCTGCGGGATTATTGTTTGCTGCAATAACTGCAAGGTTTCTGCTGGATATTCAGCCAATGCCTGCCCATCTAACTGTGCAATGCTGGTAGATGTATGCTGAAAAATTTGTAAATATAATGCATTGTAATAAACCAACCGATTATTCATGTCGCGCACTGCAATGGCTTCTTGTGAATGCGCTAAAATAGCCTGATAAAACGATGTCGTTGCTAATCGTTGCCGTAAACTTGCATTTTGCGTTGCTAACTCATATTGCTGGTCTTGAAACTGTTTAATTTGCGCTTGTAATGCCGCAATAACCTCTTTATCAGAAGCTTGTTTATGGTCTGAGGTTGCGCTTGTAGTCCCGTCCATATCAAAACTCACACACGATTAACACCACCGAACAAAAAACGTAGTATTGATTAACTCACTCTGAAGAGCCTCCATGAGAAAGCCGTTAATTATTACAGGTACAGATACTGAAATTGGCAAAACCTATTGCAGCGTAAAACTGATTCAAATGCTGGTACAAGAAGGCTTACGGGTTGCGAGCATGAAACCTGTTGCAACAGGCTGTTACATGACCCCCGCAGGCTTACGCAATGATGACGCTTTACAACTACAATCTGCCTGTAATGTTACTATTCCTTATGAATGGTTAAACCCATACGCATTTGAACCCCCCATTGCACCCCATATTGCCGCGAGCATCGTCTGCCAAAATATCGAACTTACACACATTCTGCACTGCTATGAACACATCAAAAAACTTGCCGATGTTGTGATTATAGAAGGTGTCGGCGGTTGGCGTGTGCCCTTTAATCAACACGACAGCTTAAAAAATATTGCTAAACACTTGGATGCTAACATTATTCTAGTTGTCGGTTTACGTTTAGGCTGTATTAATCACGCACTACTAACCGCAGAATGCATTCAACAAGATGGCATTTCATTGGCAGGATGGATTGCAAATCAAATAGATAATCAATATTCTGCACAAACAACGATTAATACACTACGCAATACAATTGCCGCCCCCTTACTCGCCTCCATTCCCTACCAACAACCACACGAACCTGTAGAAAAAATTATGTTCAGTGAACAATTATTAAATTGCATTGAATCCACTTAACTATCCTGCATTTTCTTATCAATTTTTACCTTTATAAACTGTGATGAATTCACTTGCTCCGCTCCAAATTGGACGCTTTACCCTCATAAATAACTTAATTGTTGCACCGATGGCAGGCGTTACCGACCGACCTTTTAGACAACTATGCAAACGCTTAGGCGCGGGCATGGCAGTATCAGAAATGGTATCCGTTAATCCACAACTCCGTCACACCCTCAAAACCCAACGACGTACCGACCATTTTGGCGAAGTCGAACCGCGTTGCATTCAAATTGCAGGCGCAGACCCGCAACTAATGGCAGAAGCCGCACAAATGAATGTCGATAATGGTGCAGATATCATTGATATTAATATGGGTTGTCCTGCAAAAAAAGTTTGTCACGTAATGGCAGGTTCAGCCCTATTACGCGATGAAAAACTGGTTGCACAAATTTTAAACGCCGTCGTCAATGCCGTTTCCGTCCCCGTCACCTTAAAAATTCGCACTGGCTGGAATCCTGAAAATCGTAACGGTGTGACGATTGCAAAAATTGCAGAATCTGCGGGTATTCAATCGCTTGCCGTTCATGGCAGAACCCGTACCTGTGGCTATGTTGGCGCAGTGGACTATGAGACCATCGCACAAATAAAAGCTAGCGTACAAATTCCTGTGATTGCAAACGGCGATATTGATAGCCCAGAAAAAGCCCGCTATGTCTTAGAAAAAACAGGCGTAGATGGCTTAATGATAGGACGCGCAGCACAAGGTCGCCCATGGATTTTTCGAGAAATTCAACACTATTTAATGACAGGTAACTATTTAGCACCACCAACCATGGCAGAAATTGGCGAGATTTTAACGACGCATTTAGCCAATTTATACGCTTTTTACGGGGAATACAGTGGCTTACGCATTGCACGCAAACATTTATCGTGGTATTTAGACAAACATCACCCTGATGCGCGGGTATTTCGTCAACAATTAAATACTGTTACCAGTGCAAAAGAACAATTGCAACGGCTACAAGATTTTTTAGCAGAAACCTGTGTAACTCGTCCTAACCAATCCTAAACTGCTTACCGTGTTAATAAGCTCACCAAGGTTTGGTGAGTTTTCTAAAAATGGAAGTGATGATGTGCTAATGCATCAAAAAATGAGTTTCCTTCTTTTATTTAAGCATGTTACATTAACTTCCTATCCATTCACTTGATAATAAAAGGGATACTAGTTTTATGTCTGAATATATTGTGATTTTTTCGCCAGAATTGAGTATTCAACCCGATGAATTTGCAACGTTTTGGAATAGTCAGCCACAGCTACAGCAACAAGCGGTGGTACAAGTACAAAACTCGCAAGCAATTGCAACATATGATATGCCTTCATGGGTAGTAGGAGCGTTATTGTTCATTGGGGGAATGACTGCGGATATTGCAAAAGATGTTATTACTGATGTTTTAAAAGAATACATTCAAAGTTCTGGACAGCGTCAACCAGAGTTTTCTGTTATTGAGAAAATCGAAGACGGCAAAACATTAATTATCGTGTTGCCTAAAGAAGAGAATTAATCAAATGAATACCACGCTTATTAAAATTTCTGAAAAATCCGTTGGTAATAATGGCTTTAGTGCTGAATTAGTGTTTAATCATCGTTATTATCAAATCACGATTACACCGCCATTTGATGAGAAACAAGAAAGTAATTTAGCGTGGTATTTTGAAGAATATTTAAAATTTCCGTTTACCGATAATGTGAGCTTTGATGAAATTGCTCTCAGTATTAAAACTTATGGCGAACAGTTATTTAAGCAAGTTTTTCATGAGCCTGATGCGTATAGCGATTATCGGGATGCTTTAAAAACGGGGTTTACCTTAGAAATTGTCGGTTCGCCCGCTTTTCACGCATTGCATTGGGAAAGTTTGCGCGATGAAAAACATCCTGAGCCTTTCGCACTTAATCATGAAATTGTGCGCAAACCTTTGCATTTTAATGCACGTTATCAGGCTATTACTCCGCAAATCTCTCCGACTTTAAATGTGTTGCTCGTTGTTGCGCGTCCGAATGGACGTAATGATGTGGCATATCGCACGATTTCGCGTCCATTGGTGGAAATGGTAAATAGCGCAGACTTGCATGTGCATTTTGATATTTTACGTCCCCCAACTTATGAGGCATTAAAACAGCACTTAGAGACAAAAGGAAAAGGTTTTTATCACATAGTCCATTTTGATGTGCATGGTAAGGTAATGGATTATGTTGATTTTAGACTTTCGGGTTATAAAAAGTTAAAGATAAATAAGTTTGAAGATAAGCAAGCATTTATTTTTTTACTTCATGAGGAAACAGGCAAACATGCCCCCATTTCTGCATATCATTTAACTGAATTGTTAAAAAACTATGATGTGCCCGTCGTGTTATTAAATGCTTGTCAATCGGCAAAACAGGAAAATACCAGCACAGAAACCAGTTTAGCCAGTTATTTGATGCAAGCAGGCACGCAAGCGGTGGTCGGCATGGCGTACTCGGTGACGGTGAGCGCGGCAACATTGTTTATGCAAACGTTGTATGAACAATTGTTTGAAGGTGCATCGTTAGCGGTAGCGATTCAGCGCGGGCGGTTTGAGTTAGACAAGCAAAAGGAACGGCAGGCTTATTATAATCAAGTGGTTAAATTAGAAGATTGGTTATTGCCTGTGGTTTATCAGAATGTGCCACAAGTTCAGTTTGCTTTGCGGGCGTTTAGTGTAGAAGAACGTACTTTTTATGAGCTAGATCGTTTTGAAGAGCCTAAAACGGCTTATGGCTTTTTCGGGCGTGATTTGGATATTTTGGAAATTGAAACCGCTATTTTAAAGCGAAATAGCTTATTAATTCAGGGCATGGGCGGTGCAGGAAAAACCACTTTATTAAAACATTTGGGCGCGTGGTGGCAAACAACGCATTTTGTGGACAAAGTGTTTTATTTTGGGTATGACGAAAAAGCATGGACACGCCAGCAAATCATGCGCGACATGGCGATTCAATTGTGGGGAAAATTGGAATATGAACAGCGTTTTCAGGTTTTTAGTGAGGACGCGCAACAGAAAAAATTAGCTAAAGCCTTACGCAGTGCACGGCATTTATTGATTTTGGATAATTTGGAATCGGTCACAGGTTCAGCGTTAGCCATCCAGCACGTTTTAACGGCGACAGAGCGCGAAAACTTGCAGGGCTTTTTACAAGCATTAGTCGGCGGAGAAAGTTTAGTATTATTGGGGTCGCGGGGCGAAGAAACTTGGCTAAAAACGGGTACGTTTGAAACTAATCAGTTTATTTTAAATGGTTTAGATTCTGAAGCGGCTTCGCAATTGGTTAATGAGATTTTAAATAGACATCAGATTAAATCAGAATATAAACAACAAGATGATTTTAAAAAATTATTAAAATTATTAGCGGGTTATCCGTTGGCGTTGCAGGTGGTTTTGCAAAATTTAACCTCAAAAACCCCGACGGACATTTTAACCGCACTGACTACTGGCGACAGTGCGATTGATTTAAATAGTACCGACAAAACCCAGAGTATTTTGCGTTGTATTGAGTATTCCCACAGCAATTTATCCCCCGATGCCCAGCAATTATTATTGTGTCTCGCGCCATTTGTGGGAGTCGTTGATATTGGATATTTACCACAATATACCAAACTTTTAAAACAACAATCTGCACTTGCACATTTACCGTTTGATAAATGGGAAACTGTTTTGCAAGAAGCGAAAAATTGGGGATTGTTGGGACAGCATGAAATCCCGTTTTATCTCACCATTCAGCCAACCTTGCCTTATTTTCTACAAACGCAACTACAGGATAAAGCAGAAGTAAAAACGGCAATAGAAACCGCGTTTCGTTTATATTATGAACAATTTGCAGACGAAATCTATCAACTCCAAGAATCCAAAGACCCAGAAGAAAAACAACTAGGACAACTGTTAGCCAGTATTGAATTTGAAAATTTGCAACGAGCGGTACAATTTGCTTTAACTGTGCAGGTTTCTATTAGTTGTTATAGTGTGTTATCAAATTATTTTGATGCTACGCAAAACCATCGACAGGGTTTAGTTTTTGGACAGCAGGTATTAACGCAATTAAAACAGTATTCGCCTGACAAGCTGGCAGGACAGTTAGGTGCAGAATTAGTAAGGGTGATTAATGATATTGCTAATTGTTTTTTACAAAGCCAACAATATGCACTTGCAGAGCAAGCCTATCAACAAGTATTGAATATTCACAATAACTTAACCATTTTTGAAGAAACAGAAAAAACTAGAAATAACTCAAGTATTTATCACCAGTTAGGTACGGTGGCACAAGAACAAAGGCAGTGGTCGCAAGCCCAAGACTATTATCAACAAGCCCTTGCCATTGATATTGAATTCAATGACCGCTATTCTCAAGCCAGTACTTACCACCAGTTAGGCATGGTGAAACAAGAACAAAGGCAGTGGGAGAAAGCCCAAGACTATTATCAACAAGCTCTTGCCATTAAGATTGAATTCAATGACCGCCATGCACAAGCCAGCACTTATGGGCAGTTAGGTTTGTTAGCCAAAACGCAAGAAGACTGGAAGCAAGCCCAAGACTATTACCAACAAGCTCTTACCATTTATATTAAATTCAGTAACAGCCATTCTCAAGCCAGCACTTATTACAATTTAGGCAGAATGGCACAAGCACAAAGACAGTGGGCGAAAGCCCAAGAGTGTTATCAAAAAGCCCTTGCCATTGCTATTGAATTCAATGACCGCTATTCTCAAGCCAGCACTTATCACCAGTTAGGTTTATTAGCCAAAGCGCAAGAAGATTGGGAGCAAGCGATAGAGTATTTATTGCAGGCTCTTATTATTTTCGCTGACTATCAGGACAAATATAGTTTACAAATCACTGTAGGAAACCTCGCCCGCCTCCACCAACATCACCCTGACTTAGTTGAGCAAAAATATAATGCTCTAAATATTTCGATTAACGGGGATTCACAACCCCCGCCTTAAATATTTCCCTACCCCAACCCCACCCAAAAAAAATATACGAGACAATTTTTTATAACGCTTGACCTTCAATCTAGGGATTGGTATGTTTAACGGTTTACACTGCGTCGTTTAATTTTCCATGCAGTGATAAAGGTAATTAATGTGGTTCAATAAGTTATATTTACTATAACGCATATAGTTTTTGTTAAATGTATGACACGGGGGGGCCATTTACTATGCCCAGTAATCAAGAAATGTTGACAGGTGCAGAAATCGCTGTGCGCTGTTTAGCCGAAGAAGGTGTGGAATTTATATTCGGCTATCCAGGCGGTTCAGTGTTACATATCTACGACGCGCTTTTTAAGCAAAATAAAATTGAACATATCCTAGTCCGTCACGAGCAAGCAGCCGCTCATGCTGCTGATGGCTATGCCCGCGCAACGGGCAAACCCGGTGTAGTACTGGTTACCTCTGGCCCCGGTGTAACCAATACAGTAACGGGTATCGCCACGGCTTATATGGATTCCATTCCCATGGTCGTGATTACGGGTCAAGTCCCAACCAGTCTTATTGGTAATGATGCATTCCAAGAGGTGGATTCTGTCGGGATTACCCGCCCATGTGTAAAACATAATTTTTTAGTCAAAGATGTTAAAAATTTAGCGGAAACCATTAAAAAGGCGTTTTATGTGGCGACTACAGGTCGTCCCGGCCCTGTGGTGGTGGATATTCCGAAGGATGTCACGGCAAATAGTGCGTTGTTTAGTTATCCCGATAAAATCGAGATGCGCTCTTATAAACCTGTTGTCAATGGTCATCCGGGTCAAATTCGTAAAGCGGCGGATTTAATTCTGTCTGCTAAACGTCCGATGATTTATGCAGGCGGTGGCGTGGTTTTAGGCGATGGTTCTAAAGAACTGACTGAGTTTGCACGTTTATTGGGTTATCCCGTGACCTTAACCTTGATGGGGTTAGGCGCGTTCCCTGCTACTGACCCGCAGTATGTGGGCATGTTGGGAATGCACGGCACGTATGAAGCGAATATGGCAATGCACGAGTGTGATGTGTTAATCGCTATCGGTGCACGCTTTGATGACCGTGTGACAGGGGATTTAGAAAAGTTCTGCCCTTACGCGAAAATTGTTCACATGGATATAGACCCCGCGTCTATTTCTAAAAATGTGCGGGTGGATGTGCCGATTGTGGGCGCAGTTGACCGTGTGTTGCGGGAAACGCTGAAGGCGTTACGCGAAACAGGCAAAATGCCCGATTCTGACGCATTAGCTTCTTGGTGGGCGCAGATTGACGCATGGCGTGCAACAGATTGCTTGCATTTTGACCGTAAGAGTAAATTGATTAAACCGCAATTCGTTATCGAGAAGTTGTACGAAGTGACGGGCGGTGATGCGTTTATTACGTCTGACGTGGGTCAGCATCAGATGTGGGCGGCGCAGTTTTATAAATTCGACAAGCCACGCCGTTGGATTAATTCGGGCGGTTTAGGCACGATGGGTTTTGGTTTGCCCTCAGCGATTGGGGTGCAATTAGCCCATCCGAATGCAACCGTTGCATGTGTGACGGGTGAAGCCAGTATTCAGATGTGTATTCAAGAGTTATCCACCGCGAAACAGTATGAATTACCCTTAAAGATTATTAATTTAAATAATCGTTATATGGGAATGGTGCGCCAGTGGCAAGAGATGTTTTATAACAAGCGTTATTCACATTCTTACATGGATGCTTTGCCCGATTTCGTGAAATTAACCGAGAGTTATGGACATACGGGCATATTCATCGACAAGCCTGAAGATGTTGAAGGCGCGTTGCGTGAAGCCTTTGCGATGAAAGACCGTTTAGTCTTTATGAACTTTGTCACTGACCAATCAGAAAACGTTTACCCAATGATTGCAACAGGTAAAGGTCAACATGAAATGGTGTTAGCACCTGATAGGGAGTTAGCCTAATGCGTCACACGATTTCTCTTTTATTAGAAAACGAATCAGGGGCTTTATCTCGGGTATCGGGTTTATTTTCCGCACGCGGTTACAATATCGAATCGTTGACTGTTGCCCCAACCGAAGACCCTTCAGTTTCCCGTATGACCATCGTCACTAATGGTTCAGACAATATTATTGAGCAAATCACTAAGCAACTGAATAAGTTAGTGGATGTGATTAAACTCATCGATTTGAGTGAAGGCGCACACATTGAGCGGGAATTACTCCTGATTAAAGTTAAAGCCTCTACAGGCAATCAACGCGATGAAATTAAACGCTTAACCGATATTTTTCGCGGACAAATCATTGACGTGACAGATGCAACTTACACCATTCAGATGACTGGGCCAGGCGATAAGATTGATGCGTTTATCAAGTCTTTAGAGCCAACTTTGATTATTGAAGTTGTCCGTTCGGGCGCGTTAGGCATTGGACGTGGTAACAAGAGTTTGCATTTATAATTTTTCTTTCCCTTGTCTTGCCTTGTTGCGCTAAGACAAGGGATATATCAAGCCCACTTAATTGCGATACAGAATAATTTTGGGAGAGAATACCAATCATGATGAATATTTATTACGACAAAGACGCTGATTTATCCTTAATCAAAGGCAAACAAGTTGCCATTATTGGTTATGGCTCACAAGGTCATGCCCATGCAAACAATTTAAAAGATTCTGGGGTTAACGTCGTTGTTGGTTTACGGGCTGGCTCTGACTCTGCCAAAAAAGCAGAAAACGCAGGTTTAACCGTTAAATCTGTCGAAGAAGCTGCCAAAATTGCCGATTTAATCATGATTCTTGCGCCTGACGAGCATCAAGCAAAAATCTATCGTGACAGCATCGCCCCCAATGTGAAAAAAGGCGCAGCGATTGCCTTCGCCCACGGCTTTAACATCCACTTTGGACAAATTGAAGCCAGTGCAGAACTCGATGTCATCATGATTGCGCCTAAAGGGCCTGGACATTTAGTGCGCTCTACCTATACCAATGGCGGTGGTGTACCTGCTTTAATCGCTGTGCATCAAAACGCATCAGGGAAAGCCCGCGACATCGCTTTATCTTATGCCTCTGCTATCGGTGGCGGTCGTGCAGGCGTGATTGAAACCTCTTTCCGTGAAGAAACTGAAACCGACTTATTCGGTGAACAAGCCGTATTATGCGGTGGTACAACTGCCTTAGTACAAGCGGGTTTCGAAACCTTAGTTGAAGCAGGCTATGCCCCTGAAATGGCTTATTTTGAATGCTTACATGAATTAAAACTTATTGTTGACCTCATGTATGAAGGCGGTATTGCAAATATGCGTTACTCCATTTCTAACACCGCAGAATATGGCGATATCACTCGTGGCCCTCGCGTTGTGCCCCCAACTGCAAAAGAAGAAATGAAGAAAATCCTGAAAGAAATCCAAACAGGACAATTCGCCCGCGAATTCATTTTAGAAAACCAAGCAGGCGCAGCAACATTAAAAGCCTCTCGCCGTATTGCGACCGAACACCAAATCGAGCAAGTCGGTGAAAAATTACGTAGCATGATGCCTTGGATTAAAGCTAATCGTTTAGTTGACCGTTCCAAAAACTAAACCCGTGTTGAGACCGTACACAGTGCGTTAGTTCGGCTGTGTGCGGTTTATTTATTTCCCTTCCTTTCTTTTTCTACCGTGTGAGGACGCTATGTCCCCAGAATCCTCAACACCCACGCCTCCCCACCGTCGCCGTGGTATTTACCTATTACCGAATTTATTCACCACAGCCGCATTATTTGCGGGGTTCTACGCGATTATTGCCGCGATTAACAACCGTTTTGAAGCCGCTGCCGTAGCCATTTTTATCGCGATGGTTTTAGATGGGCTAGATGGTCGTATCGCTCGCTTAACCAATACACAAAGCCATTTTGGTGCGGAATACGACAGCTTATCGGATTTAGTCTCTTTTGGACTTGCGCCTGCTTTAGTGATGTATGAATGGTCATTGTCATCACTGGGCAAATTAGGCTGGTTGGCGGCATTTGTTTATACGGCAGCGGCAGCGTTGCGTCTGGCTCGCTTTAATGTTTATGTGGGTAAAATTGATAAAGCCTATTTTCAAGGTTTGGCAAGTCCTGCCTCGGCGGCAGTGATGGCGGGCTTAGTGTGGGTTGCAACTGATTATCAAATTGCGGGCGAAACATTGAATTATTTAGCGTTAATCATCACCGTTTCGATGAGTTTTTTAATGGTCAGCAATATCCGTTTTCGCAGTTTTAAAGATATAGACCGCGATAAAGTGCCATTTATGAGCATTTTATTAATTGTGATTGTGATTGTTTTGATTGCGAGCAGTCCTTCACAAATGTTATTTGGGACTTTTTTACTCTACGCACTCTCTGGCGTTGTGATGTCAGTTTTACAGTTACTACGCGGGAAACGGAGCGCGGGAGAGGCGCAAAAACAACCGCCTCCTGTGGAATAAACTTAAGTTTTGCAAGTAGTTTTTAAAATTCGATTAATTCTAATAGACCTGCTAGGTTTTCAAAACCTAACAGGTCTTTTTTTGTCTAAATCAGGATTCACAGGATTTTCAGGATTGAAAAGCGTTATTCACCTGACTTTTTGGTTTGAGGGTTTTAAATCCTGCTAATCCTGATGCAGACAATAAAAGAAACTCGTCGAACTTGAATTGTTTTATTCCTCCAAATACAGGCTATTCACTTCTAGTGTGGGGTAAAGATGTACCACAGAGCGCACAAATTCAGGATGTCCTACGCCCCATGTGATAAAGCGGTCAGGTAAGGGTATTTGCATGACTTCTGCCATATCACGCCCTGCTTCCGCAGCATCTGTTAAGGTTTTTTGTAACCAGTGTAAATAGTCGCGGGTTTGAATTATCGCTTGTTTATCCGTTGTCGCTACGCCGTGCGATGGGAATAAAACTTTAAACGGAATTTTTTCTACCGTGTCTAATTCGTCTAACCAGTCAGACAGTTGGGTAACGCTGGGCGTTGTTGGCATTCGTTGATAAAACACAATACCGCCTGTAAATAAAACACCTGTTGTTTGGTCAAAAATCATTAAATCAGCGGGAGTATGTCCTTGTAACGCATAAAGTTGTAAAACATGGTTGCCGATGGTTAGTTTGCCTGCTTGTAGTGTTTCTGTGGGGAAATGGGCTTCTGTGCCTTGCATCCATGAGCCTATCATGCGGTACATATTGTTAGTGAAGTCTTCGGCGTGTTCTTTCATACCTTGTATGGTAGCGGGCAAGGCGGCAATGGTGACATTGTTGTAGGCTTGGTTGCCTAGAAATCGGTCAGGGTGGTAGTTGGTATGGAGGATTTTTAGAATAGGTTTGTCGGTTATGGTGCTGATAGCAGTGCGTTGGGCTTTGCCATAGCGCAGGGATACGCCTGTATCGATGATTATTACGCCTGCATCGGTGACGATGAACGCAGTATTGATGATATTTCCGCCATTTTGGGTGCTAAAGTCTTCAGTTTTGCCGATAAAAGCGTAGGTGTCGGGGGCAATTTTTTCAGGGGTGAGGGTGTAATTAACTGCGTTGACAGGCGGATTACAGAGGATGAGACCGATGAGTAATAGATAGTTTCTCATTGTTTTAGCTCTCCTTTGAATTCGTTACCGTTGGTGTCAATGGCGTTAAGTATCATTGTCGTTTGTGGGGTGGTTAGTTCAACAGTAAAAATGGGGTTTTCGCTAATAGGTTCAAAAGGTTCTAAGGTTAGTGCGGTTTTTCCATCGGTTTGGGCTAGGGTGATTTTTTCTAAATGGAAGGTTGGAATACCTTTGGCTAGTCCTGTGTCCATGGGGTGCATGATTTGGAATTTAGCCCGCGCTGGGGTGCGTTCTGCCCATAAGCGTCCGCGTATTTGTCCGAGTGTGGTTTCCCATGTGCCTGTGGTGCGTCCTGTGCTGGGTAGTGTGCAACCGCCACCAGTAGCATCAACCCAAATACCGCCAACATGCCAACCTGTTGATGTGAGAACTGCCGCACGCACAGGGGTTGCTTGTTGGAGTTTGAGACGAAAACCGATGTAGGGACGGGCGTTATTGGGGATAAAGCGTAGGACTTTGGGAAGGGGGTTAAAATCGGCAAAAATAAGAATTTCTTGAATGTCATTTAAGCCGTCGACGTTGACAACGACAGGGACATGCATGGAGTCTTCCGCAGAATCGGGGGCAATGATTTGAACATGATTATCAAAAATAACGGGGTGTTTGTTTAAAAAGAGGTTGTACATAGTGACCCATTGCACGGATTTTAAGGGGTCATCAGGGGGGGGAGAGTTTGCCCAGAGTGTGGGAGAAATGAGGAGGAATAGTAAGCTAATAGCGTGTTTTAGTCGCATGGGGTCTCCTTTGGGGGGATTTATTTGTTTTTATGAAGTTGTCTGAATCAGGATTTTCAGAATTAAAACCTTCAGCAGTAACATATTGATTAAAAAATTAATATGTTTTTAGAAAAAGTAATTGTTGGAATAGGGGTAAAGATTCAATGATGATGGCTTGACGCATTAGTTGTTCTAAGTGTTCTAGCTTTTGAATCGCGTCAATAGCTTGTTTGGTTTCAGGGGAAACTTCTCCAAAGCGCATGGTTAAAATGGCTAATAAGGCGGTTTTGATACCTTTTGCTTCCCCTTCAATAAACCCTTCAAGTTTGCCTTTTTGTAATCCTTTTTGTAACCCTTGTTGTACACCTTGTTGTAAGCCTTGTTGTAAACCTTTTTGAACACCTGATTCATACCAGTTTGCGACACGTTCCGCTAACATGACATTTATCTCCAAACCATTTTTTAAAAGCAGTGCAATCTTCAATGTGTAGAAAAAAGCAGTTGTTGGAAGGTTATTAGGGAATCAACAATAATGGCTTGATGCATTAGTTGTTCTAAGTGTTCTAGCTTTTGAATCGCATCAATAGCTTGTTTGGTTTCAGGGGAAACTTCTCCAAAGCGCATGGTTAAAATGGCTAATAAGGCGGTTTTGATACCTTTTACTTCTCCTTCAATAAGTCCTTCAAGTTTGCCTTGTTGTAAGCCTTTTTGTAACCCTTGTTGTACACCTTGTTGTAACCCTTTTTGTAACCCTTGTTGTACACCTTGTTGTAAGCCTTGTTGTAAACCTTTTTGAATGCCTGATTCATACCAGTTTGCGACACGTTCCGCTAACATGACATTTATCTCCTGTAACTCTATTAGTTCTGGAACTATTGCCTCTGGGAGATGATGCGGGAGATAAACACGCCCTAACCATGTCGCAAAGGCTTTTCTGATTTCTAGTTGTGCGGGTTCTTGTAGCCATGTGACGAGTAAATTAATCACTTCAGACACTTCTTGTTCTGTTTGGGCTTTTTCTAAGCGAAAGAGTGCCGCGACAAGGTTGTGTAAGTTCGATAATTCTGTGGGGTTATATATCCCTTCGTCTATGAGTAAATAGTGTAGTTGAGGTTGATATTTTTGAAGGGTTGAAGGTTCTATTAATTCGGAAACGTTTAACGGCATATTCCATCTGGCTTGTCCATTGTAGAGGACGATAGGCAATACAGGGGGAAGTTTGCCATCAATGAGTTTGGCATCTAATAAGTCTTGATAGAGTAAGCCGATATAAACCATGAAGCGCACTGACATGTATTTGTCGATGCTGGATTGAAATTCTAGCAGGATGTAGATGTATAGCCATTTGTCGCGCCAGTTAATTCGCCATATTACGTCGTTGTCACGGCTTCGGAGGTCGTGGCTGGTAAATTGTCCGCTGACTTTTTCTAGGGTTTTAAAGTCTAGTTCTTTAACCCATTCTTCTGCGACAAAGCCTTCTAACAGGTCTTTTACCATCTCAGGATGGGAGAAAAAGCGTTTATAGCTGGGGTCGTGTTCGGGCTTTTTTTTCTCGCTTTTGTCACGCGGTTTTTTCGGCGACTTTGGGGGGGGGCGGGCATGGGGATGTATCCTGTAAACTTTTGTAAATTATAAACTTATAAGGCGTAAAGTAGTTAGTACTATTTTACGCCTCAAGTTTCAGCTTTAACGACCAGATTAAGCTGTATTTTTAATAGTTACAGATTAGTTTGCAGGTTGTTCTTTACCTGCTAAAACGGCTTCAGCGTGGCTGGCTTTTGCGTCATCTAAGGAGAGTATCCATTTTAAGAGGCGTTTGGCGTTTTCTTCGCTCACAGTGACCATCGGCGGCATGGCGATACCGCTGACTTTGTCTTTCCAATGGCTCTTATAAGGATTACTACCATTTTTGACGGTGTTTAATAGCATGTCAAAGGCTTTGGGGTCGTCTTTGTAGCGTTTGGCAACTTCGACATAGGGCGGACCAAAGGGCATGGGGTTGCCTTCTTTGCTGGTGGTTTGGCGGGTTAAATCGTGGCAGTTTAAGCAACCGCTGTGGCTGATAAGGAGAAGAATTTCTTTTTCATTTTCTTCTTTATGGACAACAGGGACTTTTTGTCCTGAAAGTTGTTCTTCAGCGGCGGTGGCGGTCTTGTCGTCAAGTGCAAGAATCCATGTTAAAAGGCGTTTTGCATCCGCTTCGCTGACAGTGACCATCGGTGGCATAGCGATACCACTAACTTTGTCTTTCCAGTGGCTACTATAGGGATTACTACCATGTTTAACAGTATTTAAGAGAGTTTCTATGGCTTTGGGGTCGTCTTTGTAGCGTTTGGCAACTTCGACATAGGGCGGACCAAAGGGTAACGCGCCTGCTTCTTTGGCGGGTTTGGGGGTTAAGTCGTGGCAGTTTAGGCAACCGCTACGGCTGATGAGTAAGAGGATATCTGTTTGTTGTTCATCCGTTTCAGTTGCCATGCTTGTGCCTGTCAATAAACAGGAGCTTGCTGCAACCAAACCAATCAACAGCGTGCGTGATAGTTTCATGGTTTTTTTAGTCCTTAGAAATAAAAAGAAGGTGCGCCATAAGACGCACCAAGAAGTTGAGTTGAGAAATTAATCTCATCGGAGAACTCAAATGTAAACAGGTTTTAACATGTAAGCGGCTTAGTTATTGGTAGTAGCTGCTTGTTTTTCACTGGGTTCTACAGGAGTGACATGATACTTATTGGCGAGTGTCTTTAATACGCCTTCTTGTCTGAGGGTGTTCATCACGACAGTTAGGGTTTTGGCAAGCTCGCTGTTATCTGCGGTGACTGCAAGACCGACTTGCCAAGCACTATTCATCCCACGCATGGGGATTGCTTCAATTTTGAATGCATCCATTTTGTCGGCTAAACGGCTTTCAACTTGGCTGCGCATTCCCATCACAGCGGAGAGTTTGCCCGCTTTGAGGTCGTCAACCGCTTCCATAAAGTCCAGATAGTGGGTCACACTTTTGGTCAGTATGCCTCCCATAATACCTGTAAGGAAGAAGGAGGAAATGCTGTCAGTTTCTACACCAACTTTATGGTTGGTAAGAATTTGTAAGTTAAACAAGGTTGGAATTTTTGCAGGGTCATAGGCAAGGACGATTTCTTCTTGCGCATAGGGTGCAAAAATGCTGACTTTGTCATTTTTTTCTGCATAGGTAGCATCATAGGGGACGCGGAGCATAACATCCGCCGTACCACCGCCTAAATAATGTCCTTTCCAGATAGCATTGCGTAAATCGTCGTCGGTATTTTCACCAGCAACAATCTGCATGTAATCAGTGCTTAATCCGAGTTTTTCTGCAATTGCGCGTCCTAACTCTACGTCAAAGCCTTTGAGTTGTCCGCCGTCCACATAGGAATAGGGTGGAAAATCCTTGTACACTGCAATGCGTAATGTGCCTTTTTCCTTAATATGTTCTAGTGTGTCAGCCTGTGAAAATGCACTACTGAGAACAAGGCAACAAATGCTAAGGAGTAATCCAAGATATCTTTGCATGGTTATTTCACACAGTCAGCGCGATCAGGTTCTGTACAAACGCTTTCAATGTAGGTCCAAATTGCCCATAAACCTTCTTGGCTTAATTTTTCTGCCATTTTAGGCATATATACACGACCATCACGAACAGAACCTTCTTTGACGCGGTAGGTAAACCATTCATCACCTTCGGCATCGTGGGTTAAACGGCGTAAGTCAGGCGCAATACCGCCAGAAACAACTTCTAAACCGTGACACATAGCACAGTTTTGTCCATAGGCGAGTTTGCCAATTTCTACTGCTCTAGTAGTTGATTCATTATTTCGATAAGGGTTAGCGGTTAACCATTCGCCTTCGGGGAGGTCTGGGTTAATTTCTTTAATGGTTTTTAAACCAGTGATGTCAATTTTTTGTGGGGTGACATCACCGTGAGCAAAGCTCAGGGCAGGTAAGAAGGCACAGAACGCCAGTACCAGCTTCAGGGTATTTACAAACTTCTTCATGACAAGCAATAACTCCATCAAAACAAATTAACAAGGCAGATTTTTAGTTGAGGTCAACAAGATATTAGGGATTTAGGCGGAGATATTCTGGTGAAGAACATCTCCGCGTTATCGCGACCTACCTAAACAGGTTTATTTAGCGGCTGTTTTTTCAGCAGCGGGTTTAGCAGCAGGTTTATGTAATTTGAAAACCCATAAACTACCACCTTGGTTGAAGTTTTTGATTTTCTTCGCCACTTCACCACCCCATAAAGGCACAGCACCACCCCAACCAGAGTTAACGGCAATAAACTGTTCGCCGTTTGTTTCCCAAGTGACGGGGATACCAATCACGCCTGACCCTGTTTGGAATGACCAGAGTTCTTTGCCTGTTTCGGCATCAAAGGCTTTAAATAAACCCTCAGGTGTACCTGTGAAGACTAAACCGCCTGCTGTGGTTAAAACACCGCCCCACATAGGCGCGACGTTTTTATATTCCCATTTAATCTTGCCTGTGGTGGGGTCAATGGCACGTAACGCGCCGATGTAGTCTTCATGGAGTAATTTAACGGTAAAGCCTGCACCTAAGTAGGCAGCCCCTTTTTTATAGGTAATCGGCTCGTTCCATAAGTCCATGCTCCATTCATTGGCGGGAACATAGAACAGTTTGGTATTAGGGTTGTATGCCATAGGCATCCAGTTTTTACCCCCTAAGAAAGAAGGGGCGGCAAAAACGGGAGTCCCTTTTTTATCATCGCCTTTAGCATCAGCAGGATTACCAGGACGGTTGCCTGTCTCAACGGGTTTACCTGTTTCAATGTTGATTTCTTTTGCCCAACCGATTTGGGTGACAAAAGGCGTTGCATTGAGCAATTTGCCGTTGGTACGGTCTAAGATATAGAAAAAGCCATTACGGTCAGCTTTCGCGCCCGCTTTAATGATTTTGCCGTCTTTTTCTAAATCAAAAGGAATGAACTCATTGACACCATCATAATCCCAACCATCATGCGGGGTAGTTTGATAGAACCATTTAATCACGCCTGTATCAGCATCAAGCGCGAGAGTAGAGGAGGTAAAGAGGTTATCACCGGGACGGGTGTGCGCATTCCAAGGGGAAGGGTTGCCAGTGCCGTAGAAAATCAAATTGGTTTCAGGGTCATAAGTTCCACCTAACCAAGGTGCACCGCCCCCTGTTTTCCACATATCGCCTTCCCACGTCATGGGTAAGTCGCCACCGGTTATGCCGTTTTCTTTACCATTCAAATAACCCATATGTCCTTGAACAGTAGGGCGTGACCACACTAATTTACCTGTTTTAGCGTCGCGGGCTTCTACCTTACCCACAACACCGAATTCACCGCCAGAAATCCCTGTGACGACCATATTTTTAACAATGGTAGGCGCGGCAGTGAAAGAATAACCCGCTTTATAATCGCCTAAAACTTCTTTCCAGACTCTTTTGCCTGTTTCTCTGTCTAAAGCGACTAATTCAGCGTTTAATGTGCCAAAAATAATTAAGTTATCGTATAACGCAGCACCACGGTTAATCACATCACAACAGGGCATAATGCCATCAGGTAAACGATGCTCGTATTCCCATATTTCCTGACCTGTTGCCGCATCAATGGCGAATAAACGGGAATAAGAAGCAGTGACATAAATTTTACCGTCAAAAATTAACGGTTGCGCTTGCTGACCGCGCTGTTTTTCACCACCGAAAGAAAATGACCATGCAGGCACTAAGTCGGCAACCGTGTCTTTATTCACTTGCGTTAAGGGACTAAAACGTTGCCCTTGTGTGCCTAAACCATAAGTAACAATTTGGTCAGTTGTTTTTGCATCATTGGCAATATCTTCATCAGTAACTGGTTTAGCAAAAGCAACCTGAGTACCAAATGCCATTGAACCTGTTAATAATGCAGCACTAATACAATAACGTAGGGTTTTGTTTATGAATGATATTTTCACTCTACACTCCTTTTTTATAATATGTTGTAGCTTATATATCGCCCAATGGCTTTAGACAAGAGCGACTGAGCTTACCCAAAAGAGCAATATAAATGCCAATACCGTAAAAAGTGCAAAATGCCCGATTACTTCCCTATGAAAGCGACTTTTTAGCGGAAAATCTTATAAAGCTTTCAAGAGCAGTCGTCCCAGCTATGAGACAATGAAAATAACACTATGTAACATTCCTGTTACAAAATTTGATTGCAATATAGGGGGATTTACTTACCCATCGTCGTATAATATCTACTGAATGGATGAAAAATGATTTATCAGTTTTTTTAATGGGATAAAAAGGCTTATAGCAAAAAAATAGGCTTTCTATTAAATTAATCGCCTCACCACTGCTTTTTATAAGGAACTTCCCTTGAGTCAACAGCCCACCCCATCAGCATTGCGTGCAAGCTTTCGTATTTTGCTGTTTTTAATCTGGAGTTTAAGCCTTGCAAGTTTACAAGTTATTCTACTGCTCTTTAAATTTAAAGATAAACTCTGGCTACCGATGATTTTCCATCGAGGCTGTTGCCGTATTCTTGGGCTGAATATAAAAGTTTCAGGGGAAACGACACCCAATAAAACACTCCTATTTATCGCTAATCACGTTTCTTACTTAGATATCATCATCTTAGGTGGGGTTTTAAGAGGCTCTTTTGTTGCTAAAGCAGAAGTAGCAAACTGGTTTTTGCTCGGTGGTTTGGCAAAATTACAAGACACCCTATTTATTGAACGAGTAAGCCTACAAGTTAAAAATCACCTATCTTTAATGGAAAATGCATTAAACACCCAACGCAATTTAATCTTATTTCCTGAAGGAACAAGTGGCAACGGTAGCCATGTTTTACCGTTCAAAAGTGCTTTATTTCGGGTTGTAGAAACTGAAGGCGAAAACGCCCCCCTAGTACACCCCATTACAGTGGCTTACACCCATTGCAACGGCATCGAAATGAATCAAGCCCTACGAGATTACTACGCATGGTATGACGATACCCCACTGACAACCCATTTTTTCCGCGTTGCAGGCTTACGTTCAGCAACCATACAAATTATTATCCATCCCGCCATCAAAGGCAGTGATTTTGCCAGCCGTAAAGCCCTCGCCGAACACTGCCAGACCCAAGTCGCTACTGGTTTAGCGCAAGTATTACCCTCGCAAAATCCTGAAGGTGTTTAAGCGTAAATGAACGAACCGTCGTCTGTCACGCCCAACGTTACAGGGCAAGATTATTTAGAATTTCAATATCGCTTGCGCGAAGAAACCGCCATTCTTGATGAACAACTTCGTGCAGGAGCGTTTGATGCCGTTGAAAATATTGGCGGTTTAGAACTAGAAGCCTGCTTAATTCACCCCAACCTTCAACCCGCTTGTATCAACCAAGCCTTTTTAGACCGACTCAACTACGCCGCCAATGTTGTCCCCGAAGTTGCAACGTTTAACATAGAACTGAACAATACCCCGCGTTTACTCTCAGGTTCAGCCCTGCGCACCATGCACCGCGAACTACAAGCCACATGGGCAACCTGCCAAAGCGTCGCCCAATCACTAAATAGCCAACTCCTCCTTATCGGCATCCTACCCAGCTTGCCTGAAACCGCGTTGCGTCTAACCAACATGACCCCGACCCAACGTTACTACCGACTACATCAACAAGTGCTCCAAGTTCGCCACGAAAGACCCCTACTTGTTGACATTCAAGGACATGAACGCCTATTACTACAACACCACGATGTCCTATTAGAAGCATCGACCATGGCGTTACAAGTCCATCTCCAAGTTGCCCCAATACACAGCCGTCGCCTATTCAATGCCGCGATGATAGCCTCCGCGCCCATGGTTGCCATTGCTGCAAACTCCCCCTATTTTCTCGGAAAAGACCTGTGGGACGAGACCCGCATCCCCCTATTTGAAAAATCCGTTGAACTAGGAGGCGTATCAGGACTTGCCGAAGGCAACTTAAAACGGGTTAGCTTTGGCTCTGGTTACATACAACACTCCATCGAAGAACTCTTTATCGAAAATTTAGAACACTACCCCGTTTTATACCCCCTAGCGACCACAGGCATTGTCGGCGAATTCCCACATTTACGCCTACACAACGGCACAATTTGGCGATGGAATCGTCCCTTAATTGGCTTTGCTGACGGAAAACCCCACTTACGCCTAGAACACCGCACCATGTCCAGCGGAACAAGTATTATCGATGTCATTGCAAATCTTGCATTCTTCGTCGGGCTTGTCCACGCATGGCTAAACGCACCAACCCCTTTAGAAACACAACTCCCCTTTAGCATCACCCGCAACAACTTCTATTCCGCCGCACGCTACGGACTCGCCAGCCAAATGACATGGCTGAATAATAAACGCCTCCCCCTAACACGCCTTATTCTTGAAGACTTTCTCCCCACTGCCCAACAAGGCTTAATTTCTCTAGGCATCGACAAAAGCGACAGCGAAGGCTATCTACAAATCATCGCGGAACGAGTGAAAAGTTGCCAAAATGGCGCGGGTTGGCAACGAGCATTTGTCACCAAATATGGACGTGACATGAACGCACTCACACAAGCCTACCTAAATCAACAAACAACAGGATTAGCCGTGCATCAATGGGATATTACATAAAAAAATGTTCGATAATTAAAAATCCTTAATAGTCCATTCACATTTTTTATTTACAATAAGACTTTGAAACAAAAAAATAGCCCATAGTTAAAACAAGGTTATTTCTTTGTTAGGCTGATACTAAAAGACGCTTATCAGTCAAAAATCCCACTCATTATAAGGAGATACTCATGCTAAAACTGGTCAAGATGAGCATTGCAGGTTTACTCGCTGTTGGCATTAGCACAAGCGTATTAGCCGCTGAAGACCCTATTCATGATGCAATTGAATACCGTAAAGGTGCGTTTTCAGGGATTGCATGGAATTTCAAACGGATGGCTGGCATGGTAAAAGGAGAAATCCCATTTAATGCCGAAGAATTTGCCAAACGTGCGGGATATGTTGCAACGCTAGCCCAGTTACCGCTTGAAGGTTTCAAAGACTTACCTGATTCCGCAATGGACAAATCCAAAACCAAAACAGCGGCTAAACCAGAAATTTGGAAAGATTGGGCAGACTTTGAAAAAGACATGAAGGCGTTAGAAGACGGCTCTGCAAAATTAGCGGAAGTTGCCAAAAAAGGCGATTTAGACGCTATCAAACCCGTTTTTGCCGAAGTAGGTAAAACCTGTAAAGGCTGTCATGATGAGTTTAAAGAAAAACACGAGCACTAAACCACTCGTCTTTTTTTGTGCAATGTTTTAAATTTGCTCGTTTGTAGGGTGGAATAGGCGCAAGCCGTATTCCACCGTTTCCATCATGAAACCCCGTAAAAATGGGTTAACTTGAATTCGGCGAGTTTTATAAAATAAAACAGAGACCTGCTAGGTTTTGAAAACCTAGCAGGTCTTTTTTTGTCTGAATCAGAATTAGCAGAATTAAACATTGTCTGAATCAGAATTTTCAGAATTAACAGAATTTTCAGAATTAAAAAGACAAGAAAATTAAAAGAATAAAAAATTATGTTTTTAATTGTTTTTAATTCTGCTAATTCTGTTAATTCTGTGAATTCTGATTCAGACAGTGTTTAATCCTGAAAATTCTGATTCAGACAATCTTTTAATTAGGTTAAAATCCCCTTAAATCCATAACCTACAGAAGTCTATCATGCTCAATATTCCCCCGCTACGCCAAGCTATTCAACAATTCAATTTTAATGCGCTGTTTGAGGAACTCGGCTGGAATCGGGCGCGGAAAGTTTTTGAGCTGGAGATTGAAACGCAAATTTATCCCTGCCAAGCCATCGCTTATTTGGGAAAAGTCACCGTTTATACGGTGCAAGCCTTACCATCCGCGAAACAACGTCAAGCTATCGCGCAGGAAATCACGGAGAATTATAGCGTCGAGCATGTGTTGATTTTTACCGATAAGGAAACGCAAGCGATTTTTTTCTGGGCTAAACGTGAAAAAAATAAACTGCTACCACGTGAACATACCTATTTTCGCGGACAGTCAGGCGACGCGCTGGTGAATAAGCTCGTTCCGCTGATGGTCGATTTTTCTGAGTTGGATGATTCAGGTAATTTACCGCTCGTCGAAGTTCTCGAGCGGTTGAGAAAAGCTCTCGATATCGAGCCTGTGACGAAAAAGTTTTATGCCGAATTTGCGAGTTTTTTAGAAAACTTTGTTATTGATATTGAAGGGATTAACGATGAGCGGGCGCGTCGTTGGTATGCTTCGGTGTTGCTTAATCGGTTGATGTTTATCTGGTTTTTGCAGAAAAAAGGCTTTTTAGACAACGGTAATCGAGAGTATTTACTCGATAAACTCGCAGACAGCCAAAAACAGAAAACCGATAATTTTTATCAAGGTTTTCTCCAACGTCTGTTTTTTGAAGGTTTCGCTAAACCTGAACATGAGCGCGAAAATGCCGAAATTTTAGGCAAAATTCCTTATTTAAACGGTGGTTTATTTCTTCCGCATCATTTGGAGGAAACCTATCAAATTCAAATTGCTGATGTCGCTTTTAGTCGATTGTTTGAGCTTTTTCAAGGTTATTCATGGAGTTTGGATGATTCGCCCACAGGTGATGATAACGAGATTAATCCCGATGTTTTAGGCTATATCTTTGAGAAATATATCAATCAAAAAGCCTTCGGTGCGTATTACACGCGCAAGGAAATTACTGAGTATTTGTGTGAACGCACTATTCACCGCTTAATCCTCGATAAAGTTCAACAGCCCGCTATTCCCAA